>JBOIGD010000144.1:0-14960 GCA_050742615.1 Casimicrobiaceae bacterium | reverse complement strand
CGCCCCGCCGGAGGCTGGCCGCCCGCCGGCAGCCGCCGGTGCGCAATGCGCAAGGCGCGCCGCCGACGAGAGTAGCGGTCGCGACGGCGCACTGACCGATGCCTTTCGATCATGCCGCCACGCTCGTTCTTGCTGCTGCCGTGGGCTTGTGCGTCGGCAGCTTTCTGAACGTCGTCATTCACCGCCTGCCGAAGATGCTGGAGCGCGGCTGGCGCGAGCAATGCGCCGAGCTCGCCGGCGAAACGCCTGCCGAGAGTCCCACCTACAACCTGGTCGTGCCACGCTCGCAGTGCCCGTCCTGCGGCCACCGGATCGGCGCGCTGGAGAACATCCCCGTCGTCAGCTACCTGGTGCTGCACGGGCGCTGCAGCGCCTGCAAGGCGCCGATTTCGGCCCGCTACCCGATCGTCGAGCTGGCGGGCGGCGCGCTGGCGGTCGCCGCGGCCTGGCGTTACGGCGCGACGCCCGCGGCGCTTGCCGCATGCGTGTTCCTGTGGGCGCTGCTCGCGCTGACGCTGATCGACTTCGACACGCAGCTCCTCCCCGACAACCTGACCTTGCCGCTGCTGTGGGCGGGACTGCTGGCGAACGTCCTCGGCGCCGCGCCGATCGCGACTCTGCATGATGCGGTCGTCGGCGCGATCGCCGGCTACCTGGCGTTGTGGATCGTCTACTGGCTGTTCAAGCTGATCCGCGGCAAGGAAGGCATGGGCTACGGCGACTTCAAGCTGCTGGCGGCGCTGGGTGCGTGGCTGGGCTGGCAGATGCTGCCGCTGGTCGTGCTGCTGTCGTCGGTCGTCGGGGCGGCAATCGGCATTTCGCTGGTCGTGTTCAAGGGCCGCGACCACCAGATTCCGCTGGCGTTCGGCCCATACCTCGCGATCGCCGGCGGCATCGCGCTGTTCTTCGGGCGATCGCTGATCGCGATCTATCTTCCGGGCTAGCCGTGATCACCGCCTGCCCGAAACAACCTCCCGAAGCTTGACCGCCTGCGATGACGCTCGTCGTCGGCCTGACCGGGGGCATTGGCAGCGGCAAGTCCGCGGTCGCTGACGCCTTCTCCGCGCTCGGCGTCGAGATCGTCGACGCCGACGCGATCGCCCACCACCTCTCGGCGCCGGGCCAGCCCGGCTATGACGCGATCCGCGCGCGATTTCCCGACGTCGCGCTATTGCCCGGCGGCGAGATCGACCGCGCGCGATTGCGCGGCCGCGTCTTCGCCGACGCGACCGCGCGCGCGAGCCTCGAAGCGGCGCTGCATCCGTTGATCGCCGCCGCGGCACGGCGCGAGATCGCCGCGTGGCGCGGCCCGTACGGCATCGTCGTCGTGCCGCTGCTGCTCGAGGGCGGCGGCTTCGTGCCGATCGTCGACCGCATCCTGGTCGTCGACTGCCCCGGCGACGCGCAGGTCGCGCGTGTCGTCGCACGGAGCGGCATGACCCCGGCCGAGGTGCGCGCGATCATGGCGACGCAGGCAAGCCGCGACGCCCGCCTGGCCGCGGCCGACGACGTCGTCGACAATGCCGGACCGCCGGAAGCGATACGGCCGCAGGTCTCCGACCTCGATCGGCGCTACCGGGCGCTCGCCGGATCAGCGGTGCCGGCGCAATGACCCGGTCGACACCCACCGGACGCCAACCGTGATCCGCTACGAGCACCCGCTGAACGAGCGCGTCCGCACGCTGATGCGGCTCGAAGGGCTGTATGCGCGCGCGCTGTTCTTCACCAGCGAGACCACGCCCGCGGCCCACCACGCGGCGCTGCTCGCGCTGTTCGAGATCACCGACGTCGCGGCACGCGCCGACCTCAAGACCGACATCCTGCAGGAGCTGGAGCGGCAGCGGCAGCTGCTGGCGCCGCTGCGCAACAACCCCGCGATCGACGGCGAAATGCTGGACGCGCTGCTCGCCGAGATCGACGGCGTGGGCACCCGCCTGCTGTCGCTGGCCGGCAAGGTCGGCGCGCACCTGCGCGACAACGAGTGGCTGATGGCGATCAAGCAGCGCACCGCGATTCCCGGCGGCGTGTGCGAATTCGACCTGCCGGCGTACCACTACTGGCTGCACCTCGCGCCGCAGCAGCGCCAGCACGATCTGCAAGGCTGGCTCGCGCCGCTGCTGCCGATTCACGGCGGCCTGACCATCATCCTTCGGCTGCTGCGCGAAAACGGCAAGACCAGCACGCACACCGCGTATCACGGCGTGTTTCAATTGATGCTGACGACGGCGAAGGTGGCGCAGCTCCTGCGCCTCGCGCTGCCGACCCAGCTCCCCTGCGTGCCCGAGATCAGCGCCAACAAGTACGCGCTCAACATCCGCTTCATCGGCATCGCCGGCATGGATCGCGGCTCGGTCTACGACGGCGACGTCGAGTTCGAGCTGACGTTCTGCAATCTCTGAAGCTGCGGGCCTGGATCGCGGCCTTCGCCGCGACGGCAGTTCGGCGGCTGGCGTGACGATCGCCGGGCTCATCGCGTTGTCGTCGCCCCGCGCTTGCCGTGGCCGCGCATCCGGTCGTCCCGCCCGGCCGCCGGGGCCCAAACCGCGGCATTAAATGATCGATTGCTTATTGCATTATTGGCGGGCGCCCGCTATCGTCCGCGGTGAACACCCGGCCCGACAGCGGACGTGAGATCCCGGGCAACCCAGCACGAGGAGGAACGCCCATGAATACGATCACCTATTGCCGCAGGGCAATGCTCGGCGCATTGACCGTTGCCGCGACGGCCGGCTGGATCGCCGGCGCATCCGCGCAGACCCCCCGCACTTTCAGTTTTGCCTATGACCAGCCGACCACCACGGCCTACGGCATCGCCGCCAACATGTTCGACGCCAAGCTCAAGGAATTGAGCCACAACACGATGAGCATCAACCAGTTCCCCGGCGCGCAGCTCGGCCAGGAACCACAGATGCTGCAGAAGATGCGCGCCGGCGACATCGACTTCGTCATCACGTCGACAGCCAATGCCTCGAGCGTGGCGCCGCAGGCCGGCGTGTTCTCGCTGCACTACATCTTCCGCGACAAGCAGCATCTGGAGCACGTCCTCGCCGATCCGGCGGTCTCCGCCGAATTCCGCGCGATGATCAAGGACTCGGTCCAGGGTGCCCACGTGCTGGGCCTGATGACGATGGGCCTGCGCAACATGTACAGCAAGAAGGAAGTCCGGAACATCGACGAAATCAAGGGCCAGAAAGTGCGCGTGCAGGCGACCAAGACCGAGGACACGCTGTTTCCCGCCTACGGCGCGCAGACCGTCCACATGCCGTTCGGCGAGGTCTACACCTCGCTACAGACCGGCGTCGTGAACATTGCCGAGAACGGCGTCAACGTCTATCTCGCCAACAAGCACTACGAGGTCGCTCCGGTCCTGTCGATGACCGAGCACGAGGCCAACAACAACTGCATCTGGGTCAGCGACAAGACCTGGAACAGCCTGACGCCGCAGCAGCAGGGATGGGTGCAGGCGGCCGCCGACGAAGTGGCGAAGCGCGAGCCGGCGATGGCGATGAAGCTGGAGAAGGATTCCGAAGACAAGCTGAAGACGATGGGCGTCAAGGTCGTCGAGAACGTCGACAAATCCGGCTTCATCAAGGCCGCGCAGCCGGTGCAGGACGAGATCGCCAAGGAGCTCGGCCCGCACGCCGTCAAGCTGCTGCAGCTCGTTCGCGACGTAAAGTAGCCCGCTCTCCCCGACCGGAGTCGCCGCGCCACGGCGCCGCGACTCCGGTCTGTTGCCGGTCGATCCACCGCGGAGGGATGAGATGGCTGACTACCGCGCCTTGATTCTGCAGCGACACCGCCAGCTCAAGTGGAAGGCACTGGACCCGCTGGAGGCGCTGCTGATGATCCTGTGCGGCGCGAGCATTTTCATGTTCACGCTGACCGTGCTGTGCGACGTGGTCACACGCACGATCGGCGCGCCGTGGCTGTGGCTGCAGCAGGTCACCACTGCCTTCTTCGCCTGGGGCGTGTTCATCGGCATGGCCGCGGCCACGCGGCGCAACGATCATTTCTACCTGACCGAGATCACCAAGCGGATGACCGGTGCGCCGCGCAACGCCATCGAGATCATCAACCGCCTCGTCGCCCTTGTCGTCGCCCTCGTCATCGTCTGGTGCGGGACGCAGAATGCGCTGCTCGATCTCGGCAGCTTCCGGATGCCGTCGCTGATTCCGCTGACCGTCTACACGGCAATCGTGCCGATCGCCGGAGCGCTGATCGCGCTGTTCACGGTCGAGCAGCTCGTCAACGGCTGGAAGCACGGCTTTGCCGGTCCCGAGGACAAGGACGACACGCGGGAAGCGATCTTGTGAGCCACTCCGGCGTCCTGCTGATGATGACGCTGCTGTTCCTGGTCTTCGGCTACATGGGCGTGCCCGTGGTCTTCGCGCTGATCGCGGGCGTGCTGGCGGCAACCGCCTTCACCCAGATCAGCATGCAGTCGATGATCGGGCAGCTCTTCCACGGCATCGATTCCGAGACCTTGCTGGCGGTGCCTTTCTTCCTGCTGGTCGGCGAGCTGATGGCCGCGTCCGACGTTGCGACCCGGATGATCCGGCTGTCGCAGACGCTGGTCGGACACCTGCGCGGTGGCCTTGCGCAGGTGGTGACCCTTTTCAGCATGTTCTTCGCCGGCATCTCGGGCTCGTCGGTGGCCGACGTCGCGGTATTGAGCCGCACGATCGCGCACGACATGGCGAAGGAAGGCTATGACCGCGCCTTCACCGCGGCGCTGATCGCCTCGGCCTCGACGATGGCCAACCTGATCCCGCCCAGCATCATGGCGGTGGTCTACGGCGCGACCGGCGACGTGTCGATCGGCGGCCTGTTCCTCGCCGGCGTCGTTCCCGGCGTGCTGATCGGCATCGGGCTAATGATCTACAGCTATTTCTGGGGACCGGTGGGCGTGATGAAAAAGCGCGCGCCGTTCACCGAGGTCGTCGTCGCGGCGCGCGGCTCGGCGCTGCCGCTGGTGATCCCGGTGATCATCATGGGCGGCATACTCTCCGGCTGGTTCACGCCGACCGAGGCCGGCATGGTCGCCGGCGTCTACATCCTGGTCGTGCTGATCCCGCTGCTGAACCCCACGCACGTTCGCGAGTTGCCGCGCGATTTCATGTACGCGGGCCTGCTCTATTCGCTGCCGCTCGGCGCGGTGGCGGGCGCCTCGGCGTTCGGCTGGATGGTCGCCTACCTGCGCGGCCCCGACATCGTCGCCGGCTACATCACCGGCTTCGCCGGCAACGACGGCGCGATCATCATGCTGCTGCTGGTCGGAGTGTTCGTCATCGTCGGCGACTTCATCGACGCCGTCCCGGCGATCATCATCTTCATGCCAATCATCCGCAAGCTCGCCGAGGTGGGCAATATCAATCCGCTGCACATGGGCGTGGTCATCATCGCGACTCTGGTGTTCGGGCTGGTCACGCCGCCGTACGGGCTGTCGCTGCTGGTGGCGTCCAAGTACGTCGGGGTCGGGTTCGGCAAGGCAGTGGTGCGCTCGCTGCCGCTGTACATCGTCTTTTTCCTGACGATCGGGTTTACGGTCATGTTTCCCAAGGTGATATTGTGGCTGCCGAAGCAGCTGCTGCCGGAGTCGGTCGGCTGCTTCAGGGCTCCGGGCGGTGCCAACTATATCTGCCCGCCGTGACCGCTGCGACCCGGGACTGACCGTGAACTCGACCATCGAGCTATCCCGCAGCCTTGCGCTGCGCCCGCTGACGCCGAAGCTCGGCGCCGCGATCTGCGACGTGGCGCTCGCCGACGACGTGAGCGACGAGGTCTTCCGCGCGATCTACCAGGCGTTCCTGCGCTATCAGGTGCTGCTGTTTCCGCGGCAGGACGTTCCGCCGGCGCGACAGGTGAACTTCGCGCGCCGCTTCGGCGAGGTGCAGGTCCATGTCATGAACCAATACCACGCCGACGGTTATCCCGAGCTCTTCCGGCTTTCGAATCTCGACGCCGACGGCAAGCCCAACGGCCGGCATCCGGATAAGGGCACGCTCGCCTGGCACACCGACGGGTCGTGGCAACGCGTCACCGGGCAAGCGACGATCATCTACGGCGAGGTCATGCCCGAGAACGGCGGCGAGACGCACTTCTGCGACATGTACGGCGCGTACGACCGCCTCGACGCGTCGTGGAAGGCGCACATCGCGAGCTTGCGCGCCGTGCACAACCTGGATTTTTCGCGCAATCGCCACCATGGCGAGGATCCGCTGACCGAGGCGCAGCGGCGCGAGAAGCCTCCGGTCGACCATCCGATCGTGCGCACGCACCCCGAGACCGGCCGCAAGTGCATCTACCTCGGCGATCACGCCGAGTACATCGTCGGCATGCCCTACGGCGAGGGCCGCGCGCTGATCGAGGAGCTCAACGCGCTGGCCGTGCATCCCGACCTCACCTACGAGCACCGCTGGACGGCCGGCGAGCTGATCGTCTGGGACAACCGCTGCGTCATGCATCGCGCGACCGCCTACGATCCGGCGACGCAGGGCCGGGTAATCAGGCGGTGTACGGTGCTGGGGGAAGTTCCGCACTGACGTCGGCGCGGTGGCTGCTATTGAAGGAACGACCTGTGATACCCCCCGCGAAACTGAAAGTGTCGACTTTGCTGTTGGCGTCGACATTCGCCCTCGCCGCGCCAAGCGCACACGCCTTCGACCTCGTCGTGCACGCCTCAACGGTCGCAAAAGCCCTGAAGGTGCAGGTGTTCAAGGACAAGGGCCGCTATTACCTGCAGAAGCCTGACCGCTGTAGTGATCCGTACCTGGAGAATCCTATCGTATCGTTCAGGGAGGGCCGCGTTTTCGTCGGAGCGCGCTTTGCCGGACGGATCGGCGCGCTGATCGGGGGAGTTTGCCAATCGGCAACCGAACCGAGCGCGATCATGCTCTCGGCCCGGCCTGTCCTGCACGCGCAACAAGCTGCGCTGGAAGACGTTCGCGTGGAAGCCGCGGATACGCCGATGGTCGCTGCGGCACTTCAAACCCTGATTGGCGGCAATGCGCTCTCACGGCTGCACATCGATGTCCTCGAAGCGGTTCGGGCCCTGACCGCCCCGAATAGGACAGCGCCCTTCACGATCGCCGTGCGCGGGCTGCAATTGAGCAACCTGGTCGTGCAGAACGAAGAGCTTCACGTCACGGTGAACGGTGCGGTTGAAATCCGCTAAAAAACTGCCGAGCTAGGTTAAAGCGCGTCCTCGCAGGCCGAACGCGCCCGCTTGCGCGCCATTCAGGGCAGCGCCATCTTTTTCTCCGCCATCACCTCGCGCAAGCGGTCCGGATAGTCGGTGATGATGCCATCGACGCCCAGGTCGATCAGGCTTCGCATGTCGCCGCGCTCGCTCACCGTCCACGGCAGGACCTTGAGCCCGAGGGCGTGCGCTTCGGCGAGATCCTTGGGCGTCAGATTGCGCCAAAACATCGACCAGGTGCCGCAGCCAGCCGCCTTCACGAGCGCCGGCAACGATCCGCCGTAATCGCGCAGCGCAAATCCCGCGTGCCAAGGTGAAGGCCCGCCGTCGGGCGTCTGCCGCACCGTGTCCTCGCTTGCCGTCTGCATCGTCAGGCACGAAGTCTCGATCTCGGGGGCGAGACGTTTCATTTCCACGAGCGTTCGCCAATCGAAGGATTGGAGCGTCACGCGATCGGCCACGTTCGCCGCGCGGACCACGGCGAGGACCAGCTTTGCAAACGTCGCGGGGTCGGGCGTGTTCGCGCCGCTGGTCGGCGTGATCTTGGTTTCGATGTTGAAGCGCACCGGTTTGCCGCTCGCCTTGGCCAGATCAAAGAGCTCCGAGAGCTTCGGAAAGCGTTCGCCGTCCGCCGCTTGCTGCTCCGGGAATGATCGCGCGTACTTGCTCATCGGATTGATGCGCCCAATGTCGTAGCGCCGAAGCTCGGCGAAGGTCAGGGAGCGGATCTGCGGTCCGGGACCGGCGAGCCAGTGCCCGTCGGGATCGCGCACCAGGTCGGGACTCAAGAACGGATTGTGCGAGATCACGACGACATCGTCCTTGGTCGCGTCCATGTCGGTCTCGATCGTCGACACGCCGATCTCCAGCGCCCGACGAAACGCAGCGAGCGTGTTCTCGGGCGCCAAGCCCCGCGTACCGCGGTGGCCCTCGAGGTCGAAGGCGAAGGCAGGGGCGGCGAAGAGCGTCAAGAGAAAAAGTGCGACGGCGTGCATGAGCAAGCCCGGGTTCTCGTTGGTATTTGGATTTTCAGCAGGCGCTCATTCTATAGCTTCACACGGGCGCGGCCGGATTTTGCATTCGCCTGCCCGCGGCGGCCGAGCGATCGCGGTCAGGCCGGCAGTGCGCTCGCCTAGCTCAACATCGAGCTGATGCACGCCGTGCCGACGATCGTGCTGTGCTCGATCGCGACTCAGGAGCCGCATTTGCGCAGAAGTCGCCAATCGTGAGAAGCATGGGGTACTCATCAGCCTCGCTTCGTGCCAAGGCGACATTGCTCTTCAATCGGCCGTCTCACTCGCTGTCCCATGCGCCAGGGTTGTGCAACACTTGCTGATCTCCTTCAGTCCACGGTATCACTGAGCACACGCTTCCATCTCGTGCGAATGGTACCAAGTCGCGAAATAAACTTCCGAAGCGCCTGAGACCTCGTGCCTGCGCCCCCTACAATTCCCCATGGCGCCGGGACCCCCTATCGCGGCGTCCAGTCTTGACCTGGCTTCTCGTCATCGCTGCTCTCGCCCTCGGCGTGCCCGCTTGGGCGTGGTTCACGCAGGAGAGCCTGCTCTTCTTTCCGCAGCCCGTCGCCTCCACGGCGCATCTGTCGGCGCGTGCGTCGCCGCTGGAGGTCGTTGTTGCCGACGGCAAGCGGCTTCGTGGCTGGATCGTCAAGGGCACGGCCGCGCCGGTGCCGACGGTGATTTACTTCGGCGGCAATGCCGAGGAAGTCTCGTGGACGCTGTCCGACGAACGATGGCCGCGCGGGTGGACGATCGTCGGCCTCAACTATCGCGGCTACGGCGCGAGCGAGGGCAAGCCGGGCGAGCCGGCGCTGACCACCGACGCGTTGGCGATCTACGATGCGGTGGCAAAGCGCCATGACGTCGATCCGCATCGCATCGTCGTGTTCGGACGCAGCCTCGGCACCGCGATCGCGACCCATCTTGCCGCGGAGCGTCCCGTCGCCGGCGCGATCCTCGTCTCGCCCTACGACAGCATGACGGCGATCGGCAAGCTGCACTATCCGTGGCTGCCGGTGTCGCTTCTGCTGCGCCACCGCTTCGACGCGGTTCCCGACGCGAAGCGCAGCACGATGCCGATGCTCGCGACCGTCGGCGGCTCCGATTCGATTATTCCAGCCGAGCGTTCGCGCGCGCTTTTCGACGCCTGGGCCGGGCCGAAGACCTGGCAGCTCGTGCCGCGCGCCGGCCACAACGATCTCGGCAACAACGCGGCATTCTGGGAGAGCGTCGCGGGTTTTTTGGCGCAATGGTAACTGCTGGCTCTATCGAGCTGGCCCGCGTAGCCCGAAAGGCCGAGCCCCTTCCTGAAGCTGCATCCGATAATCGTGCAAAGCGCGCGAACGTAGTGGTATCCGGCCCCGTTACAGCGTATTGGCCTGTAAAGTATCGCTTGACATGCTGTAAAGCAATACATTACTATCGCGCTCGTGGCCACAAGGTGATCCGCAGCTTTCGGCACAAAGGTCTCGCGCGGCTGTTCATGGCCAGCACGGCGCGGGGCGTTCCCACCGAGCACCGCGCTCGTCTCGAACGCATGTTGGATCGGCTCGATGCGGCAAGCGGTCCTGGAGACCTGGATGTCCCAGGCTGGCGGTTCCATCCACTGCGCGGCCAACGGAAAGGACGTTGGGCGATCTCGGTGTCCGGAAGCCTGCGGCTCACATTCGCCTTCGACGGCGAGGACGCCATCGATATCGATCTGGAGGACTACCACTGATGAAAACGCTACGCGACCCTCGCCGTCAGCCTACGCATCCTGGCGCCATCCTGCGGGAAGACGTCCTGCCCGCGCTGCGCATGTCGCAGATCGAGCTCGCCGAGCGCCTGGGCGTGTCGCGGGTGACGGTGAACACGCTGCTGCAGGAAAGGCGCGATCTCTCGGTCGAGCTGGCCGCCCGCATCGCCAAGCTGCTCGGGCACTCGCCGGAGAGCTGGCTGCGGATGCAGGAGGCGGTCGATCTTTGGCGGCTCGCCCAGGATCCGTCGCGGCTGGCTCGAGTCAAGCCGTTGTCGAAGGAGCGCATGGCGGCCTGACCAGCGCGGGATTACCATCGCGTCATGCGCGCGCTTCGATTCCACAGCTACGGTCCGCCGGACGTCCTGCGCATCGACGAGCTCCCCGAGCCTTCGCCCGACGCTGGCCAGGTCAAGGTGCGCGTGCACGCGGTCGGCCTCAATCCCCTCGACTGGAAGATTCGCGCCGGCCGGATGTCAATGTCGTCGGCTATGGGCGGCTGACGGACCGACGAAAGGTCTGCCGCGCACGAAGCGCCCGACTCCTGATTCGTGCCGCCGCGGCATATACTGATTTCCGTTCCGGGGGCGTCCCCCACCCGGGAGCGCCTCACGTGGAACCCGACTTCACCGCGCTCTTTGCCGCCGCGGACCAAGGCGACGCGGCCGCGCGCGAGCAGCTCTTCCAGCGGCTCTACGCCGAGCTCCATCGCCTCGCCAGGCGCGAGCTTTGGAAGAGCGGCGCCGGGGTTTCGATGGGGGCGACGACGCTGCTGCACGAGGCGTTCATCAACATGTCGGAGCGCGGCGCGGTCGCGTTTCCCGACCGTGCCCGCTTCATGGCCTACGCCTCGCGAGCGATGCGCGGGCTGATCATCGACCATGCGCGGAGCCGCCACGCCAAGAAACGCGGCGGTGAGTTCGATATCACGTCGCTCGACACCAACGTCACCAACGAAGTGGCCGACGGGATCGACCTTCCGAAGGTCGGCGATGCGCTCGACGAGCTCGCCAAGCTCGAGCCCGACCTGGCGCAGGTCGTGGACCTCAAGTTCTTTTGCGGCTTCTCGTTCGTGGAGATCGCGGCGATGCGCGGCGTCTCGGAGCGCACAGTGCAGCGCGACTGGGAGAAGGCGCGCATCTACCTGCGCCGGAGCCTGCGCGAGGACTTGCGATGAAGTGGAATGAAAGGCATGTCGGGTTTCGCCGCCGCATGCCGATATGCAGGTATTGGAACTCGAGGATGCCCGGGTGGCCATCGACCACGCGCGCTGGCAGCGCCTAAGCCCGCTGCTCGACCAGGCGCTCGACCTCGCGCCGGAGGAGCGCGGGCCGTGGCTCGAACGGCTGCGCGGCGACGATCCGGAGACTACGGCTGAGATCGAGGCGCTGCTCGACGAGGCGCGCGCGGCCGGCGAGGAGCGCTTCCTCGAGCGGGCGCCGGAAGACCTGCAGCGCGCGACGCTGGCCGGCCAGACGCTCGGCGCCTACACGCTCGAAGCGCCGCTCGGCCAGGGCGGGATGGGCAGCGTATGGCTGGCGCGACGCAGCGACGGCCGCTACGAGGGCAAGGTCGCGATCAAGTTCCTGAACGCGGCGCTGGTCGGCCGCACCGGCGAGGAGCGTTTCCGGCGCGAGGGCAGCATCCTCGCGCGCCTCGCGCACCCCGACATCGCGCGGCTGATCGACGCCGGCGTCTCCGCCACCGGCCAGCCGTACCTGGTGCTCGAGCTGGTCCGGGGCAAGCACATCGACCGGCATTGCGACGACCAGCGCTGCGACGTCGCGGCCCGCCTCGCGCTCTTCCTGGATGTGCTGGGCGCGGTCGCGCACGCGCACGCCAACCTGATCGTTCACCGGGATCTCAAGCCCTCGAACGTGCTGGTGACGAGCGAAGGCGCGGTCAAGCTCCTCGACTTCGGCATCGCCAAGCTGCTCGAGGACGAGCTGCACCCCGGCGAGGCCACCGAGCTCACGCGCGAGGCGGGCCGCGCGCTGACGCCCGAATACGCCGCGCCCGAGCAACTGCTGGGCCTGCCAGTCACGACCGGGACCGACGTCTACGCGCTCGGCGTGCTGCTCTATTTGCTGCTCGGCGGTCAGCACCCCGCCGGCGGGAGCACGCGCTCGTCCGCGGAGCTGGTCAAGTCGATTGTCGAGACTTCGCCGAACCTGCTGTCGGAAGCGGTCATCTCGGAGAAGACGCTCGACGCGCAGGCGCTGGGCGACAACGCGGCAAAGCGCGCGGCCACGCCGGAGCGCCTAGCCCACGTCCTGCGCGGCGACCTCGACAACATCGTCGCCAAGGCATTGAAGAAGGAGCCGGGGGAGCGCTACGTATCGGTCACTGCATTTGCCGACGACATCCGCCGCTACCTCGATCACCAGCCAATCAGCGCGCGCGCCGATTCGTTTGCCTACCGCGCGACGAAATTCGTGCGCAGGAACCGGATCCCGGTCGCGCTCGCCTCGGCTGCGGTGCTGGCGCTGCTGGCAGGCCTGGTGGGCACGATCACCCAGGCGGAGCGCGCCACCCGCCAGGCGCATGTCGCCGAAGCGGAGCGCGGCCGCGCCGACAGCCAGGCACGCGTCGCGACCGAGCAGCGCGATTTCGCGCTGCGCGAATTGTCCCGCGCCGCGTCGATGAACGACTTCAACGCTTTCCTGCTGGCCGACGCGGCCCCGTCGGGAAAACCCTTCACCACCGGTGAGCTCCTCGCGCGCGCGGAAAATATCGTCGAGCGTCAACAGGATGACGCCGATCGCGCGGACATGATGATCGCCATCGGTGAACAATACCGTTCGCTCGATCGAACCAGCGACGCGCTTCGCCTTCTGACGCGTTCCTACGAAATTTCGAAAACGCTCCCGGACCGGATCATCCGCTCGCGCGCCGCGTGCCGCCTGGCATTGGCGACGATGCGCGCGGGCGAGGGCGAGCGCTCCGAAGCGCTTTTCCGGGAGGGCATGGCGGCGATCCAGGACGAGCCGCAGTACCGGCAGGACAAGATCGGCTGTCTGCTGGCCGGCAGCATCGTCGCCAACGAATTCTCCCGACCGGGCGACGCGCTCGCTCGCGCCCAGGCAGCGCATGCGCTGCTGCCGCAGCTCCGTTATCCATCGACGACCCTTGAGCTGCAGGTCTTCATGGAGGTTGCGGATTCGTATCGGGCAACCGGCGATTTCCCCGCCGCCATCGCCGCGTTTAAGCAAGTCAGTGCGCGCATGGCGCAGCTTGGGCGCGAAAACACCCTGCAAGCCGCGATCGTTTATAACAACTGGGCCACTACTCTGGACTTCGCCGGCCAGACGCTGCAAGCCGAGGAGTTGTATCGCCGGTCGATGCGGATCGAAAGCGCCGACGGCACCGCCAAGAACGTCTCGCCGATGGTGCTTACGAATTTGTCGCGGGTCTTGATCGAGCTGGACCGCCTCGATGAGGCGCAGCGCTACGCCGACCGGGCCCGCGCCCGTGGACTGGCGGAGGGCAACGAGATCGTGATCCGTGACTCGACGTTCCTTCAAGCGCGGATCCAATCCAGGCGCGGCGAAGTTGCGCAGGCCGCGAAGTTGCTCGAGGACGTCGAGGCGCGCTATCGCAAGACGCGCCCGCCGGAATGCGTCTGCTATGCGTCGCTGGACTACGAGCAGGCCAGGCTCGCGGCCGCCCGCGGCGACGTCGACCAGGCGCTCGCTGAGATGAACAAGGCAGTCGCGCTCGCCGAGCAGAAGACCTCGACGCCGGACGCGTTGCGCTACTTCGTGCTGCGCCGCGCCGAAGTGGAGCTTTCAGTCAATCGCCTCGACCGCGCGCGGGACGATGCCGAAAGAGTGATCGCGCTGACTCGGTCCGCGCTCGGGACCGATGCGCATTCGAGCTATCTCGGGGTCGCGTATCTCATTCAGGGACGCGCGATGCTTGCTTCCGGCCAGCCCGCCGAGGCGTCGCGGGCGCTTTCGTCCGCGGCCGAGCAGCTCCGGCCCACGCTCGGCGCTGAGCACCCGCAGACCAAGCTCGCCGAGCGGCTGGCGGCCCAGGCTGCCGCCGGCAAACGCTCAGCGGGGGCCCGCCGGTCTTCCGCTGTCCCTTCGGCGCATCGATCGGCATGACCCCGTCGGTACGCTTTCGCGGCAGTTTCAGTTGTTTCGTTTGTTGTGTTTTGTCGCCTTTCCGCTCCGCTTTCCGATCTAAGAGACAGGATCCCCGAAAGGAGCGTCTCGTGAGAAAGGATCGCCTCAACTGTCCCTTCCGTCTTCGCCCGGCCTGGCTGCTCATCGCCGGGCTGGCGCTGGTCAGCACGCCCGGCGCGGCCGACGATGCGACGCTGCCCGGCCTGGCGCGGTTTCCGAACCCGACCGGCTTCGCGGCAACCTTCAGCCCGACCGGGACGGTGGACCTGACCGGGCCGTTCTTCCAAAACCTCGGCACCAACGGCCGGAGCTGCAGCACCTGTCATCAGCCGAGCGACGGCTGGACGATGACGCCGGAGCACATCCAGCAGCGCTTCGACGCGACCGACGGTACCGATCCGGTATTCCGCCCGGTCGACGGGGCGAACGCGCCCGAGCTCGACGTCTCGACGGTCGAGGCTCGGCGCAGCGCCTACAGCATGCTGCTTTCCAAGGGGCTGATCCGCGTCGGCATCGGCATTCCCGCCGGCGCGGAGTTCGAGCTGGTCGCGGCCGACGATCCCTACGGCCACGCCAACGCGCAGGACCTGTCGCTGTTCCGCCGCCCGCTGCCGGCGACCAACCTCGAGCTCCTGAGCACGGTGATGTGGGACGGGCGCGAGACTTTGAAGGACCCGGCGTCGCCGGATTGCGTGATCGGCACGAGCAACTGCTTCGCGGCCCTTCATTTCAATCTCGGCGACCAAGCGAACAACGCGACGCTCGGGCATGCGCAGGGCGCGAGCCCGCTGACCGATGAACAGCGCGAGGCGATCGTCGACTTCGAGTCGTCGCTGTCCACCGCGCAGGTCTACGATGCCGACGCCGGATGGCTC
>JBOIGD010000143.1:0-2392 GCA_050742615.1 Casimicrobiaceae bacterium | reverse complement strand
ACGCCGCCACCAGCCTGCGCTCCAGCGCGATCTGGTCGCTCGCCCGGCCTTCGATGCGGATGCGGACAATGCCACCGTCCCGCGCCGCGGCCAGCAGGCGGATGACCTTGGCGCGACTGATGTTCATGAATCGCGCGATTTGTTCTTGGGTCAGGCCCTCGACGTAGTAAAGCCATGCGGCGCGGACCCTCAAATCCGGCAGCGCCCCAGGCTCGCGGCTCGCAGCACGCTCGTTGGCTGGCATCGGCGCTTTCATCCGGTTGACCTGCGGCGGGAGCGTGGCATCGTTGACCGGCACTGGCAAGCGGGCCGCCCGTCTCGTTGCCGACGCCCGCGAGTCACTCTTGACGACGCCATGGGATTGGAGATATGTTCTATTATGAGTACAAAAGTCCGTATGTTACCCTCGCCGACGGGACTTGGCGCGGTCGCGAGGAGGTTCCATGCCTAGCCCGTTCAAGCCCCATCCGGCCGACTCGATCGCCGAAGCGCTGCGGCAACGCCAGACCGAAGGCCGGCCCGTTCGCGTCGGGCTGATCGGCGCCGGGCAGATGGGCACCGACATCATCGTCCAAACCGCCTTGATGGCCGGCATCGACGTCGTCGCTGCCGCCGATGCGATCGTCGATAACGTATTCGCGGCACGCGCGATCGCCGGAGCCGGCGCGCGCGAGCCGGTGCCGGCCGAGGGCAGCGAGGCGGTGTCACGCGCGATCGCCGGCGGACAGCTCGCGGTCGCGCGTTCGCACCGCGACGTCTGCACGGCAGACGGCGTCGATGTGGTCGTCGATGCCACCGGCAATCCGAACGTCGGCGCCGAGGTCGCGCTCGCCACGATCGCCGCCGGCAAGCACATCGTGATGATGAACGTCGAGGCCGACGTCACGATAGGTGCCTACCTGGCCGCCAAGGCGGCCGAAGCCGGCGTCGTGTACACGCTGGGCGCCGGCGACGAGCCGACCGCGACGATGGAGCTGGTCAATTTCGTGCGCGGGCTTGGCTATCCGATCGTCGCCGCGGGCAAGGGCAAGAACAACGCGTTTCGCATCGACGCGACGCCCGACGCCTACGTCGACGAAGCCAAGCGCCGCAACATGAATCCGCGGATGCTGGTCGAGTTCGTCGACGGCTCGAAGACGATGGTCGAGATGGTGGCGATCGCGAACGCCACCGGCCTCGTGCCCGACGTGCCCGGCATGCACGGCCCCGATGCGCCGCTGGCGACGCTGCACAAGGTCCTGTGTCCGCGCGAGGACGGCGGCGTGCTCACGCGCAGGGGCGTCGTCGACTTCACCGTCGCCAAGGGTGTCGCCCCCGGCGTGTTCGTCGTCGCCGAAATGCGCCACCCGCGGCTGCGCGAGCGGATGAACGATCTGCAGCTCGGCGAGGGGCCGTATTACACCTTTTTCCGGCCGTATCACCTGACGAGCCTGGAGGTTCCGCTGTCCGCCGCCGCCGCGGTCCTGTTCGGACAAAGCCACATGCGGCCGCTCCCGGTCCCGTCGGCCGAAGTCGGCGCACGCGCCAAGCGCGATCTCCGCGTCGGCGAGACGCTCGATGCGATCGGCGAATACTGCTATCGGGGTTTTGCGCTGTCGCGCGCCGACGCGCTGTCCCACAAGGCTCTGCCGCTGGGCCTCGCGCAGGGCGCCGCGGTCACCCGGCCGATCGCCCGCGGCGACTACCTGACCTACGCCAACTGCACGCCCGATGAGCGCCTGAGGATCGTCCAGGTGCGGCGCGCGCAGGACGAATTCATCCGCGCCGCGAGCGGCGAGCGCGCCGAGGCCGTCGTCCAATGATCGGCCCTGTGGTCGCCCGCGCCATCGCGGATCGCTCCCGGAGCTGACACGATGGCGCTCGCATCCGAGAGCCCCGCCGAACCAGCCGCCCGCGCGGCCCAGCGCGCCGAGCTCGCCGCGCTGGAAGACGACGCGCTGCGCACCGCCCTGTCGCGGATGCACCTGATCCGCAAGTTCGAGGAAGCGGCCGAAGCGAGCTACATGCGCGGCCTGATCCACGGCACGATGCACCTGTCGATCGGGCAGGAAGCGAGCGCTGTCGGCGCGACCTTGCCGCTCGCGCGCGACGACTACATCCTGTCCACGCACCGCGGCCACGGACATTGCATCGCCAAGGGTGCCGATCCGGCGCGGATGTTAGCCGAGTTCTTCGGCAAGGAAAACGGCTATTGCCGCGGCCGCGGCGGCTCGATGCACATCGCCGACGTCGAAGGCGGCAACCTCGGCGCCAACGGCATCGTCGCCGGCGGCCTGCCGATCGCCGTTGGCGTCGGCATGAGCATCAGGGCGCAGAAGCAGCATCGCGTCTGCATGGTCTTCTTCGGCGACGGCGCCGCCAACGAGGGCGCCTTCCACGAGGCGCTCAACAC
>JBOIGD010000142.1:0-1644 GCA_050742615.1 Casimicrobiaceae bacterium | reverse complement strand
GCTGACCTACGGTGTGGCCCTGAGCGTCGCGACTTCCGCTTATGACCGCTCGCTGCTCGATCCTGCGCTCGACATGGCCGAGAACGTCCGAACAGGCACCGACGGCCCGCATCTCGACATGCTGATGCAGGCGCAAGAGGCGCTGATGTACGATCACATCGACACGATGGTCTTTCAGATTCGCGCGGCCGACGGCCGTGTCATCGCCGGCACCCCGGACCTGGCGGCTGCGCCGGTTCTGGGAGATGGCGAGCGCCGGTTCTACGATGGCGTCTATCGCAACGAACCGGTGCGCATCGCGGCGGTGCGCTCCGATTCCGGCTTCTACGTCCAGGTGGGTGAGACCCTCGCCAAGCGGCAACGCCTGATCTGGGAAATCCTGGCCGCCGAGCTGGTGCCGACGCTGCTGATCGCCTTCGCCGCCGTGGCGCTCGCCTGGACGGGCATCAAGCACGGCGTCGCGCCGCTGGCGCGCATCCGGGGCGAACTTCTCGGCCGCGGGCCGAACGACCTGCGACCGCTCACGGAGACGAACGCGCCACTGGAGCTCGCGCCTGCAATCAAGGCCTTCAATAAGCTGCTGGGCCGCATGCGCGATGCGAGCGCCGTCCAGCGGCGTTTCCTCGCCAATGCCGCGCATCAGCTGCGCACGCCGCTGGCCGGATTACAAATGCACCTGGAACTTCTGTTGCGGCGCGAGCTTCTTCCGGATGTCAGGGCCGAAATCGAAGGCATGCACGTGGCCACGGCGCGGGCCAGTCATCTGGCGACGCAGTTGCTGGTGCTGGCGCGGGCCGAGGCGAGCGGCGCCGACGGCCGCGACGCCCAAAGCTTCGACCTGCGTCACGTCGCCGACGCGGCCGTACAGGAATGGGTCCCGCGGGCGATCGCGCGCAACATCGATATCGGTTTCGTCCTCGAAAACGCGATGGTGGCGGGCAATCGGCTGCTGATGGCCGAGTTGCTCAACAATCTGATCGACAATGCCGTGCGCTACACCCCGTCCGGCGGCGCGGTGACCGTCCGCTCCGGCCTGGACGATGGCGTTGCTTACCTCAGCGTGGAAGACAGCGGCCCCGGCATTCCCGAGGAAGCGCGCGGCAAGGTGTTCGAGCGCTTTTACCGGATCAAGGGAACCCCGGGCGACGGTTCGGGCCTCGGGCTTGCGATCGTCAAGGAAGTTGTCGATCGCCACAACGGCGTGCTGGGCGTGCAAGCGGTCGGGACGTCGGGCGTGAAGATAGCCGCCAGGTTTCCTGCGCTGCCGCTCGCGGGCGACGCGCGCTCGATCGCGTCGCCCGATCCCGGCGTCGGCGCAGCCGTTGCGCCCGCGCCATCGCACCCGTAGCTTTAGCGCGCCGCGTAGCTCTGGCGCAGGACGCTCTTCTCGACCTTGCCCATGGCATTGCGCGGCAGCTCCTCGACGAAGTGCACGCGCTTGGGGACCTTGAAGCCGGCGATCTCCGCCTTGAGGGCGGCGATCAATTCCTCCTCGTGCAGCGTGTGCCCCGTCTTGGCGACGACGACGGCGGTGACGGCCTCCCCCAGATCGGCATCGGCGACGCCGATCACCGCCGATTCGGCCACGCCCGGCAAGGCGTCGAGCTCCTCCTCGATTTCCTTCGGGTAGACGTTGAGGCCGCC
>JBOIGD010000141.1:0-3505 GCA_050742615.1 Casimicrobiaceae bacterium | reverse complement strand
GCGCCGGCTTGCGCGAAGGCCAACGCGATCGTGCGGCCGATGCCCGAGCTCGCGCCCGTCACCACGGCGACGCGATCCGCCAGATCTAACAGGTCCTTGGCAGGCATGCGCGACTAAGTGTCGACTTGTGGTCCGCGCTCGAAGCGCTCGTCCGGAAAATATTTGGCCAGCCGATCGTCTGCGGTGCGCGCGTGCGCCTCCATGCCCTCGAGCCGCGAGATCCTTGCCGTGACCTGCGCGATATCGCGATTGCCCTCCCGCGTCATCCGCTGCCAGGTGACGGTCTTCAGGAACTTGTGCACCGACAGGCCGCCCGAATAGCGTGCTGCGCGCTTGGTCGGCAGGATGTGATTGGGGCCGGAGGTCTTGTCGCCGAACGCCACCGTCGTTTCCTCGCCCAGGAAGAGCGAGCCGTAGCAGGTCAGGCGTTTAAGCCACCAGTCGAGATCGGCCGCATGCACTTCCAGGTGCTCGGGCGCATAGCCATCGGAGGCCTGCGCGATTTCCTCGCGCGACTCGGCGAGCACCACTTCGCCGTAGTCGCGCCACGCGGCGCCTGCGGCGTCGCGCGGGGTGGGCGGCAGCTTGGCGATCAACTCCGGCACCATCCGCATCACCGTTTCCGCGAGCGAACGCGACGTCGTCATCAGCCACGCCGGCGACTCGTGGCCATGCTCGGCCTGGCCGACCAGGTCAGACGCCACGATAGCCGGGTCGGCCGAGTCGTCGGCGATGACCGCGATCTCCGACGGACCCGCGAACACGTCGATGCCGACCTGGCCGAACAGTGCGCGCTTGGCTTCGGCGACGAACTTGTTGCCCGGTCCGACGATGATATCGGCGCGCTTGCCGGTAAAGAGACCATAGGCCATCGCGGCGATCGCCTGCACGCCGCCGAGCGTGAGAATCGCATCGGCGCCGGCGACCTTCATCGCGTACAGGACATCCGGATGGATCCCTTCGCCGCGGTAGGGCGTCGAGCAGGCGACGACGAAGGGAACACCCGCCGCCTTGGCGGTGGCGATCGCCATGTAGGCCGACGCGATGTGCGCATAGCGACCGGTGGGAACGTAACAGCCGGCGACGTTGACGGGGATCAGGCGCTGGCCGGCGGTCAGCCCCGGCTGCATTTCGACGGAGAATTCACGACTCGACTCGCGTTGCGCCTGCGCGAACCGGCGCACGCGCTCGGTCGCGAAGTCGATGTCGCGCTTCACCGCCGGCGGGATATCGCGGATCCGCTGCTCGATCGCTTCCGGCGTCATCACGATCGGGCCGGTCCACTGGTCGAGCTTGGCCGCGTAACGGCGCACGGCGTCTTCGCCGTCCCTGGCGATTTCGGCGAGCATCTGCTCGACCACCGCGCGCGCCGTCGCGGTCTCGGTTTCCGGCGACTTCGCGGCTCGTTTCAGATACTGGATGGACATGCTTTGGCCTTTGGTGAAGCGATTCTCATAAGACGCTCATGCCAATTGGCTAGACAGCGAACGAGGCCCCTTCTCGCATTCTAGCTCGCCTTGGAGAATCAGCAGTGGCGCTCTGCGCTGTATTGCAGAGTTTCTGTAATTCTGCTAAACTGCGGCTATGAAAACTACTCTTACGCTGTCGAACCGCGGCGTCGTTACGCTGCCCGCAAAGCTTCGGCGCGCGCTTGGGCTCAAGGCTGACGACCAGCTGATCGCCGAGACGACGGCCGAAGGACTGCTGCTGCGTCCGGCCGTCACGTTGCCCGTCGAACTCTATAGCGCGAAGCGCATCCGCGAATTCGACGAGGCCGAGGCCCAGCTGGCCAAGGTCTTGAAGCGTCGCCATCGTTCTAGCAAATCCGCTAGTTGACGATCCGCGAGTGCGCATCTTCCTGGACGCGAATGTGCTTTTTTCTGCGGCGAAGTCTGATGGCGCGGTGAGGCAAATGCTCGTCTTGCTTCGCAAGGGCGGGCATGACTGTTGGGCGGATGGTTACGTAGTCGAGGAGGCGCGCCGCAACCTTGTTGCCAAGGCACCCGAGGGCAGCGCTGTCCTCGATACGCTGCTGTCGCACATGACGATCGCGAACGCGCAACCAGGCGACCCAGCGCTGGAAGCATCGCTCCCCCTGCCAGCGAAGGATCGGCCGGTACTGGCGGCCGCCATACGTCACGGCTGTGCGGCGCTGATTACCGGAGATCGAACGCACTTCGGCGCGCTCTACGGCCGCACGATTCATGGCGTAAGCATTCACTCGCCACGATCGCTGGCCGAGGCGCTCCTGCTATAGCCGTTGGCACCTGATTCATGCTTGCGCAGGGCTCCTCACTACGTACGACGCAGCAGATCCTCACGCACCGGCGTGAACACGTCGATCAGCGTGCCGGCTTCCAGCGCCTTCGCGCGTTACTCGGAACGTAGATCGATTCACCCGTCGCAAGGATGTGCGGCTCTCCATCCTGTTTTTGTCGAGTCTGCGCTCATAATGCCGCATGATCGTCCACGTCGTCGACGGCACCTACGAACTGTTCCGGCACTTCTACGGATTGCGCCGCTTCACCAAGGGCAAGGACCGTCCGTTCGGCGGAGTCGTCGGCGTGCTGCAGACCGTGCTGCAGATGCTCGAGAAGGGCGCGACCCACATCGGCGTGGCCACCGATCACGTCATCGAATCGTTTCGCAATAACCTGTGGGACGGCTACAAGACCGGCGAGGGCATCGAGCCGGTGCTTTTCGCGCAATTTCATCCGCTGGAAAAGGCGCTCGCCGCGATGGGCGTGGCCGTGTGGCCGATGGTCGAGCTCGAAGCCGACGATGCGCTGGCCTCCGCCGCGCGGCTCGCGGCCAGGAGCCGGCGCGTGCAGAAGGTCTGCATCTGGACGGTCGACAAGGACCTGGCGCAGTGCGTGCGCGGCGACCGGGTCGTGCAGATGGACCGCCGGGCCAACAAAATCTTCAACGAGGAGGGCGTGCGAGCGAAGTTCGGCGTCGGGCCCGCGCTGATCCCCGATTTTCTGGCGCTGGTTGGCGACGCGGCCGACGGCTACCCCGGAATTTCGGGCATCGGCGCGGTCGGTGCGGCGCGGCTCCTGAACCGCTACGGCGCGATCGAAAAATTTCCGGCGGAAGTGTTGCGCGAGCGCCGTGAGCAGGCGCTCTTGTTCAAGAATCTCGCCACGCTGCGAACCGACGCCGCGCTGTTCGGCGACGTGGACGAGCTGCGCTGGCGCGGGCCGGGCGGCGACTTCGCCGCATGGGCCCAGCGGATCGAGGCGCCGCGTTTGCTCGAGCGCTGCCGGAAACTCCTGGCGGCGCGGGAGCCCGGGCCCGCGACACCCGTCGTAGCGAAGCGCTCGCGCAAGGCGCGGTGATTCGATAGCGGAGGCGCTCAGGCAATCCCCGGCGTATTCCGCCGCGCGACCACGGCCCGCGCTCGCGGGACAGCCGCCCGGCTCAGCGCCGGGCGAGCTTGAGGTGCGTCACCTTCGGCGCGGCGACCGTCCGCACGAGCGCGAGGCCGTGCAGATCGTCACCGAGG
>JBOIGD010000140.1:0-6990 GCA_050742615.1 Casimicrobiaceae bacterium | reverse complement strand
ATGGGCATCGTCAACGCCGGGCAGCTCGGCGTCTACGACGACATCGACCCCGAGCTGCGCGAGCGCGTCGAGGATGTCGTGCTGAATCGCCGGCGCGACGACGGCGAGAGCCCCACCGAGCGTCTGGTCGCATTTGCCGAGACCTACAAGACAGCCGGCAGGCACGCGGTCGAGGACCTGGCGTGGCGCAACGCGCCGGTCGAGGCGCGGTTGTCGCATGCGCTAGTCAAGGGCATCACCACGTTCATCATCGCCGACACCGAGGAAGCACGCCTAAAGATCGAAGCGCAGGGCGGCAAGCCGATCCAGGTGATCGAGGGGCCGCTGATGGCCGGCATGAACGTCGTCGGCGACCTGTTTGGCGCCGGCAAGATGTTCCTGCCGCAGGTGGTGAAAAGCGCGCGGGTAATGAAGCAGGCGGTCGGCCACCTGATCCCGTTCATCGAGGCGGAGAAGGCCAAGTCGGGCGACGCCGGCAAGCCGAAGGGAACGATCGTGATGGCGACCGTCAAGGGCGACGTGCACGACATCGGCAAGAACATCGTCGGCGTCGTGCTCCAGTGCAACAATTTCGACGTCATCGACCTGGGCGTCATGGTGCCCGCGCAGAAGATCCTCGACGTCGCGCGCGAGCGCAAGGTGGATCTCGTCGGTCTGTCGGGGTTGATCACGCCGTCGCTCGAGGAAATGGCGCACGTCGCGCACGAGATGCAGCGGCTCGGCATGCAGCAGCCGCTGCTGATCGGCGGCGCGACGACCTCGCGCGTGCACACGGCGGTCAAGATCGCGCCGAACTACGGCGGTGTCACCGTTTACGTGCCCGACGCGTCGCGCGCCGTGGGCGTCGCCAGCCATCTGCTGTCGGACGGGCTCAAGGACGCCTACGTCGCCGAAGTCGCGGCCGACTACGACAGGCTCCGCACGCAGCATGCCGCCAAGAAAGGGCCGCCGCTGATTCCGCTGGGGGCCGCGCGCGCCAATGCATTCCGCGCCGACTGGCAACGCTACACGCCGCCAAGGCCGGCGCTGATCGGCAGGCGGGCGATCCGGAATGCCGACCTGGCGGAGCTCGCGAAATTCATCGACTGGGGCCCGTTCTTCCAGACTTGGGAATTGTCGGGGCCGTACCCGGCGATCCTCGACGATCCGGTCGTCGGCGAGGCCGCGCGCAATGTCCATGCCGATGGACAGGCGATGCTGAAGCGCGTCGTCGAAGGCCGGTGGCTGACCGCCAACGGGGCGATCGCGCTTCTGCCGGCTCATTCGATCGGCGACGACATCGAGCTCTACACCGACGACTCGCGCGCGGAAGTCGCGCTCGCCTGGCGCAACCTGCGGCAGCAGAACGAGCGGCCGGCGGGAAAGCCCAACTACTGTCTCGCCGATTTCGTGGCGCCGAAGGATTCGGGCGTCGCCGACTACCTGGGCGCGTTCGCCGTCACCGCGGGCCTGGGCATCGAGAAGAAGCTGGACGAGTTCGAGGCGGCCAAGGACGACTACAACGCCATCATGCTGAAGTCGCTCGCCGATCGCCTGGCGGAAGCCTTCGCCGAGTGGTTGCACATGATGGTGCGGCGCGAATACTGGGGCTATGCGAGCGACGAGCGCCTGGACCGCGGCGCGCTGATCCGGGAGCAATATCGGGGCATCCGCCCGGCGCCCGGTTATCCTGCCTGCCCGGATCACGCGGTCAAGGCGCCACTGTTCGAGCTGCTGCGGGCCGCGGAGCTCGGCATGTCGGTGACCGAGAACTACGCGATGCTGCCGGCCGCCTCGGTGTCGGGTTTTTATTTCGCCCATCCCGCAGCCACCTATTTTGCCGTCGGCAAAGTGGGCGACGATCAGTTGGCGGACCTCGCGCGGCGCGGCGGGTCGGTGGCGCCGCAGCGCCTGTAGCCATTCAATCCGCTGCCGGATGCCGCCGTCGCGGCCCGAGGGAGGCCAGCATGCGGCCCGCCCTATAGGTCGCGAACGCGAGCACGGTGCCCAGCACCAGCGATGCCGCCACGCCGGCCACGTCGCTGCCGCTGAACGCGCCGCCGAACGTGCGGCCGATTACCGCGACGACGTCGTCGCCGCGCCAACCCCGGCCGTCGACGCCGAACGCCGGCGCGGCGCGCGAGACCGCGATCGCACCCAGTTCATAGAAATCGCCGCCGATCGAGAGGATCGGCGCCCATGCCAGCGGCAGGACCAGGCCGGTCAGCAAGGTCGACGCTACGCCGGGCCGCGTGGTACGCGCGGCTCGCACCAGCACCGGAATGCCGATCGCGACGCTGAGCACGAACGGAAAAAAAACCGCCAGCGCATACGCGAAGTCGCTGCCGTGCGTGTCGAAGCCGGAGAGCCGCCCGGCATAGGCCGAGCCGGCCTGCACGTACGGAAACAGCCGCTGCAGCAGCCGCGCGCCGTACAGCGGGTCGATGTCGAGCCGAGTCACCGTCGCGCCGGCGAGCTGCGCTCCCCAGGCGTGCATCAGCTCGTGCACCGGCACGTAGAGCCACCACCCGGCGACGGAAGCGGCGAGCAGCAGCGCCAGCGCCCAGGCGCCCAGACTGTCGGTGGCGACCCGCAATCCGGCGTAGAGATCGGCGAACGGAGTCGTGAACAAGAGGCGCATCGGGTCGATCCTGCGGGGCTTCGCGCGACGTCGATTGCAGCACGTCGCGCCGGGCGCGGCAAATCGCCGCCGGTGGCCGGTCGTGTCCTAATCGGCTCCGGCCAAAACCGTCCGACTGGAGGCACTCTCCCGCGCCGGTCCACCTGGCCGGCTCCGCAGGCGACGCGTAGTATGCTGCGCGAATGCGCGGCCTCGACGGCCGCCATCCGCGACTGCCATGATCGTCATCTGTCTCTGCGCCGCCTGGTGCGATACCTGTACCGAATTCCGCGTCGCGTTCGACCGCATCGCGGCGGCGCGTCCCGACATGCGATTCGTCTGGCTCGACATCGAGGACGACAGCGAAATCTGCGGCGACATCGACGTCGAGAACTTCCCGACGCTCGCGATCTACCGCGGCCAGACGCTCCTGCACTTCGGCGTGTCGCTGCCGCAGGAAGGCACGGTCGCGCGGCTGGTCGACGCGGTGGCTTCGGGCGCGCCAGCCGCCGCAAGCGGGCCCGAAGCCGTGCTGCGGCTGCCGCAGCGCCTGCGGCGGCAAGGCTGAAAGCGCCGCCGGCGCCGGCTATTTCCAGGCGCCGACGGCCTGCCGCGCGACCTCGTTCAGCGGCCGCGCGACCAGCCCGCTTTGCGACACGACGACCTCGTAGCGCGCGCCGTCGCTCATCGGCACGTAGACCGCGCTGCCGTACAGCGCGTCGACCCAGGGCAGATAGCGGTGCCAGGTGCGCAGCAACGTCCACACGTCGATGCGATCGCTGGGATTCAACGCGTAGACGGTGCGCTCCGCGCTGCGTTCGCGCTCGATGTCGGCATAGCGCCCGCCGATGCGCTCGAGGCGGTACGCGGCGTCGAAGCCGAGAATGTTGGCGAACGGCCGCCACTTGAGCACGCGCGCGTCGATCTGCCATTCGTCGCCGCGCAGGTCGACCCGCTGCGTCGCGCCGGACGGGTAGACCAGCAGCGCATCGAAGCGCTGGTCGCCGGTCCGCGTGAACCGGGCCTCGACCGCGGGCTGCTCGCGCGTCAGCCGCTGATAAGTGAGCAGGTTGACGCCGACGAGGCCGCCGGCGACCGCGACGAGGAAGAGCACCAGCGACGAGACGCCATGCAGCGCGCAGGCGCCGAAGCGCCGCCGCCGCAGGCGCCGCAGCGCGAGCAGTAGGAACAGGAATCCCGCCAGTACGCAGGCGGTGACCAGAGCACCGAGCAGCATGCGACGCCTCGCGGTCCTTTGGCCGGCATTATCGCATCGCAGTCCGAAGCCCGCGGTCCGCCGTGCCGCCCGGCGGACCCTCCTTTTGGTAAAGTAGGCCGGGGCGAATGCGATACCCGCCGGACCGCGGATCCGCGCGCCGCCGCCACGAGGGGTACCGATGAACGGCAACATGATGCAGGTGCCGCTGCTGATTTCGGCGCTGATCCGCCACGCCGACCGCTACCATGGGGACATCGAGATCGTCTCGCGTCCCGCGGCCGACCAGACGCATCGCTACACCTACCGCGATGCGCACCGTTGCGCGCGGCAGCTCGCCAACGCGCTGACGGCCCTGGGGATTCGACCTTCTGCGCGGGTCGGCACGCTGGCGTGGAATACGCATCGTCATTTCGAGCTGTATTTCGCCGTGTCGGGCATGGGCGCGGTGATCAACACGGTCAATCCTCGGCTGTTCCCGGAACAGGTCGAGTACATCGTCAACCATGCCGGGGACGAGATCGTGTTTTTCGACCTCGCTTTCGGCGCCCTGGTCGAAAAAATCGCGCCGCGCTGCCCCGGCGTCCGGGCGTGGGTCGCATTATGCGATCGCGGCCGGATGCCCGAAGCGAGCTTGCCGCTGCTTTGCTACGACGAGCTGGTCGGCGAGCAAGGCGACGACTGCGAGTGGCCGCAGTTCGACGAGAACACCGCAGCCTCGCTCTGCTACACGTCGGGGACCACCGGCAATCCGAAGGGCGTCCTGTTCGCCCATCGCTCGACGCTGCTGCACACGCTGGGCATCTGCCTGCCCGACGGACTGGCACTGTCCTCACGCGACGTGATGCTGCCGGTCACGCCGATGTTCCATGTCTTCTCGTGGGGGCTGCCGTACGCCGCCTGCATGGTCGGCGCCAAACTCGTGCTGCCGGGCGCGCAGCTCGACGGTGCGAGCCTGTACCGGCTGTTCGAGCAGGAGCGGGTCACGTTCACCAGCGGCGTGCCGACCGTGTGGCTCGGCCTGCTGCAGTTCCTGGAAGCGCAGGACGCGAAGCTCACCACGCTGAAGCGGGTCGTCATCGGCGGGTCGGCCTGCCCGCCGGCGATGATCGACCAGTTCGCCGCGCTGGGCATCGAGGTGATCCACGCCTGGGGCATGACCGAAACGAGCCCGTTCTCGACTGCCAATCAGCCGAAGGCCAAGCATCTGTCAATGCCGGCGGACCAGTTGCGGAAGCTTCGCACCAAGCAGGGACGGCCGGGCTTCGGCGTCGATTTGAAGATCGTCGACGGCGAGGGCCGCGAGCTGCCGCGCGACGGCGTGGCATTCGGCGACCTGATGGTGCGCGGACCCTGGGTCGCGGCCGGCTACTTCAAGGGCGACGGCGGCGACGTGCTGCGCGACGGCTGGTTTCCGACCGGCGACGTGGCGATGTTGGACGCCGACGGCTTCGTCCAGATCACTGATCGCTCGAAAGACGTCATCAAGTCAGGCGGCGAGTGGATCAGCTCGATCGACATCGAGAATTTCGCCATCGCGCATCCCGCCGTGGCCGAAGCGGCCGTGATCGGCGTTCCGCACCCGAAATGGGCCGAGCGGCCGCTGCTGGTGATCGTGCGCAAGCAGAGCCACGACGTGAGCCGCGACCAGATGCTCGACTTCCTCCGGGGGAGAGTCGCGAAATGGTGGCTGCCGGACGACGTGATTTTCGTCGACAGCCTGCCGCACACGGCCACCGGCAAGCTCTCGAAGCTTACCCTGCGCCAGCAGCTGAAGGATTACCGCTGGCCGGGTTCCTAGCGGACGCGCCGCCTCACGTCTAGTCCAGCGCGCCGATAAAATCGCCCTTGCCGAGCTCGACTCCGTTGTGCCGCAGGATCGCGTACGCGGTCGTCACGTGGAAGAAAAAATTCGGCATCGCGTATTGCAGCAGGTAGTTCTGGCCGCTGAACTTGTGCGGTTCGCCACGGACCGGACGCACGACCTCGCGCCCTTCGGAACCATCGATTTCGGTCGCCTTTTTCGCGCGCAGGAATTCGACCGTGCGGTCGATGCGCGCGGTGAGCTCGGCGAAGGTCTTTTCGTTGTCTTCGAAGGGCGGAGGCTCGGCGCCGGCAAGCCTGGCCGCGGTGCCGCGCGCGAAGTCGCTCGCGATCTGCACCTGCCGCGCCAGAGGGAGCATGTCCGGATACAGCCGGCCGTTGACCAGCACGGCTTCGTCGATCTTGCGGGCCTGCGCGTGCGCGGACGCCTTTTGCAGGACTGCCTTGAGACTGGTCAGCATCCGGATGAACACGGGCACGCTTGCCTGGTACATCGATAGCGCCATCGTCGGTCTCCTGGGTTCGGGAGTCGGATTGTAGCAAGCGGCAGACGTCGGCGGTGATCATCCGGCGGCACCCGCTTTTCATTGCGCCCGCTCCCGACCATAATGGCCGTTGGCAGGCAGTGACGGAGGTCGGCATGGGCGCACAGGGCGAATCGAAGTGGCGGCTGCACGGCGTTCGCGTCGTGCACGGCGACGAGCTCGACGTGAATACGCCGCAGACGCCCGGCATGAATCGCGCCGCGGCGATCACGGCGGCCCGGGCGGGCGCCGAAAAGCTCTGGGCTGGCACCGTCGTCATCCACCCGAAGGCGAAGACCGGCGCCCATCATCATGGCGCGGTCGAAAGCGTCATCTACGTGGTGAGCGGCAAGGCCCGCATGAAATGGGGCGACCGGCTCGAGTTCACGGCCGAGGCCGGGCCGGGCGACTTCATCTACGTGCCCCCGTTCGTTCCGCACCAGGAGATCAACGCCAGCGACGAGACGCCGCTGTCCTGCGTGCTGGTGCGCAGCGGCCAGGAGCCGGTGGTCGTCAATCTCGACATCCCGTCGGTCGAGCCCAATCCCGAGCAGGTGCACTGGGTCGACAACATTCATCCCGCGCCGAAGGCGTAGGGCATGGGTCGGCGGCCATGAGCGAGTTCTATCACGAGGCAAGCCGGCATCTGCAGGACCGCTTCGATACACGTCGTCTGGCGGACCGCATCGAACAGCACCTGCTCACCGATCGCCTCGGGGATTCGGACCGCACGTTCATCGAGGCGGCCGACATGTTCTTCCTGGCGACCGTCGACGGGGACGGCCAGCCGAGCTGCTCGTACAAGGGCGGCGCGCCGGGATTCGTTC
>JBOIGD010000139.1:0-7454 GCA_050742615.1 Casimicrobiaceae bacterium | reverse complement strand
GCGACCAGGAGCCGCGTTCGGCGATCGCCTGCAGGGACCGGTCGAGGAGCGCCCGATGGCGCTCGAATAACGGATGAGCCACGGAAATGGGTCCTGGTTGGTAATCGGAAAGCTTAGCAGTTTATGAGAATCGAACGTGGCGGCGACCCGCGGGCGCGGCGCCGGCTAGGCGCCCTGGTCGAAGTCGACGACCACCTTGTCGGTGACCGGGTAGCTCTGACAGCACAGGATGAAGCCGCGCGCCACCTCGTAGTCCTCGAGCGCGAAATTGACGTCCATGTCGACCTCGCCTTCGATCAGCTTCGCGCGACAGGTCGAGCAGACGCCGCCCTTGCACGAGTACGGCAGCTCGATGCCGCGCTGCAGCGCGGCGTCGAGGATGTTCTCCTTGGTCTTCTCCAGCGAATATTGCCGCGCCGATCCGTCGATGATGACCGTCACCTGGCATTCGGCATGTCCGGGATCCGGCGCCGTCTGCGGCTTGCGTTCGTGCTTGGGTATGCTGGCGGCGAAAAGCTCGATCTTGATGCGCGACCTCGGCATGCCGTGGGCCAGCAGCGACTCGGCGACCGCCTGCATCATGCCGTCGGGCCCGCAGACGAATGCGGTGTCGATGCCGGCCAGGTCGACCCAGTGCTCGATCAGGGCGTCGGCTTTGGCACGGTCGATCCGCCCGTTCAGGATGTCGATGTCCTGCGGCTCGCGGCTCATGACGTAGATGAGGCTGAACCGGGCGAGAAAACGATCCTTCAGGTCGGCGAACTCCTCGCGGAACATCACCGCGCTCGACGAGCGATTGCCGTAGAACAGCGTAAAACGGCTCGCCGGCTCGGTCAACAGCGTGGTCTTGATGATCGACAGCAGCGGCGTGATCCCGCTGCCGGCGGCGAAGCCCAGGTAGTGCTTGCGATTGCCGGCCGCCAGCGCGACGTTGAAATGCCCCATCGGCGGCATGACGTCGATCGTCTGTCCCGCCTTGACCTGGTCGTTGGCCCAGGTCGAGAACACGCCGCCCGGCGATTTTTTCACGGCCACGCGCAGCGTACCGTCCTGCACCGCCGAGCAGATCGAATACGAGCGGCGCACGTCGTCGGTGCCGATGGTCGTGCGCAGCGTCAGGTGCTGCCCCGGCTCGAAGCGGAACGCCTCGCGCAGCGCAGGCGGCACGTCGAAGGTCAGCGCGATCGCGTCGCGGGTCTCTCGAGCGGCCGAGGCGACCGTCAACGGATGGAATTTGCTCAATCGGACCCGGCTCGCGGTTGTCGTGTCGGGAGCCGCGTCAATGCGGCTTGAAGTAGTCGAACGGTTCCAGGCAATCGTCGCAGCGGTGCTGGGCCTTGCACGGCGTCGAGCCGAAGCGGGACAGCTCGCGCGTACGCGTCGAGCCGCAGCGTGGACACGGCACCGCTGGCGGCTTGCGGCCGCGCAGGCCTGCGACATCGATCGACTGCACGGCACGGCCGCCTGGCGGCGCGATGCCGTATTCGGCCAGCCGCTTCCTGGCCGCCGGCGTCATCCAGTCGGTGGTCCAGGCGGGTGCGAGCCGCGTTTCGATCCGGACATCGGGGATGCCGGCATCGTGCAGCGCCCTTGCGACGTCCGCGACGATGACCGCGGTCGCCGGACAGCCCGAATAGGTCGGGGTGAGCGTCACGACCAGATCCCGGCCGCGCCACGCGAGGTCGCGAACGATGCCGAGCTCGACCACCGAAATCACCGGAATCTCGGGATCGGGAATCGTGCCGAGCACGGCCCAGAGCGCGTCGATCGTCGGCCGGCCGCCCGCGACCGCGTGCTCCGCGCTTACCACTGCGCTCCCGGGTACGCGCGCTGCAGCGATTGCATCTGCGCGAGCATCGGGCCCAGGTGCTCGGTGTGCACGCCCTGCCGGCCGCCGCGTCCGCCGGCGCCCTGCATCCACGTCTGTTTCGGCATGCGCAGCGTGCCTTTGGCGAACACCGCGGCGATACGCTCCCGCCAGGGCGCGTCCAGCGCGCGGACGTCGCAGGCAACGCCAGCCTCGAAGAGCTCGATCTCGGTCGCATCAGCGTCGAACATTTCGCCGGTGTACATCCACAGATCGTCGATCGCCGCCTGCATCCTGCCGTGGCTCACCTCGGTGCCGTCGCCGAGGCGGATCACCCAGTCGGCGCTGCGCTCGGCGTGGTAGCGCACTTCCTTCAGCGCCTTGGCGGCGATGTCGGCAATGTGCGCGTCGGCGGAGGCTGCGAGGGCGCGCAGCAGCAGTTCGTGCGCGGCGTCGAAGTAGAATTGCCGAGCGATCGTATCGGCGTAGCTGCCGTTTGGCTGCTCGACCAGCTGCAGGTTGCGGAATTCACCGGCATCGCGCAGGAAGGCGAACTGATCCTCGGTTCGCCCGGCGCCGGTGATCCGGCCTTCGACCTCGCCGGCGTAGGCGTACCACAGGCGCGCCTGGCCGAGGAGGTCGAGACCGACGTTGGTCGTCGCGATGTCTTCCTCGAGCACCGGCCCGTGGCCGACCCATTCGCCCAGACGCTGCGCCAGGACCAAGTCGCTGTCGGCCAGCCGCAGCAGGTAGTCGAGCAGGATCCGGCCGGCGCTCATCGATCAGATGTGCTTGACTTCGTCGGGCATTGGAAAGAACGTCGGGTGCCGGTACACCTTGCTCGCCGCCGGGTCGAACAGCAGCTCCTTGTCGCCGGGCGAGCTCGCGGCGATGTCCGACGACCTGACCGCCCAGATGCTGACGCCTTCGTTGCGGCGCGTGTAGACGTCGCGCGCGTTCTTGATCGCCAGCTCCGCGTCCGGCGCGTGCAGGCTGCCGACGTGCTTGTGGGCGAGCCCATGCTGGCTGCGGATGAAGATCTCCCACAACGGCCATTCGCTCGCGCTCATCGGTGCGGCTCCCTGTCGACCTGCTGCGCGGCGCGCTTGGCCGCCCTCGCGGACTCTTTGTCGGCATGCGCGAGCGCGGCTTCGCGCACCCAGGCGCCGTCCTCCCAGGCCTTGACGCGCGCGCGCAGCCGGTCGCGATTGCACGGGCCGTTGCCCTTGACGACGTTGTAGAGCTCGTCCCAGTCGATCGCGCCGAAGTCGTAGTGACCGCGCTCGGCGTTCCACTCGAGGTCGGGATCCGGCATCCGGATGCCGAGGTACTCCGCCTGCGGCACCGTCTGGTCGATGAAACGCTGGCGCAGTTCGTCGTTCGACAGGATCTTGATCTTCCATTGCGCCGACTGGGCGCTGTGCACCGACGCCGCGTCGGGTGGACCGAACATCATCAGCGACGACCACCACCAGCGGTCGAGGGCGTCCTGCGCCATCGCCTTCTGCTCAGGCGTTCCGCGGCAGAGCTTGATCATGATGTCGAAGCCCTGCCGCTGGTGAAAGCTCTCTTCCTTGCAGACCCGAATCATCGCCCGCGAATACGGGCCGAACGAGCAGCGGCAAAGCGGAATCTGGTTCATGATCGCCGCGCCGTCGACCAGCCAGCCGATCGCGCCGATGTCGGCCCAGGTCAGCGTCGGGTAGTTGAAGATGCTCGAGTACTTGGCCTTGCCCGCGTGCAGGTCGGCGACCAGCTCGTCGCGCGACACGCCGAGCGTCTCGGCGGCGCAGTACAGATAGAGCCCGTGCCCGGCCTCGTCCTGAACCTTCGCCATCAGGATCGCCTTGCGTTGCAGGCTCGGCGCGCGCGTGATCCAGTTGCCCTCGGGCAACATGCCGACGATTTCGGAATGCGCGTGCTGCGAGATCTGCCGGATCAGCGTCTTCCGGTATGCCTCGGGCATCCAGTCCCTGGGCTCGATCCGGATGTCCGCGTCGACGCGCGCCTGGAAGGCGCGCTCTTCCGGCGTCATCTCCTCGCGCGAGCGGAGCCTTTTCGCTCCGGTGTCGACCATTTGCGCGTACATCGCCTGTCTCCTGCCCGCCGCCGCGGTCAGCGGCCGCCGGGTCTGGCCCCGGGTAGATAAAAACGATACACTTTTTCGATGCAAGCGGCAATTTCTGTATCAAATCGCCCCGGCGGCGTGCGAAGGCGATGAAGCCCCGGGCGGACCCGGCGATCGCGCGCTGGATCCGGCGCGAGCTGGCCGTCGCCCCGCCGCGGGCGAAGTCGCTGGTCGTCACGGTGTGGGGCGACGCGCTCGCCCCGCACGACGGCACCGTCTGGCTGTCCGGGCTGATCCGGCTGCTGGCCCCGCTGGGCATCAACGAGCGGCTGGTGCGCACCAGCGTCTATCGGCTGACGGCGGAGGGCTGGTTCGCCGCACGCCAAGCGGGAAGGCGCAGCGTCTACCGGCTGACGGCGCGGGGGCGGCGACGCTTCGAGCACGCCTATCGGCGCATTTACGCGCCGCCGGCGGACGCGTGGGACGGACGCTGGGACCTGATGCTGGCACGGGCGAGCGGCACCACGCGTCTCGGCCACCGCAAGCTGCGCGAGGCGCTGGGCTGGGAAGGGTACGCGGCGATCATGGGCGGCGTCTATGCGCGGCCGGCGCGGCGGGGCCAGACCCCGCCGGTCGAGATCCTCGCCGCGCTCGGGCTGGACCGCGACGTCACCCTGCTTCGCGCCCGGGATCTGCAGCGGGCGCCGCTCCCTCTGCAGTCACGGGTGCTGCAATGCTGGGATCTCGCACGCCTCGATGCCGATTACCGTCGTTTCATCCGCCGCTTCCGCCCGGTCGTCCGGCTGTTGCACGACGACGCCGTTCCCGACCCCGCGCAGTGCTTTGTGGTCCGCACGCTGCTGATTCACGAATTCCGCCGGGTCACCCTGCACGATCCGCGGCTTCCGGCGGCCATGTTGCCGGTCCGCTGGCGTGCGCACGAGGCGTACGCGCTGTGCCGCGATTTCTATCGGCACACCTACCGGTGGGCCGAACAGCATCTCGCGGCAACTCTGGAGACCGATGGCGGGCCGCTGCCTCCCGCGGCGGCGTATTTCTACGCGCGCTTCGGCGGCCTGGGACCGGCCTGATCGACGGCCACGTCCGAGGGGCGCGCCGGTCCGGCGAATCAGCGACTGCGGCCGGCCGCCTTGCCCTGCCAGCCGGAATGGCGCGGCGCGTAGTCGCGGGCATCGCGCCCGTAGGCGACGCGGGCATTGCCGCTGCCGCCCGGCCTTGCCCGGGACGGCGCCGCATCGCGCGGACCGCGGCTGCGCGGCTCGAGGCCCGGTATGACGTGCGGCGCGATCGCCGCGCCGGTGTGGCGCTCGATCTGGCGCAGCGTGCCGCGGTCGGCGTGCGAGGCGAGCGAAATCGCGACGCCGGTCGCGCCGGCACGGCCGGTGCGGCCGATCCGGTGCACGTAATCGTCGGCCTGCCGCGGCAGATCGAAATTGATCACGTGACTGACCCCGGCGACGTCAAGCCCGCGGGCGGCCACGTCGGTCGCGACCAGCGTGCGCACGCGCCCGCGCCGCATCTCCTGCAGCGTGTAGGTTCTTTCGCGCTGCCGCATGTCGCCGTGCAGCGCGGCCGCGGCGTGTCCCTCTCCGCGCAACCGCGTCGCCAGCGTCTCCGCGTCGCGCTTGGTCGCGATGAAAACGATGCTCTGCGTCATCGTGCTGTCGGAGAGCAGGTGATCGAGGATGCGATGCTTGTGCGCGTGGTCGTCGGCGAAATGCACCCGCTGCTCGATCGCGATGGGCGCAGCCTTCCCAACGGCGACCTCGATGCGCACCGGATCGCGCAACAGCTTTCCGGCGAGCCGGCCGATCGCGCCGTCGAGCGTGGCCGAGAACAGCACCGTCTGCCGCTTCGCCGGCGTGCGCGCGGCGATCCGCTCGACGTCGTCGATGAAGCCCATGTCCAGCATCCGGTCCGCCTCGTCCAGCACCAGCATGTCCACTTCCGACAGGTCGATGCGCCCCCGCTCCAGGTGATCGAGCAGCCGCCCGGGCGTCGCGACCAGGATGTCGACGCCGCGCGCGAGCTGCTTGTTCTGCACAGGGTAAGGCGCACCGCCGTAGATGCACACGGTCTTGACGCGCAGGTGCGCACCACCGTAGCGAACCGCCTGCTCGGCAACCTGTTGCGCCAGCTCGCGCGTGGGCGCCAGCACCAGAACGCGCGGACCGTGCCCGAATGGACGCCTGGCCAGCGGCGAATCCGCCGTCTCGACGAAGCGCTGCAGCGCCGGCAGCACGAACGCCGCTGTCTTGCCGGTGCCGGTCTGCGCGGAACCGACGACGTCGTGTCCGGCGAGTAACGGCGGGATCGTCTTCGCCTGGATCGGCGTCGGCTCGGTATAGCCGCAATCGGCCAGGGCGCGCAGCAGGGCCGGTGCGAGTTGCAGTGTCTCGAAATTCATCGTTCGTCCCATAGATCGTCGCTCTCGGCACGGCGGCGCGACAGCAGCGGTGCGCGCCCGGGCGGTGAAATGCCGTGACCGGGAGCGTTCAAATTCCGGGAGCGCGGGAATCGCTCGCGCGAGCCGTTCCTCCGGTCAGGGCCGGAGCTACGTCATCGTGCGCGAACGGCCGCCGCCGGGTCGAGAAACCATCATCTCTAACCGGAACGTGCCGCTCGAAATTACGGGCGAGCGATGGATTAGAAACCGATGATCGGATTGCCTGAATTTCGTCCGTGATCCGGACGCGGCGGGCAATCGCATCCGAGCCGAAACGAAGGCCCGCATGGCACCGTGAGGCGGCAGTATACACCAGTCCCGCCTTCAGCGCCTGGCCGACGGACCCGTCGCCCAATGCGTCTCGCCCTCGTCATCGTCGTCATCGTCGTCATCGACTTCGTCGTCGTCGGGATCGATGTTGCCGCCGCCGCCGCCACCGCGCCGGTCGTCGTCTTCGTCGTCGTCTTCATCGTCGATCGGTGGAATCGGACCCGGCGTATGCATGCGCCATGGCGCGAAAGCCGCTCGCCCGAGCGATTCGCACCATGGCGGAGCGAGGTCCGGCGTATCGAATGGAGTCGATGGCACGCGCATGGAGAGCCTCCTGTAATCCTGCGGCAACGGGTATCATCGCAGACTGCGGTACGGGCCCGCCATGCCGCGAGCCACGCCCGGGCGTTTCGCGATGGCCGCCTCCGATTATCTTAAACTCTTCGATCGCAATGTCATCTTCGGTGCTTCCCGCGTTGCCGTCCGACTGGACGGCGGCGACCCTGCTCGGCCGCGCCTGGTTTCCCGGCAATCCCGCCGGCCCTTCGCCGATCACCGTGCGGCCCGACGGCACAGTCATCGATCTTTCGGCGATCGAACCGACCGCGAGCGCATGGTTCGAACGCGACGATCCTGCGGCCGCGATCCGCGCGGCGGGAGGACCGTCGAGAGGACGCGTCGGCGACCTGCTCGCCAACAGCCGCAGCGACTTCGATCCCGGCGCGCCGCGGCTGCTAGCCCCCTGTGACCTGCAGGCGATCAAGGCGGCCGGCGTAACCTTCGTCGCCAGCACGCTCGAACGGGTGATCGAGGAACAGGCGCGCGGCGATGCGAGCCGCGCC
>JBOIGD010000138.1:0-4742 GCA_050742615.1 Casimicrobiaceae bacterium | reverse complement strand
GTCTTGATCATCTGGATACGCCAGGTGTTGGCGATGAAGCCGTTGGCGAGCGCGATCCGGTACGGTGCCTTCTTCGCCGGGTACTCGAACATCTTGGTGTTGCCGGCCCACGGCGCAAAGCACTTCGCATCGGAGTTGGGCAGCGTGACCACCTTCGGCGGCGCGGCGGCCGCGAGTCCGGCGGCAAGCAGCGTGGTCGCGGCGGCAAGACAGGTGCGGGATAGCATCGGAGCCTCCTATTTTCGATCGGAAAGTGCGGCTGCCGTTTCGATCGGCAGCAAACGCAACCGGCGTTCAGTCCTCGAGCGAAAGCCCAACGCCGCAGCGGACTCGCATGAGCATACATTTGCCCGTGCAATCCGACAAATTATGGGACCGAAGGGCCGCTGCCCGCCGCGCATGGGCTCACTGCGGCGCTCCGCCTGCGGGGTCCGCGGGACGCGCCCGGCCGCTTTCGGCGGCGATGAGGTGCGTGATCGTCGAGGGACGCAGCAGGAACCGCGTTGGCGACGGAACGGACCCCCGGAGACTGGCGCCGATCGCGGCGCAGGTGCGTGTCGTGACACCGCCGGCTGGATGGTTCTGGCGCGATAGGGCTCACGGGTCGCGCGGCTGCCGGTTCAGCCCCGGAGCCAGGCCACGAGATCGGCCTTGAGCTGCGTCAGGTCTTCCTCCCGCGTGTACATCATGTGGCCGGCGTCGTAGTAGTGGTGCTGGACGCGGGCGAGCACGTCGGCCGGCGCATCGAGCTGGGCCAGCGACCAGTCGGTCGCGCTGTACGGTGTTCCGAGATCGTAACGGCCGCTGCCGACGAAGACCTTGAGGTGCGGGTTGCGGCGTAAGGCTCGCGCGAGATCGCGGCTGGTCGTGGCGAAACCGTTGCCCTTGTCCTCGCCGCGGTTCCAGTTCCAGCCTTTGTGTACATCGAGCGACAGTACCTAGTAGCGTATCTCGGTGCTCATGCCGAGCTGTTCTCCGAAGTACGCCATCGCCGCCATCGTGTACGGCGGCGCGATGGCTTCGATGCCCGGATCGAATTCCCAGTCGCGGGTGCGGCTCGCCGCCATCGGACCGGTGGCGCGCGCGTCGAGGCGGCCGACGATGCGGCCCTGCGAACGAAGCGCCTCGAAGAAATAGGTCATTTCGCTGATGCGCAGGTTTTTTTCCTCGACCAAAGCCTGCGGCAGTCCCGTCAGCTCGGCGATGCGGCGGGCGACGCGGCCGCGGCGCCTGGCATCCAGGCGCCCGCCGGCATGCAGGGCGGTGACGTATTCTTCGTCGACGAAGGCCTCGGCGGCCGCGCGCGCCGCGCCAGGCGACTTGCCGAGCGCCCCTTTCAGCAGGCCGTGATATTGCGAAACGCTGGCGAACGCCGGCAGGAACAGCGAATAGGGCAGATCGTTTGCCGGACAGAAGACGATGCTTTGCAGATCCATCGCGCACGAGATCAGGATCAGGCCGGACAGCGCGACGCCTGCGCTTTGCAACTTGTCGGCCAGCGCGGCGCCGCGCGTCGTGCCGTAGCTCTCGCCGGCCAGGTACACGGGCGAGCTCCAGCGCTTGTGGCGGGTCAGCCACACCCGGACCACGGCAGTCAGCGCGGCGACGTCACCGTCGACCGACAGCAATTTCTTGCGCGCGTCGAGGCTGGCGGTGGTCGACCAGCCGGTGTGCGGCGGGTCGATGAACACGAGATCGAAATGCTCGAACCAGCTGTGCGGGTTGTCGGCCAGCGTGTAGGGGGCGGCCGCCATGCTGCCGTCGCTCGGCGTCAGGACCCGCTTCGGGCCCAGCGCGCCGAGATGGAGCCAGATCGAGGCCGAGCCCGGTCCGCCGTTGAAGGCGAAGCACACCGGGCGCGTGCGCGGGTCGGCGCCCTTCAGCACATAGCTGGTCGTCATCACCGCGGCCTCGGGCTCGCCGAGCGCTCCGTCGAAGCCTTCGGCGACGACGGGCAGAAAGGCCACGCTGACCGCATAGTCGAGCGGCTTGCCGCCCATCATGATCGAGCCGCCGCTCTCGCCCGGCGCCTGCGCGACGAGCTTGTCGACGCGCTCGCGCATCTTCTTTTCGACTTCCTTCGGATCGCTGCTGGGCTGAGGCATGTCGGCCATGAAATCCCCGTCAAAAGAAAAAGAGCGCTGCGTCACGCGGCGAGAAAAGAAGCCAAGACCCGCGAATCCCGTCGCGGTGCCGAGGATAATCCCGATAGGTGGCTGCGGCTAGCGAGTCGCCTGCTGCTGCCGGCGCGGTCGCTCCTGCGCGGACGGGCGAACCCTCAGTTCGCGCTCATGGTCTGGCGGATCCACGAGACGTATTTCGAGACGCGCGTGTAGACCTCGGTGACGCCGTAGCGGCCCTGGACGTTCTCACGATTGTCCCGCGGGACCGCGCCGTTCTCGGGCGGCGGGCCGGTGATCTCGATGCGCTGGTTGCTCGACACGCCGGCGACGCAGGGCTTGCCGTCGACGCTGATGAACGCGGGACCGCCGCTGTCCCCCGGCCCGCTGATGCCTTCGAGCGGCGTCGTGCGCGGATCTTCAGGCTTGCGAAATTGCCATGTCAGTTGGGTGCCGTCCGCGGTGTCGACGCGAATCGTCGCGCCGCGCAGCGCTCCATCGGGCAGCCCAGGCCCCTTGAGGCCGTCGCCCGCAAAGCCGGTCCCGGCAAGTGAAACGATCTGATCCTTCTCGCCATCATTGTCGTAGAGGCAGGCGGGCGAAGCCTCGCGCACGTCGTGTTCGAGCTTGATGAGCGCGATATCGTTGGCGTAGTCATTTTCGTCATATTGCGGATGAACGATCATCTTGGCGACGACGTACCCGCGTCCCTTGACGAACACGTAGTACCGACCGTCCGGCGCGGTCGGCTTCGCCGTCTGCATATAGGCGACGGCGTGTCCGGCGGTCAGCACCCAGTGGGGCGCGATCAGAGTTCCCATGCCGCTGTAGAGCATCGGCGCGCCGTCCGCCTGCGCGGGAAGCGCAAGCTCGACCAGTTGCTGGCGAAACTTTTCACCGAAGTCGCGATAGCGCGCCTCATCGACGTCGTGACGCATGATGATCGCGCGAGACGCGGGTGCGGCGACAAGCACCAGCGCAAGTGTGCCGGCAATCAGACTGACGCGCCGAAGGATCGTGTTTTTCATGGTATTCCGCTCGATTCTAGCGTGGATCGGATCCGAAGATTGTCAAACGCGCCGGGCGAAGGGCGGATTAAAAGTCCGTCGACCACCTTCGGCACGGCAATGCCATGTTCCATGCGCCGCCTCGCCGCGCGGCACGCTTTTGCGTCGAGTTGTATGCGACACAAACGTCCCTACTAGCGCACTGCTTGCCGCGCGATCAAAATCACGATAAATACGGCAACGACTGGTTGGCGGTCACGCGCTGTTGCTCGAAACTATGCCCAAGACAAACGACAGGACAAATGGCCGAATGCTCGGGTTGAGACGGAGCAGCGCCGGCTATTTGTTGTTCGCCCTCGCGACGGCCGTTGTGATCTCGGTGGCCTGGTACGTCTTGCTTCGGCTGTACACCGAGAACTTCGGACTGGCGCTGTCCCCGGATCAAGCGGTGTGGGGTGCATTCGGGGAATACGTCGGAGGCATTCTAAATCCGATTCTGGGAACACTCATTCTGCTGGGCCTCCTGTACGCGCTTGGCTTGCAACGAGACTTGCTCGTCGAATCCAGGCGGGCGGAACGCAGCCAGCGTCTGCTCAATCAGCAGCAGAGCTTTGAAAGCGTGTTCTTTCATATGCTGGATGCAATCAACACGCGCGCGACCCAGGCCGTAATGAGCGTGATGGCGCCGGATCTCCAGTCGCAAAGGACGGTCAATGGTCCGAAGGCATTTGCGATGTTCATAAGGCTGTTCGGCGCGCAGATACTGTTGAAGGTCAAGCGTGGCGACTACTACGGTCGTGACGACAACGACGTTCTGCGGGAAAAAGCGCGGGAGTTTGTCAAAACATACGATCATGCGATCGGACCGCTTTTGCGATCCATGGCTGACCTGCTGCTCTTTCTCGCGGACTTCGACATGCGCTTCTCGCAACCGAATGAGGCGCCCAGCACGAATGGACGAACCGCCGGACCGACCCTGCAACGCCCCGCGTTTTATGCGCGCCTCGCCATGAATGCGCGCACGCGTGACGAGATGAAGGTCTTTGCAATCTACGTCGGTAGCGGCCTGGCACCCAAGGAGGTCGCGCGGATCGCCCATGCCTATCGCGTCTTCGGCGTCATCGAGCCCGAGTGGTGGGGCCGGCAGGCGTTTTTGAAACGGTGATCGACGTTCGCGAGGGACCTCAAAGAAATCTGTGGACGGACATCCGCGGCGCGAAGGAACGTATCGGGTATTTCGGCGATCAAAGGTCCTTGCGCCGATCGTCGTCGTTCGATGGCGGTGGCCTTCGGGCCGCTGGACAGCGCGGATGAGAGGCGCATACTCGACTGGCAGCGCGCCTCGCGGCCGCCGATCGAGGAGCACGTCAATGGTTCGTTCGGATTCGACCCGCCGCCGCACGCGAAGCGGCGCCGGTGCGCTGGCGTTGCTCGGCGCCGTGTTGCTTTCGCTCTCGGTCAACGCCGCGGTCTTTAAATGCGTCGCCACGGACGGGAGCGTGGAATACCGAGACACGGCCTGCGAGGGTAAATCCGGCGGAGAGCTGGCCGTCAACCCGAACGTGGTCAGCCCGATCGATCAGACCGCCAACCGGGCCGCAGACCGGGCCCTGAG
>JBOIGD010000137.1:0-7680 GCA_050742615.1 Casimicrobiaceae bacterium | reverse complement strand
GCCTTGAACAGGTGGGCGAAGGTGCGGCTGACGGTCAAGGGTTCCTTGCGGTTCTTGAGCACGATCAGCGGCTGGTCGCGATGGTCTCGCTCGACGCGGGCGATCGCCCGCAGATTGACGATCGTGCCTCGGTGCACCTGCCAGAAGGACTCGGGATCGAGCTCCTCGAAGAGCTCCTTGATGGTCTTGCGGATCAGCGCGTCGCCTTCGGCGGTCACGACCCGGGTGTACTTGTCCTCGGCATGGAAGTAGCAGATGTCGTCGACCGGAATCAGCCGCATCGTCGCCCCGAGCGAAGCCTTGATCCAGCGCAAGGGTCCCGCGCTGTTGCGCGAGGCGAGCTGCTGCAGGACCTGCGAAAGATCGGCCGGCGGCGCGGCGAGCCGCTGCTGCAAGCGCTCGACCACCTTGGCGATGCGCTCGGCGGTAACCGGTTTGAGCACGTAGTCGACCGCACCCTGCTCGAAGGCGTGGACCGCGGAGTCGTCGTAGGCGGTGACGAACACCACGTGGCAGGCCTTGCCGATGGCGGCGGCCACTTCCAGGCCGTCCTTGACCGGCATGCGGATGTCCAGGAATGCGATTTCGGGCTCGAGCTCCGCCGCCAGCGCCAGCGCCTGCTCGCCGTTCTCCGCCTCGCCGACGATCGCCAGCTCCGGCCACGCCTGCGTCAGCCGCGCGCGGAGCTGCGCCCGCAGCAGCGGCTCGTCCTCGGCGATCAGGGCGGTGACGGGCCTAGGCTGGCGGTTTATACGGCACCTCGATCGTCGCGTGCACGCCTTCGGTGACGGCGCCCCTGAGGACGAACCGCGCGCGCTGGCCGTAGAGCGCCTGCAAGCGTTCGCGCAGATTGCTCAGTCCGACGCCTTGGCCGATCTCATCGGCGAGACCGCTGCCGCTGTCGATGACCGAGACCGTCATCATGGCGTCCTCCTGCCGCGCTTCGATGCGGATCGTGCCACCGCCGGCCTTCGGCTCGATGCCGTGCTTGACCGCGTTTTCGACGAGCGACATCAGCAGCATCGGCGGAAACGGCGCCGTCCGCAAGGCCTCGGGCAGCGAGACCGCGAACGACAGCCGCGGCCCCATGCGCATTTGCATGATCGAGAGATAGGCCCGCGCCAATTCGACTTCCTGGCCCAGGGTCGAGCTGTCGGACCTGATCTGCGGTAGCGCGGCCCGCAGGTAGGCCAGCAGGTGTCCGAGCATCTGGCCGGCCTTCGGCGGGTCGGTTTCGGTCAGGAATTGCACCGATGCCAGCGTGTTGAACAGGAAATGCGGCTCGACCTGGGCCTGCATCAGCTTCAGTTGCGCCTCGACCGCCTGTCTGGACAAGAGGTTCCGATCGGCTTCGGACTGGAGGATTTTCGCCTGTGCCCGTGCCTCGCGGAATTTGAGCAGGAAGAAGAGGCTGACGAACACGCCGTTGGTGAATCCGCTGAAGGCCGTCCAGGCGAATTGCGTGCGTCGCGTCACCAGCTCGTCCCATGTATAGGCGCGCAGCAGCGGGATTTTCACCGCCAGCAGCAGTACGAACCCGAGCAGCGTTCCGATCGCGACCGCGCCCACCAGGCGCCAAATCGGGTGGCCGCGCTCCCACGGGCGGGCGCCATTGACCGCCCAGGCGATCGACAGGCCGAAGCATTGCGCGGTGATCAATGGATGCCAGAAGGGCCGCGGATCGTCGATCCAGAGAATCGCGGCGAAGCCGAAATTGATCGCCAGAATAAGCGCGACCGATTGCCACGAGACGCCGCGAAGCCCGGCGAGCCCCGGCGTCCAGCGGCGAGGGATTGGAAGGCTCGACATGGCCGGGGATTGTACCGTCGGTGCGGCCTGGGACCCGTGGATGCGATGGAAGGCCGGCCCGTCGCGACGAAGCGCGCGGCACCGGCGCGAAGCGCTTCAGCCGCTGCCGGCGAACCGGACCAGCCGGTCGATCCCCTCGGCGCATTCGTCGAATTCGGCGACCAGCGCGATGCGGATGTAGCCTGCGCCGGGATTGACGCCGCCCGTCGCGCGTCCGAGATAGCTGCCGGGGAGCACGCTCACCGCCTCGTCGGCGTAAAGCCGGCGCGCGAAGTCGGCATCGTCCTCGCCGACGCGGGCCCACAGGTAAAACGCCGCCTCGGGCTGCGGCGCGGCCAGAACCGCATCGACCGCCGGCGCGAGCTTGGCGAACTTTTGCGCATATAGCACGCGGTTGGCACGCACGTGCGCTTCGTCGTTCCAGGCGGCGATGCTGGCCGCCGCCACCGCCGGCGACATCGCCGAGCCGTGGTAGGTGCGATAACGCAGGAATGCCTGGATCAGCGCGGCATCGCCGGCGACGAAGCCCGAGCGCAGACCCGGGCAGTTCGAGCGCTTGGACAGGCTCCCGAAGGCAAGCAGCCGCGCAAAGCCGTCGCGACCGGCGGCGGCCGCCGCCCCCAGCGCACCGAGCGGCGGCGTCGCCTCGTCGCAGTAGACCTCCGAATAGCATTCGTCGGCTGCGATCGCGAAGCCGTGGCGATCGGACAGGTCGAACAAGGTCTGCCATTCATCCTGCGTCATCACGCGGCCGGTGGGATTGTCCGGCGAGCACACGTACACCAGCTGCGTGCGCGCCCACACGGCGGCGCTGACTTCGCGCCATTGCGGCGCGAAGTCGTTGGCCGCAATGCAATTCATGTAGTGCGGCGTCGCGCCCGCGAGCAGGGTCGCGCCTTCGTAGATCTGATAAAACGGATTGGGCACGATCACCGTGGCGCCGACCCGACTCGCGTCGATGACCGTCTGAGCAAAGGCGAACAGGGCTTCGCGGCTGCCGAGCACCGGCAGGACCTGCGTCGCCCCGTCGAGCGCCGGCAGCCGATGGCGCCGCACGAGCCACGCTGCGATCGCGTCGCGCAGCGCGGGTGCGCCGGCCGTTGTGGGATAATTCGCGAGACCGCCGCTGCCCGCGGCCAATGCATCGCGTATGAACTGCGGCGTCGGATGTCGCGGCTCGCCGATCGACAGGCTGATCGGCTTCTTCGCCGCGTCAGGCGTGACGCCGGCGAGCAATCGGCGCAGCCGTTCGAACGGGTAAGGCTGCAACAGCGCGAGCTGCGGGTTCAACGGCTGGACACTCGAAGACGAAGGATCGTGGCGAGCGAATCGGGATTATACGTGACCGCTGCGTCGCCGCCGCGGCGCTGGCGCATCGGCGCGGCGTTGGCGTTGCTCGTCGCATTGGCCGTGCTTGCGCTGAGCCTCGCGCATTGGGGCTGGACCTGGTTCGGGCCGTCACCGGTGCGCGTCGCCGTGCGGCAGCAGGAATCCGACCTCGCGCGGCGGATTGCCGACGCGCACCTGTTCGGCACACCCGGCGCGACGCCGGCCGCTGGCGCGGAGACGGGCGCCGCCCTCGGCGACTTGCGCCTGCTCGGCGTATTCGCCGAGCGAGACGGCCGAGGCTACGCGCTTTTCCGCGCCGGCACCCGTGGCGCCATTCTCGTCAGCGCCGGACAGGAGATCGCTCCCGGCGTTCGCCTCGAGAGCGTTCAGCCCGACGGCGTCAGCCTGCTCGATGGCGGTGCAAGGCGCGCGCTGGCGCTGCGCGGGCAAGCCGCGGAGGGCACGAAGCGGGCCACCGCTGCGCCACCCGTCAAAACCGCGGCGTGCGCGAATCCCCCCGGATTCAAAGGCTCGGTCGTGCGCCTGAACGCGGAGCTGCTCGGCGGCATGATGCATTCGCCCGACGCGTGGAGAGCGCTGGTCAGGCCGGCGTCGGGCGCGCTGGTCGTGCGCGACCAGAGCGGATTCGCCGGCATGCTGGGGCTCAAGAACGGCGACCGGGTGGAGCGAGCGAACGGCATACCGCTGGCGATCCCCGACGACATCGCGGCGACGATACTGGAGCCGTTGACCCGCAGTCAGCCCGTATGGCTTGCCGGCTCGCGCGACGGCAAGCCGCAGCAATGGCTCTACCTCAACGCGGGATCGTGCCCGGGCTGAAGCGCCGTCCTGCCGGCAACGTCGTCGCCAGGCAGCCAGTCGAGCAACGCCGGAAGCGAGTCGATTTCGCCGTCGGCATTCCAGGCCGCGGGCAGTTCGTCGGCCCCGAGGTAACCGTAGGCTGCGATCAGCGTGTGCATGCCCGCCGCACGACCCGCGATGATGTCGCGCTCGGCGTCGCCGACATAGACGCATTCGGCCGGCGCGGTCGCCAGCGCCGCGGCGCCGGCGAGCAACGGCGCCGGATGCGGCTTGGTCTGCGCCGTGGTGTCGCCGCAGATGACCGCGCCGGCCCGCGAGGCCAGCGCCAGCCGCTCGATTACCGGCAGGGTGAAGCGCGAGGCCTTGTTGGTCACGATGCCCCAGCGCAAGCCCCTGCGCTCGATCTCGGCAAGGACGCGCACCGTCTCCGGAAAAAGCTGCGTCCGTTCGCACAGCGCATCGGCGTAATAGGCGAGAAACGCATCGCGCAACAGCGCGAAGTCGACATGGTCGCGGTCGATGCCGAATCCCGCCGCGAGCAGCCCGCGCGCGCCGTGCGAGGCTTGCGGTCGCAGCGTTGCCAGCGGCAGCGCGGGCAGCGCGCGGTCGGCGCGAACGCGGTTCAGCGCGGCGGCCAGGTCGCCTGCGGTGTCCGCCAGCGTGCCGTCCAGATCGAACAGCACCGCGCGGACCGGCAGGCGATACGGTTGCCGGCGCCCGATGCCTGGATTCGGGTCGCGCAACGGCGGGTCAGGCATCGCGGCGAAACGTCGCGATATAGTTGACCGACGTATCCGACGCAAGCCGGTAGACCCGGGTCAGCGGGTTGTAGGTCATTCCGGTCAGGTCCACCGGTTCGAGCCCGGCCTTGCGCGCGAACGTGACGAGCTCGGCCGGCTGCCGGAAGCGCGCATAGTCGTGCGTGCCGCGCGGCAGCAGCCTGAGCACGTATTCGGCGCCGATGATCGCGAACAGATAGGACTTGGCATTGCGGTTGATCGTCGAGCAGACGACGGTGCCGCCGGGGCGCACCAGGCGAGCGCAGGCGGCGATCATCGACTCCGGATCCGGCACATGCTCGAGCAGCTCCATGCAGGTCACGAGGTCGAACACCGCCGGCTGCTCGCGCGAGAGGACTTCGGCGGCGATCTGGCGATACGCGACCGACGACTTCGACTCGAGCTGGTGCAGCCGCGCCACCGCTAGCGCCGGCTCGGACAGGTCGATGCCCACCACGCTCGCGCCTGCTTCGCCCATCGCTTCGGCCAGTATGCCGCCGCCGCAGCCGATGTCGACGACGGTCTTGCCGGCGAGCCCGCCGCACTGCGCGGCGATATGCGCGAGCCGCAACGGGTTGATGTCGTGTAGCGGCTTGAAGTCGCTGGTCGGATCCCACCAGCGATGCGCCAGCGCGCCGAACTTCGCAAGCTCGGCCGGATCGGCGTTGTCGATGATGTGACCCATGGGAAATATGCCGCAGCCTGATGCACGCGGACGCGGCGCAACGCGCGTCCAGATGCCGATTCTACTCGCCGGGCGTGCCGTTCACGGCGATTGCAGCCGATCCTGCCAGAAGCGGGCGCGTGCCATGAGCTCGCGCGGGTCGAGCCGGGTCAGCCGGCGCTCGGCGACGACGCGCTCGCCGGCAACCCAGACGTCCGTGACCTGGTCACGGCCGGTGACGTGGATCAGATGCGACACCGGATCGTAGCAGGGGACGTGCTCGATAGCCCCCAGGTCGACGGCGATCAGGTCGCCCAGCTTGCCCGGTTCGATCGACCCGATGTCGCGGTCGAGCCCGAGCGCGCGGGCACCGTTCAGCGTCGCCATCTGCAATGCCTCGGCTGCCGGGATCGCGGCGGCATCCCCGCTTGCGCCTTTGGCCAGCAGCGCGGCGAGCCGCGCCTCGCCGAAGATATCCAGGCGATTGTTGCTGGCGGCGCCGTCGGTGCCCAGGGCGACATTGATCCCGCGTCGCGCGAGGGCGGCAACCGGCGCGATGCCGCTCGCGAGCTTGAGGTTGGACGTGGGGCAATGCACGACATGGCAGCCCTGCGCCGCCAGCAGGGCCATGTCGATCGCGTCGAGATGTGTGCCGTGCACCGCGACAAAACCCGGCCCGGTGACGCCCATGCGGTCCAGTCGCCGCAGCGGATCGGTTCCGAACGCGGCTTCGCTCGCTGCCCGTTCGTCGCGGGTCTCCAAGAGGTGCGTCTGGATGGGGATGTCGAGTTGCCTCGCATACACGACGATCTTGCGCCAGCTCGCATCGCCGACCGTGTACGGTGCGTGCGGCGCCAGCGAGAAAGCGAGCAGGGGTTCGTGCTTCCAGGCGTCACGCGCGGCGAGTCCCGCCTGCAGGTATCCGTCCGCGTCGGCCGCGTAGGCCGTCGGAAAATCGAGCACCGCCAGGCCGAGCATCGCGCGCATCCCGCCGGCGCGGTAGGCGCGCGCCGCCGCGTCCGGGAAAAAATACTGATCGTTGCAGCAGGTGATGCCGCCCAGCAGCATTTCGGCGACGGCGAGCAGGGTGCCGTCGTGGACGAAATCGGCGGAAAGGAAGGCGCGTTCTCGCGGCCAGACGTGGTCTTCGAGCCAGGGCTTGAGCGCGACGTCGTCGGCGCTGCCGCGCAGCAGGGTCATCGCCGCGTGCGTGTGGGCGTTGACCAGCCCGGGCAGCACCGCGTGCGTCGGCAGAGTCACGCGATCGCGTGCGTCATAGATGCGCTCCGCCTCCGCCGTCGGCGCGACGGCGAGAACGCGGCCCGCATCGACGATAACGGAGTGCGCGGCGAGCGCGCCCCGCGGAACCACGGGAACCACCCAGCGCGCATCGAGTCGCAGATCGACGGATTGCATCAGCGGCGCGAGCGGGCAGGGGTGCGCGGGAAAGAAAAAGCCCCGCTCGCGGCGGGGCTCATTGTCGCAGGCGGCGCCGTCCTAGCGCCTGACGGCCTCGCCCTTGACCTCGACTTCCACGCGGCGATTCGGCGCGAGGCAGGCGATCAACTCCCTCAGGTTCTTCTGATTGCAGACCACGCCGGGGATCGGCTGCGTCTTGCCCATGCCGAGCGTCTCGATCTTGTCGCGCGCGACGCCGCGGCTGACCAGGTAATCGCGCACGGTGTTGGCGCGGCGCTCCGACAGCCGCTGGTTGTAGGCCTGCGTGCCGATGCGATCGGTGTGTCCGGTCACTAGGACGAGTTCGAGCCTGGTCACGTCCCGCAGCTTATCGATGACTTCGCTGTCGAGTGCCGCCTTGCCTTCGGGCTTCAACACCGCCTTGTCGAAATCGAACAGGGCCTTGCTGGCCAGCGTGATCTTCTGCACTTGCGCGCCGGGTGCCGGCGCCGGTGCGGGCGCGGGCGCCGCTGCGGGCGGCGTCATGGCCGGGGCAGGCGTCGGAGCCGGAGCGGCGGTCTTCACCAGGTCGGGATCGCACTCCCGGATCGCCATGGCCGGCGTCCAGTACCCGGCCCGCCAGCACAAACCGGTGCCGCTGCGCCATACGTTGTTGTCGGGAGTGCCGTACTGCTCGAGCCAGTAACCGGTGTTCTTCGGATCGGCCTGGCCGAAGGCCGCACCCGCCAGCATGACGGTGGCGGCACCGGTCACGATGGTTGCGATCAGACGATTATTCATCAGTGGTACCCCTCTGCCTTGAGTTGTTGAGTTTTACCCGTTCATTCGATGCGTAACGGCAACTTTTTTTCGTGTTCG
>JBOIGD010000136.1:0-21585 GCA_050742615.1 Casimicrobiaceae bacterium | reverse complement strand
TCCTGATGATGCGCGAGAACGGTTTCGAAGTAGCCGTCGACGACGAGACCCACGCCAAGTTCGACGAGATGCGCTACCTGGAGCAAAGCATCGGCAAGACCGGGCTGCTGGCCTTGCAACCGGTGCTGCACATGAGCCACAAGGAGCTGTGGCAACTCTACATGCTCGGGAAGTGACCGCCCCCCGCCTGCTCGGCTCCGAAGGCGCAATCACGCCATTGCGTGTCGCCTCAGCAAGATCCGCCAGATGCCCGTCGCGATCAGCGAAAAGCCGGTCAACAGGCCGATGAATGCGAGCGAGCTCTGCGGCCAGCCGATGGCGATGAGGATGGCGACGGCTATCGACAACAGACCGTCGAAGAGTACCCAGCCCCATCCGCGCCGCGGTTTAAGACGGAAGGCGAGCATCATCCGCGTCACGCCGCCGGCGAAGAGAAAGGCGCCGACCAGCAAGGCGAGCGACGCGACACCCGCGACGGGAATGAACAGTATCGCCAGCCCGAGGACCAGCGTCAGGATGCCGGAGGCGAGCCTCCAGCCGAAGCCGTCTTTGCCGCGCGTCTGGATCGCGTAGGCGATTTCGCAGCCGCCGCCGAAGATCAGCACCCAAGCGAAGATGAGCGCGGTCGCCAGGGCGGCCAGGGCGGGCATCGCCACCGCGAGAATTCCCGCGACAATCAGCAACAGGCCCCACGCGAGCTGCCAGCCGTCTCCGGCCGGTCGTGCGCCTGGCGCGTCGACGTTTTGAGTGTTCGCCATGATGACCTCCCGATGAAATCCCGGCGGCCCTGGAGCGACCGCCGGCTGCTCTCTCAGTGCCCGGTGCCGTCACCCTGCCGGCTCGCCTCGAACAGGAACCAGGTGCGACGCTCGGTTTCGTCGATCCAGACCTCGATCAGGCTGGTGCTGGCGATATCGCGGTGCTCGTCGCACACACCGTGCACCTCGCGCAGGCGTGCGGCCAGCGCCTTGTTGTCCTCGCGCAGCTCGGCCAGCATGTCCAAGGGCTCGACGTAGTCGGCGTCGTTGTCCTGCACGCGCTGCATGCGGGAGATATGACCGATCGAACGCAATGTCGACCCACCCAGCTTGCGCACGCGTTCCGCGATTGGATCGGCCATCGCGTAGATCTGGTCGGCCTGCTCGTCCAGCAGCAAATGGTAATCGCGAAAATGCGGACCGCTCATGTGCCAATGGAAGTTCTTGGTCTTCAGGTAGAGGGCGAATACGTCGGCCAGGATGCCGTTCATCGCGCCGGTGATGTCCTTGGTCGCCGCTTTTTTCAGGTCGGTCGGAGTGACCAGCGGGGCGCTGCGGCGAGCCTTGAGATCCTGCGTTTTTTTCGAATCCGTTTTCCTCATGCTTTTTTCCTGGTTGATGGTTGCTCGAGAACGCTACGGCGTGGCGTAGCGTCGCGCCGCGTTTCCGGCCGGGCTTCGGCCCGACAAAACGCGATTCCCCCCGCCATAATAAACCCTCGCCAGGCGGCATCGGACGGGCGCCGCCCGCGCTCCAAGGGGTTTGCCCCGCTCGCCGGCACCGGACGTCGGCTTGCCGGGCAAATTCGTGCGCCGGCCGCGAGTGCGGTATCTTGTCGTCCCTGGAACATCCGATCACCGCGGAAACGGCCGGTCGGCAGCCGCGGGGCCCCATGGATCTCGTCTACGGACTACCTCTGATCGCACTGCTGGCGCTGGCGTGGCTGGCGGCGCGCCATGTCGCGCGCAAGGCGAAGCGGCAACGCGAGTTGCTGCGCAGGCAGAAACGCCGGTCCCGCAGCCGGCAGGTCGACGGACCCGAAACCGCCTCGTCGCGATCGGACATGCGCTCCACCGACGCCCCGGTTACCGTGGTCGATAAAATCCGGAAACGCGCGCGCAGTCCCGGGAACGACCGCGACTCCAAGCCGTCGGGACGGGGCTAACCCGTGGCGAGGACTGCCGGCCGCCGGCTGACTTGGCCCATGGCCGTCACAGCGCACGCTACGGTGCGTCGGAGGCGGTGACCACGCCGGCGCGGCAGTGCGGCACGGCGCCGGTGTGCGCGATCGATGATTGCCGAGGGAAAGCGGAACCGAAGAGGGTGCCAGAACGGGACGGCGCCGGCGAGAAGAGGTGGTCACGGAGAACGCCGCCCCGTCTGGGTAAGCGTACCCAAGCAATGGACGTGCCTGCCGCCGCCTTGTCGCCTCCCACCCATGGGCTCGATGCTGGCGCTGGCCTGGACAGCCTGGTACAGGGCGCCCGTCGACTGCGCCGCGGCGACGGCTAAGAACGCTCGCGGTCCATGCCGGCAGGAACTCGGCCGGGCTTGCGCGATTCCATTCCCTGTGCGTCGATCGAGCCCCATTGCCGTGATTTCGCGTCCTTCGGGTTCCGCGCGCGGTGTCGTCTGCTGGCTGGCTGCCGCGTGCGCGCTCGGCGGCAGCATGGCTGCGCGCGCCGATCTCTGGGGCTATGTCGACAAGGGCGGCGTCGCCCATTTCGCCACCGAACAACTCGATCCCCGGTACCGGCTCTTCTTCAAAGGCGGGAGCGCGCTCGATCCGCCCAGCGCCGCGCAGCGCGCCGACGCGGCACGCAACGAAACGTTCCGGCGCAGCGCGATCTACCAGCGTGCGATCAATCACCCGAACCTGAAGCGCCTGCTGCCGTTGATCGAGCGCTATGCGCGCTTGCAGGGGCTCGACCCGGCGCTGGTCAGGGCGGTGGTCACCGTCGAGTCGGGGTTCGATCCGGCGGCGGTGTCGTCCAAGGGCGCCTTGGGACTGATGCAGCTTCTGCCGGAGACGGCGGCGCGTTATGGCGTCGTCGATGATCCGAAGCGCAGCACCGCGCAAAAGCTGCTGGATCCGGCCATCAACTTGCGCGCAGGGACGCGTTATCTGCATGACCTGATCGTGCAATTCGGCGATGACATCTCGCTGGCCCTGGCCGCATACAACGCCGGCGCGCAGGCGGTTCTGCAGTACGGCATGCGCATCCCGCCTTTCGCGGAGACGCAGGAATTCGTCCGGCTGGTCGAGCAGTTCTACCGGCTGTTCCGCCCGGCCCCGCCGGCAGCTTCGCCGGGCCTCCGCCTCGAGCTCCCGGACCGGCGCCGAACGGCTGCACACGGCGCGCCGGCGACGGGACAGGCCGCGCGGGCCGGCAGCGCAACCGCGGCGGAGCCATCGCGATGAGAGAGCGGCGGCAAACCCCGCGGATGGCACCGGATTGTCCCAAGCCCGTCGGCATACGCCGCAGGAGCGGCGTAAGGTTTTCACGAACTGCGCGACCCTGTCCAAGCGCCTGCATTAGAATCCGCAATGCGGCGACCGCTGCCGATCCCCGCGTTAGCATGTTGTTCGGCAGCATCGCCGGTTGCGCCGTGCCGCGGCAAACGCGGCAGGTTGCGGGAGCCTGGAATGTCGACAGTCGATACCGTCCGAATCGCGCCTGCGTCGTACCTCTATTACCGCCACTCGACGGCGGTTCGCATCATGCATTGGATCAACGTCGTCGCGCTGACGGTGCTGTTCATGAGCGGGCTCAATATTTTCAGCGCCCATCCGGCGCTGTACTGGGGCCAGTCATCGTATTCGGGGCGCCCGCCGGTGTTCGAGATCGGCGCGATGGAAGATGCCGACAACGTGACCGGCGTGACCCGGATTTTGGGGCACGATTTCGATACGACCGGCATCCTGGGCGCTTCCCGCGACGCCAGCGGCGAAGTGGTCGCGGCGACGTTCCCGTCCTGGCTGACGATCCCCGGCAACCGGTGGCTGGCACTGGCGCGGCAGTGGCATTTCCTGTTCGCCTGGATATTTCTCGTCAATGGCATCTGCTATGTCGCCTATTCGATCGGGAGCCGCCATCTGGCGCGCGACCTGGCGCCCACCCGCTCGGACTGGCGGTCGATCGGGCGGTCGATCGTCGATCATCTGCGCTTCCACCATCCGATGGGCGATGCGTCCAAACGCTACAACGTCCTGCAGAAGCTCGCCTACCTGACGGTGATCTTCGTGCTCCTGCCGCTGGTGATCCTGATGGGCTTGGCCATGTCGCCGGGACTGGACACGCTGCTGCCGGGGTGGGTCGGCCTGGTCGGCGGGCGTCAGTCGGCGCGGACCATTCATTTCGTCGTCGCCTGGCTGCTCGTGGCCTTCGTGCTGATTCACGTGTTCGAGGTCGTCATCACCGGTCTGTGGAACAATCTTCGTTCGATGATTACCGGACGCTATCGCGTCGAAGGCGAGGCCGGCAATGAATCCCGTTGAAAGGCCGCCGCGGCGGCGATTCCTGCTCGGAACCCTCGCCGGCGCCGCCGCGCTGCTGGCGGCCGGGTGCGACAAGCTGGCTGGCACCGCCTGGTTCCAGAAAACCCTCGGCGCCGGCGAGAGGGTGACTCGGGTCGCGCAGCGAGCGGTGATTCCGCGCGCGTCGATGGCGCAGGAATTCCGCGAAGCCGATCTGTCGCCGCAATTCCGCAGCAACGGCACTGCGGTCCCGCGCAACGCACAGTACCAGTCGTTGGCGATGGGTGGATTCGCCGGCTACCGGCTCGAGGTCGGCGGACTGGTCGAACGGCCGGCGAGCCTGTCCTTGGCGGACCTGCGCGCGCTGCCGAGCCGGACGCAGATCACCCGCCACGACTGCGTCGAAGGCTGGAGCGCGATCGGCAAATGGAAAGGCGCCAAACTGGCCGCGCTGCTCGACACCGTGAAGCCGAAGGCGAATGCGCGCTACGTCGTGTTCCATTGCGCCGATCCGATGGAGAGCGACGGCAGCAGTCCCTATTACGAGAGCATCGATTTCGAGGATGCCTACCATCCGCAAACCATCCTCGCCTACGAATTGAACGACAAAACGCTGCCGGTGCCGAACGGCGCGCCGATCCGTCTGCGCGTCGAGCGTCAGCTCGGCTACAAGCACGCCAAGTACGTGATGCGCATCGAGCTGGTCGAGACGTTCGCCAACATCGCCGGCGGCAAGGGCGGCTACTGGGAGGACCAGGGCTACCAGTGGTACGCGGGAATCTAGTCACTGCCGACTGATATCCCGCATCGGTTGACGCGGCGGGGCGGCGCCCGCCACACTGCGCGCTTTGCCGGCCGCGCCCACCATGCCTTCCGTTCGCTTCGATCGCTTCTATCGCTACGAGGAATTGACGGCAATCCTCCAACAATACGCCGCCGAATTTCCGCAGCTCGCCAGCATCGAATCGATCGGCAAGAGCCACGAGGGCCGCGATATCTGGGTGCTTACGGTGACCAACCGGGCGACCGGGCCTGCAGGGGACAAGCCGGCGTTCTGGGTCGAGGGCAATGTCCACGCGACGGAAGTCGCGGCCTCGGTCGCCTGCGTTTATTTCCTCGACCATCTGCTGACCCGGTACAGCAGCGACACCGAGGTGACGCGGGCGCTGGACACGCGCGCGTTCTACCTCTGTCCGCGGGTCAACCCCGACGGCCCGGAATGGGCGCTGGCCGACAGGCCCCGGTTCATCCGCTCGAGCACGCGCCCGTATCCGCATGACGAGGAGGAGATCGAAGGTCTGACCGTCGAAGACGTCGATGGCGACGGCCGCATCCTGCAGATGCGCATTCGCGACAGCAATGGCCTGTGGAAACCGCACCCGGAGGAGCCCCGTCTGATGGTGCGTCGCGAGCCGACCGAAGTGGGCGGCGAGTACTACCGCGTCCTGCCCGAAGGTACGGTCGAGGGGTACGATGGCTTCATGTTAAAGATTAAAAAAAGAAAAGAAGGTATTGATTTAAACCGTAACTATCCAGCCCATTGGCGTCAGGAATACGAGCAGCTCGGGGCCGGACCGTTCCCGACGTCCGAACCGGAGGTGCGCGCGCAGGTCCAGTTCCTGACCTCGCATCCGAACGTGGGCGGTGGCGTGAGCTTCCACACCTGGAGCGGCGTGCTGCTCCGCCCGTTCGACCATTCGCCCGACGAAGACATGGTCCCCGAAGACTTGTGGACCTACAAGAAGATCGGTGCAAAAGGCAGTGAATTGACAGGGTATCCGGCGATTTCCGTCTACCATGAATTTCGCTACTATCCGAAGCAGGTGATCGGCGGCACGTCGGATTGGCTGTTCGATCATTTGGGTGCGTTTTCCTGGGTGGTCGAGATCTGGAGCCCGATGCGCGAGGCGGGGATCGAGAAATATCTGTACATCGACTGGTTCCGCGATCACCCGATCGCCGACGACCTGACGCTGTTCCGCTGGAACGAGCAAAAACTGGGAGGTGCGGCGCACGTCGACTGGAAGTCGTTCGACCATCCGCAACTCGGGCCGATCGAGATCGGCGGCTGGAACCGGCTGCACGCGTTCAGCAACCCGCCGCCGCAATTCCTGGAAAAGGAGGTGGCGCGATTTCCCGCATGGATGCTCTGGCAAGCGCTGCTGTCGCCGAAGCTCGAGCTCGTCGATGCCAGTGCAGAGCGCCTCGGGCCGGACCATTGGCGCGTGCGGCTGGTCGTGCAGAACACCGGCTGGCTTCCGAGTTACGTGAGCAAGCGTGCACTGGAACGCAAGGTCGTCCGCGGTCTGATCGCCGAGATCGCGCTGCCCGAAGGCAGCAAGCTGCTGAGCGGGAAGCGGCGCCAGGAAGTCGGCCAGCTCGAAGGCAAGGCATACAAGCATACGGGCGTGTCGTTCTGGCCGGACTACCATCTGACCGACGACCGTGCGAAGATCGAATGGGTGGTGCAGGGGAGGGCGGGTGACCGCATCGCGGTGACGGCGCGACACGAGCGCGCGGGAACCGTGCGTACCGACGTAACACTCGACTGAAGGCAAGCGATGGCAAAAGTGCTCGGCCTGGGGGGACTCTTTTTCAAGTCGCACGACCCGCAAAAACTGCTGGGCTGGTACGCGCAATGGCTGGGCGTCGGCGACGGCAAGGCGTCGATCGAATTCCAGACCGCGGCGATGCCCACCAACAGCTTCACCGTCTGGAGTCCGTTTCCGGCAAACACCGATTATTTCGCGCCGTCGGGACGGGCGTTCATGTTCAACCTCATCGTCGATGACCTCGACGGTGCGCTCGGGCAGGTCCACACCGGGGGCGGACAGGTCATCGGCGAGATCGAGGAGCACGAATACGGGCGGTTCGGCTGGTTCATCGACCCCGACGGCAACAAAGTCGAATTGTGGGAACCGGCAAAATCGTCCGCCCACCGGGAGACAGGCCCTTGATCCACCGCACGATGCCCCGGGCAAGCATTTCACCGTATGGCAGGCGCGGCTACGTCGACCACACGCACTACGACACGACGTCGATCATCCAATTCATCACGCGGCGCTTCGGGCTCGCGCCGTTGCCTGGTGCGCGCGCGCAGATGGGCGACTTGACCGCGGCCTTCGATTTTTCGCAGTGATGCGGCGTCTCCGCGGCAGCGGCCAGGGCGCTGCCGGCGGTCGCTGCCGCAAGCCGCCGCGATGAAGCCGTCGCGCAAGGCGCGGGTACCCGGCAGCGTATGGACGCTGGGGCTCGTGTCCATGCTGATGGATGTGTCGTCCGAGCTGATCCACAGCCTGCTGCCGCTGTTCATGGTGACGGTGCTCGGCGCCTCGGCCTTCGCCGTCGGCCTGATCGAGGGATTCGCCGAAGCCACGGCGATGATCACCAAGGTTTTTTCCGGCTACGTTTCCGACCGTTTCCGCAAGCGCAAAGCGCTGGTGGTCGTCGGCTACGGGCTCGCGGCGATCACCAAGCCGCTCTTTCCGCTGGCGACCTCGCTGGGCTGGGTCGTCACCGCGCGCTTCGTCGACCGGGTCGGCAAAGGCATACGCGGCGCGCCGCGCGACGCGTTGATCGCCGACATCACGCCGCCCGAAATCCGTGGCGCGGCCTACGGCCTGCGCCAGGCCCTGGACACGGTCGGTGCCTTTGCCGGCCCGCTGCTGGCGATCGGCGCGATGCTCTGGTTCGCCGACAACTTCCGCGCCGTGTTCTGGATCGCCGTGATCCCCGCGTTCGCCGCCGTGGTGCTGCTGGTCGTCGGTGTGCGCGAACCGCGCGAGGTCGCCGACCGCAAGGCCGCCGGCGCGCCGATCGCGTTATCCCACGTCGCCCGGCTGTCTTCTCGCTACTGGTGGATCGTTGCGGTCGCGACGGTGATGACGCTCGCGCGCTTTTCCGAAGCGTTTCTGGTGCTGCGTGCGCAGAGCGTCGGCATGGCGCCGGCCTGGGTGCCGCTGGTGATGGTCCTGATGAGCGCCGTCTATGCGCTGGTATCGTATCCGGCCGGTGTGCTGGCAGACCGTGGCAGGCAGCACGCACTGCTTTCCGCGGGTCTCGGCGCGCTGATCGTCGCCGATGTCATCCTAGCCGGCGCGGCATCGGCGGCCTCCGTGCTCATCGGCACCGCCGTCTGGGGTATGCACATGGGATTGACGCAAGGCGTGCTCGCCGCGTTGGTCGCCAAGACGGCACCGGCGGATCTGCGCGGCAGCGCATTCGGGCTGTTCAACCTGGTCAGCGGGCTTGCCTTGCTCGTGGCCAGTGCGCTGGCCGGTTGGCTTTGGGCGGCGCACGGCCCGAGCCTGACATTCTATGCCGGGGCGACGCTCTCCACGATCGCTCTCGCCGGCCTGTCACTTCGACCTCGATTCGATGAAAATACTTTATAAGATAAAAGGTTAGGGTCGACACTTTAAGCTGTCTCCTCAGAATTTTTCGATGCCGGTTTCGATCGATGCTATGCTGCGTAGAACGAACGTTCTATCGCAACCCCGTTGAGCAGCTTGACCGAATCCGACCGTTACGCTGTTGCAGACGCCGGTCACTACCTGGCGACGCTCAATCCGCAGCAACGCCTGGCGGTCGAACACGGCCTCACCGGCCCGGAGCGGCCGGCAGGCGTGGGGCCGCTGCTGGTGATTGCCGGCGCGGGCTCCGGAAAGACCAGCACGCTCGCGCACCGCGTCGCCCACCTGGTGTTCCGCGGCGTCGATCCCCAGCGCATCCTCCTGCTGACGTTTTCACGCCGGGCCGCCGCGGAAATGGAGCGTCGCGCCGGCCAGGCGTTGAGCCGCGCCTTCGGTGGCGGCATAGCGAAGGCTCCTCCGGCGTTGTCCTGGGCCGGCACCTTCCACAGCATCGGCGCGCGCTTGCTGCGCGAATACGCCGAACGGGTCGGCCTGAATGCCTCCTTCACGATCCACGACCGCAGCGATTCGGAAGACTTGCTCGCGATCGTCCGGCACGAAATCGGATTGTCGGCGACGAAGAAGCGCTTTCCCGGGAAGGCGACCTGCCTCGCGATCTACTCGCGTGTCGTCAACAGCGGCGCTGCGCTTGCCGAGGTGCTGGCCGCGGCGTTTCCCTGGTGCGCGCACTGGCAGGCGGAGCTGAATCGGCTGTTCGCCGCGTACGCGGCGGCCAAGCAGGTGCAAAACGCGCTGGACTACGACGACCTCCTGCTCTACTGGTCGCAGATGGTCGCCGAACCGGGGCTGGGCCGGGACATCGGCGCGCGTTTCGATCATGTGCTGGTCGACGAGTACCAGGACACCAACCGCCTGCAGGCGGCGATCCTGCTCGGCATCAAACCGGATGGCGCGGGACTCACGGTGGTCGGCGACGATGCGCAGTCGATCTACTCGTTCCGGGCGGCCACCGTGCGCAACATCCTCGATTTCCCGGGCGCTTTCGACCCGCCGGCGCGCGTGGTGACGCTGGACCGGAACTACCGTTCCACGCAGCCTGTCCTGGACGCGTCAAACGCCGTGATCGCGCTCGCCGGCGAGCGCTACACCAAGAATCTGTGGACCGACCGCGCGTCATCGCAAAAACCGCAGCTGGTCAGCGTTCGCGACGAGGCCGACCAGGCGCGGTGCGTGGCCGACCGCATCCTCGAGCACCGCGAGTCGGGCATCGCGCTCAAATCGCAAGCCGTCCTGTTCCGCAGCTCGAGCCACAGTGCGCAGCTCGAGCTCGAGCTGGCACGGCGCGGCATTCCCTTCGTCAAGTTTGGTGGCCTCAAGTTTCTCGACGCGGCGCATGTCAAGGACGTGCTGTGCGTGCTGCGCTGGGCCGACAATCCGCGGAGCAGGATGTCCGGATTCCGCATCGTGCGCCTGCTGCCCGGCGTCGGCCCAGCCACGGGCGCGCGGATGCTCGACGCGATCGGCGCGGCATCCGATCCCGTGCTGGCCCTCGACCTCTTCCGAATGCCCACGGCGGCGGCCGCGGACTGGGACGCGCTGCGCAGCGTCTTTCGCCTGCTGCGCGAGAGCAAGGCCGCCTGGCCCACCGACATCGACGTGGTCATGCGCTGGTACGAGCCGCACTTGCACCGCATCTACGACGACGCGCACGCGCGGCAGGCCGATCTCGTGCAGCTGGGCAAGATCGCCTCGACCTATGCTTCGCGCGAGCGCTTTCTGACCGAGGTTACGCTCGACCCGCCGGCGGCCAGCAGCGACGAAACCGGCGCGCCGGGCCTCGACGACGACTATCTGATCCTGTCGACGATCCATTCGGCCAAGGGCCAGGAGTGGCGGACGGTCCACATCCTCAATGTCGTCGACGGCTGTATCCCGTCGGACCTCGCTACCGGCAGCGCCGACGAGATCGACGAGGAACGGCGGCTGTTGTATGTCGCGATGACCCGCGCGAAGGAGCAGTTGCACCTGATGGTGCCGCAGCGCTTTTACGTGCACCAGCAGGCGTCGCTCGGCGACCGTCATGTCTACGCGTCGCGCAGCCGGTTCATTCCCAACGGGCTCGTCGGGTTCTTCGACTGCTGCGCGTGGCCGTTGGCCGAACCCGCCGTCGCAGGTGACAATGTCCGCCGCGACGGGGCCCGCCACATCGACCTGGCCGCGCGCGTTCGCCAGCGCTGGCTGTAGCTCGGATCGATCTCGCCGGCCAGCCGGCAACGCCCACGCGGCGACATCCAATAATAGGATTAAGCAACAAGCTTCGGCCTTTGCGCCTCCTCCGTTATACGGAGTTGCGTATAATGTATATTATGTTAATTTATATCCATACGACCGCAGCATGGGCGTGCAAACGGCCCTCCAAGGCGTGACGGTTCGCCCGCGTAGGCGCCTGCCCTACGAACGAATCAGACGCTCGCCGATGTTCACCCGATTGAGCTCGGGCATGATGGATCGGCGCGTGCACGCTCCGGGCAGGCACTGGAGCGAAGTTCGACAAAGAGCCGAACGGCTTGGATTTGTTTTGGCGAAATCGGAGCCCGCGGCGGCTCGATTCTTCTTCGTCCCACCGGGCCAAACGAATGCAGAAAATCACGCCTTTTCTTTGGTATGCCAAGGAAGCCGAAGAGGCTGCCGCTTTTTACGCCGGCATCTTCCCGGACTCGCGTGTCACCCGCGTGACCGCTCTGCCGAGCGAGTCGCCGAGCGGCCCGCCCGGATCGGTCAAGGTCGTGGATTTCGTTCTGTTCGGCCAGCCGTTTGTTGCCATGAGCGCCGGGCCGCTCGACCCGTTCAACCACGCGGTATCCTTCGTCGTGAGCTGCGACGATCAGGCCGAAATCGATCGCTACTGGAACGCGTTGCTCGTCGGCGGTTTGGCGGAGGCCTGCGGCTGGCTCAAAGACCGTTTCGGCCTTTCCTGGCAGATCGTGCCTGCCATTCTCGGCGAGATGATGACCGACCCCGATCGCGCCAAGGCCAAGCGAGCCGCCGACGCGATGTTGAAAATGGTCAAGCTCGATATTGCCAGCCTGAAGGCGGCCTATGCCGGGACGACGGCGTAACCGGAGGCAGGAACCTGCTCGGCAAGCGACAACGGCGAGATCCTTACCGGCCCCCACGACCGGCGGCTACTGACCAATGAGAGTCCATTTAGCGAGTCTGAATATGAAGAAATTCCTTGTCTTGTATCTTGCGCCGGTGTCGGTGATCGACGAATGGAAGAAGACCGATGCCGCGACTCGAAAGCCGGCCGAAGAGAAGATGCAGCGCGAATGGAAAAGATGGGTTGGCGATCACGGCAAGATGTTCGCCGACATGGGCGCCGGTGTCGGCAAGACCAAACGCGTCGCCGCCCAAGGCACCTCGGACACCAAAAACGACGTCATGCTCTATGCGATCGTCAAGGCCGAATCGCACGACGCGGCGGCGAAGTCGTTCGAGGCACACCCGCACCTGCAGATTCCCGAATCCTCGATAGAGATCATGGAGATTCACCCCTTGCCCGGGATGTGAGGTGGTCACTGCTCCGGGACTTGGCGGCAGATCGGTCTGAGGCGAGGCTCGATGCGTGGCCGGCCGATGCCAATTTCGCGTTCCACCCATACAAAGACAGCCAGAGCAATCGCTTATAGCGCATTCTTCCTAAATTGGTTCATCCGCAAGGTCATCGCGCGGACGCGCTTTGGCGTGCTCTCGCATCGCGCGAGCGTAGTGCCGTCGAGGGTGCCGGCCAGGGCCCAGCGGCTCATCCGACGCAATAGCGCGCCAAGGCGTCCAGGACTCCTTCGTCTTCGCCGGCGGGTGCGGCGCACTCGATCGCCGTAGGCGCAAATCGCGCTTGCGCGGCGGCGATCAGGCCCGGCAGATCGCGCCGGACGTGTCCCCCCTGTCCGAGGAATATCGGGACGACGCGAATCGACTCGACCCCGAGCGCAACCAACTCTCCGATTGCGGCCTCGAGATCGGGCTGCATGAGCTCGAGATAGCACAGTCGGACTTCCGCTTCCGGTGCTAACGCACGCACCCGCTGCTGCAGCCTTTCGAACGGCTCCGCCCAGCGCGGGTCGCGCGCCCCGTGCGCAAACAGCACGAGCCCGGCCTTCATCGTAACCGCCCTGCCTGACCGTTATGCATTCTGGCTATCAACTAATCGCCACTCATTCCTTGTCCGCATAAAGCGGCCGCACTACGCTGGCGGGAGAACCACAGGCCGCCACGATGTACCGATACGACCATCACGATCAACGTCTCGTCGACGAGCGCGTCGCTCAATTCCGCGACCAGACGCGGCGCTTTCTGGCCGGCCAGCTCTCCGAGGACGAATTCCGGCCGCTGCGGCTGCGGAACGGCCTGTACATACAGAAGTACGCGCCGATGCTGCGCATCTCGATTCCCTACGGCGTCCTGTCATCGACACAGCTGCGCAAGCTCGCGCATATCGGGCGCAAGTATGACAGAGGCTACGGGCACTTCACGACGCGCCAGAACATCCAGTTCAACTGGCCGCGGCTCGAGGATGTTCCCGAAATCCTCGCCGAGCTCGCGACCGTGCAGATGCATGCGATCCAGACCAGCGGCAACTGCGTACGCAACATCACCAGCGATCATTTTGCCGGCATCGCGGCCGACGAGATCGTCGATCCCCTGCCCTACAGCGAGCTGGTGCGCCAATGGGCGGCGTTCCATCCCGAATTCGCCTACCTGCCGCGCAAGTTCAAGATCGCGATCTCGGGCTCAGCGATCGATCGCGCCGCGACGCTGGTGCACGACATCGGCGTGCACGCGCTGCGCAACGCGGCCGGCGAGGTCGGATTCCGCGTCCTGGTCGGCGGCGGCCTCGGCCGCACGCCGGTGATCGGACATGTGATCCGCGAGTTCCTGCCGCGCGGGGAAATCCTTAGTTACCTCGACGCGATCCTGCGCATATACAACCGCTTTGGACGCCGCGACAACATGTTCAAGGCGCGGATCAAGATTCTGGTCAAGGAGATGACGCTCGAAGTGTTCACCCGCCATGTCGAATCCGAATGGCAACGCGTGCGCGGCGGCCCGGCCACGGTGCCGGACGAGGAAATCGAGCGCATCGCCGCGTTCTTCGCGCCGCCGCCGTACGAGCGCCTGCCGGGCGAGGATGCCGGCTTTCGCGCCAGCGTCGCCGACAACCGCGCCTTCGGCAATTGGGTGCGGCGCAACGTCTTCCCGCACAAGGTGCCCGGCTACGCCGCGGTGACGCTGTCGCTGAAAAGGACCGGCGTGCCTCCGGGCGACGCGACGTCGGACCAGATGGATCGGGTCGCAGACCTGGCTGACGCGTACAGCTTCGGCGAAATCCGCGTGTCGCACGAGCAGAATCTGATATTCGCCCATGTGAGGCGGGCGGCACTGCTCGCGCTGTGGGGCGAGCTCAAGGCGCTCGGCTTCGCCACGCCGAACATCGGTCTGCTGACCGACATCATCTGCTGCCCGGGCGGCGACTTCTGCTCGCTGGCCAATGCCAAGTCGATCCCGATCGCACAGGCGATCCAGCGCCGGTTCGACGATCTCGACTATCTGCACGACATCGGCGAGATCGACGTGAACATCTCCGGCTGCATGAATGCCTGCGGCCATCATCATGTCGGCAACATCGGCATCCTCGGCGTCGATAAGAACGGCGCCGAGTGGTACCAGGTATCGATCGGCGGCGACCAGGGCGAGCGCGCTTCGCTGGGCAAGGTGATCGGACCCTCGTTCGCCGCCGGCGAAATGCCGGACGTCGTCGCCCGGCTGATCGACACCTACGTCGAGCGGCGACATGCCGACGAGCCTTTCATCGAGACGGTCCGCCGCATCGGCATCGAACCGTTCAAGGAGCGCGTCTATGCCGCTGCTCACTAAGGATCGGACGGTGATCGACGACGGCTGGACGCTGGTCGCGGACGGTGCCGGGCTCTCCGACGTGCCGGCCGCGCCGGCGATCGTCCCGCTCGCGCTTTGGCTGGCGCAGCGCGCCGCGCTGTCGGCAAGACGCGACATCGGCGTTTGGCTCAAACCGGCGGACGATCCCGATGCGCTCGCCGCCTACGTCGCCAGTCTGCCGTTGATCGGCGTCGAGTTTCCGCAATTCGGCGACGGGCGCGGCTATTCGACCGCGCGACTGCTGCGCGAGAAATATCGGTTTGCCGGCGAGTTGCGCGCGATCGGCGACATCCTGCGCGACCAACTCTATTACCTGCGTCAATGCGGCTTCGACACGTTCGCGCTGCGAGACGGTCGCGACGTCGACGATGCCCTGGCGGCGTTCGGCGACTTCAGCGACAACTACCAGGCGACCGTCGCGCGGCCGCTGCCGCTGTTCCGCCGGCGCCTGCAGACCGCGGGTACCGACGGCGGGTCGATGCGCGAGGCAAGCGACGACCCCGCTGCCAGCCGGACGATTGCGTGAGCGCGATGCGCGGGCGAGTCTACCTGGTCGGCGCCGGCCCCGGCGCGCCCGATCTGCTGACGCTGCGTGCCGCACGGCTGCTCGAACGCGCCGACATCGTCTTCTACGATGCTCTGGTGCATCCGGACACGGTGGCGCTCGCCACGCACGCGCGCACCATCGCCGTTGGCAAGCGCTGCGGCAGGCACTCGACCGCGCAGCGCTTCATCAACAAGCGCCTGGTCGACGCCGCGCGAGCGCATGAGGTCGTCGTCCGGCTCAAGGGCGGCGACCCAATGCTGTTTGGCCGCGCGCAGGAGGAGATCGCCGCGCTCGAGGCCGCAGGTGTGCCCTACGAGGTCGTTCCCGGCGTAACCGCGGCGCTCGCGGCCTGTGCCGAACTGGGTATTTCGCTGACGCAGCGCGGCGTCGTGCGCACCGTGAGCTTCGTCACGCCCCGCGTCGGCGACGGCGCGGCCGCCAGCGACTGGGCAAAAAGCCTCGCTGCATCGGACAGCGGCGCCGTCTACATGGGTGTCGGACAGGCCGAGCAGATTGCCGCGGCCCTGATCGGCGCCGGCAAGCCCGCCGCGACGCCGGTGGCGATCGTCGAGAACGCCTCGCTGCCGAACGCTCGCGCGATCTATTCGACGCTCGCGCAGTTGCCGTGTATCGCCGACGCGGGCGTGGCCGGCCCGGCGCTGATCCTGATCGGGCCGCAATATCGCGCTCGCCGCCAGGCGAGCGACCATGCCGGCGCACAGGAGCACATCGAAGCCGAGGCCTTGGGGCGTACCCGCGCGGCAAGCTGCTAGGCCCGCGGACATCGCGCATCGCTTGCGCGCACGGCCATTCGCTTATCCGCACGTCCAGATTCGCAACCGGAGCCGGCATCCGGGGCGGCGTGACCCCGCGCCACGCAGCGATGGCGGGTCCTGCCCGTCCCGCAATCCGATCGGCGCTCCGACACGGACAGCGTCGACACGCCCCCCTCCAGGTCTCGCGGCGCAAGACCGGGCCCGAGCACGCAGCGCGCTACAATGGGCCGCCGCGCCCCGCCCCCGACGGCCAGCGTCCGATGCAGTTACCCCTCTTCGAGCTTTCACCAGCCGCGCAACAGGCATGGCTGCGCGGTCGCTTCGAGCGGCCCGCGCCGAGCTCGGCGACGAATCTTTCGGACGGATTCCGCCTGCCGGGGCGCGAGGGCGCGACGATGCCCGCTGCGGTGCTGGTGCCTCTGGTCAACCGCGTCGATGGGCTGACGGTCCTGTTCACCGAGCGCAGCGCCGAGCTGCCCGACCATCCCGGCCAGATCAGCTTTCCCGGTGGCCGCATCGAGCCCGGCGACGCCGATGCGGTGGCCGCGGCGCTGCGCGAGACCGAGGAGGAAATCGGCTTGCCGCGCGGTCGCGTGCAGCCGCTGGGCCGCCTCGCCGAATACGAGACCGTCACCGGCTTTTGCGTGACGCCGGTCGTCGGTTGGATCGAGCCGCCGATTGCGCTCAAGCCCGACCCGGTCGAGGTTGCCGACGTCTTCGAGGTTCCGCTGGCATACCTGCTCGAGCCAGGCAACCAGCAGCGCCATTTCCGCATGCTCGGGGAGATTCGCCGCGACTACTATGCGATTCCGTACCGCGAGCGCTACATCTGGGGGGCCACCGCGGCGATGCTGCTGATTCTCGACCGCACCTTGCGTTCGGACTAGCCCTGGCAACACTGCCGCCCGCGCCGAACGCCACCGGCATCATCCTGTCCGGCGGTGGTGCACGTGCGGCGTATCAGGTCGGCGCGCTGCGCGCCGTGGCGCGCATCCTCAAGCCTGCGCCGGCGCCGTTCGGCATCATCTGCGGAACCTCGGCCGGCGCGATCAACGCGGCGGCGCTCGCCGTCCATGCCGACCACTTCCGCAACGGCGTCGCCCGCCTCGTCCGGCTGTGGCGCAACATCGACGTCGGCGACGTGTACAAGGCCGATCTGCGGACGGTGTCCGCGCATGGCATGCGCTGGCTTGCCTCGGTGCTGACCGGTCGCCCCGGCCCGGCCAACGCGGCGTCGATGTTCGACAACCGTCCGTTGCGGGCGTTGCTGCTTCGCGAAATGAAGACCGGGCGCATCGCCACGCACATCGCCGACGGACGCCTGCGCGCGCTGGCGATCAATGCCACCAGCTATACCACGGGCCACGCGGTGACTTTCTACCAGGGCGACGCGAGAATCCCCGCCTGGCACCGGATGCGCCGGCGCGGCGAGCCGGCGACGATCGGCGTCGATCATTTGCTCGCCTCGACTGCGATTCCGTTCATCTTTCCCGCGGCGCGCATCGGCAAAGACTACTTCGCCGATGGCTCGGTGCGCCAGATCGCGCCGCTGTCCCCGGCGCTGCATCTGGGCGCACGCCGGTTGCTCGTCGTGGCCGTCGGCCAGTTCACCGGCCAGGCCGCGGCGCTACCCACCGCCACGGCACGGCGCTATCCATCGTTCGCCCAGGTTGCCGGACACGCGCTGTCCAGCATCTTTTTGGACAATCTCGGCGCCGATCTCGAGCGCATGGCAAGCGTGAACCAGCTCGCGGATCTGATCCCGCCCGAAAGCCTGGTCGAGCACGGCGTGGAAGTCGCGCACGTGGATGCGCTGGTCCTCGGTCCCAGCCGCGATCTGGCCGAGCTCGCGATCCGTTACGGCCACCATCTGCCTGCGGGTGTTCGCTACCTTCTCGGCGGACTGGGCGGCACCGCGGGCTCTGGCGCCAATCTGCTTTCGTATCTTCTGTTCGACCGCCACTACTGCCGCGCGCTGATGGCGCTGGGACACGCCGACGCGATGGCGCGGCGCGAAGAAATCGTCGCGTTCCTCGGGGTCCGCAGCCCGGGGCTCATGCCCGCCTTCCCCACACCGCGGCCGCGCTAAGCGCAGCCGCGCATTTGACGCGGTCGGCGTTTTCCACGACGATGCGTTGCGGCGCAGCGCATCGTCCCTGCGCGCGACAACGCATGCCGTCTCCGCAAGAACGCCATTTCAACAGCCTCAGCCCGCATGGTTTCCATCGCGTCGTCTATCGACAATGGGGCGATCCGGACAATCCGCGCAACGTCGTCTGCGTCCACGGCCTGACGCGTAACGGCCGCGACTTCGACACGCTGGCGGAGGCGATCTGCGATCGCTTCCGCGTGGTTTGCCCCGACATGCCGGGACGCGGCGACAGCGAATGGCTGCCCGATCCGAACGACTACACCTTTCCCACCTACCTGACGACGCTGACCGCGCTGCTTGCTCACGCGGCGATCGAGCGTTGCGCCTGGATCGGCACGTCGATGGGCGGTCTGCTCGGCATCGCGCTGGCGGCACAACGCCATACGCCGATCGTAAGGCTCGTCGTCAACGACGTGGGCCCGGTCATCGAGCCCGCGGCGCTGGCGCGCATCGCGACGTATGTCGGTGCGGACCCGCGTTTCGACTCGTTCGCGGCGCTCGAGACTCACATCCGCGCCGTGTCGGCGCCGTTCGGACCCTTGTCCGACGCGCAATGGCACGCGCTGGCACGGACGACCGCGGTCGAGCTTCCGAACGGCAGCTGGCGCCTGAAGTACGATCCGGGCATCGCGCTGCCCTTCCGCGCGCAGGCCGCGCAGGGCGGAGACGTGTGGCCGCTGTGGGACGCAATCACCTGTCCGACGCTGCTGTTGCGCGGCGCCGAATCCGACCTGCTCTCGCCGTCCACGGCGGCGGCCATGCGCACGCGCGGCCCGAAGGCGCGCCTGATCGAATTCGCCGGCGTCGGCCACGCGCCGATGCTGCTCGATGCGGACCAGATCGCGCCGGTTGCCGAGTTCCTCGACGCGAGGTAGACACCCTGCCGGATTCACGCCGTCCAAACCCGGCCGCATCGTCTACAATCGCTCTGCTCCCACGCCACGTCACGCATCTTGGCCCTCGCACTCAGCCTTCCGCCGATCAACGAACGCCCTGCGCATCCGCCGGAGACCCGGCCAGCGCAGGTGCAGGCATGGATCGAAGAGGCCATGAGGCGGGATTCGATCGAAGCCGCGGGACGGATCGGCGATGCATTGGCCGCGACCAACCGGGTGGCCATGTCGGATTCGCGCCGGCTCGAGCTCGCCGAAAAATTCTATGCGTCCGCGGTCACGCTGTGGCCGATCCTCGAGCGCAACTTCGCCCGTGCCGCGCATCCGCTGACCGGCAGCGCGCTGGAAGCCGCGAAGGTGGCGCTGACCCTTTCCGCCGAGCTCGCTACCGCGTACAAACGGCTGCTGGCGCACGAGGCCGACAAGCGCCTCCTGCTGGGCGGCAATCGGCTGCTGGTGGCGCTGATCCATCGTTGTCTGCAGTGCACGACCCGCGTGCTCACCAACAGCTACATGTCGTACGCACCGGTGCCGCCGCACACCTGGCATGACGCGCACGCGATCTACGCCCATGCGCGCGAGCGCGCCCTGCATCAGACGCCGATCGCCAGCGACAATCCGGAAGCCACGCCGGAACGCCTGTACGTGCAGGCGCTGCTGCTGGCGCTGGCGAACCCCTACGGCTTCCTGCCGACGCAGCTCGCCCATGTGATCCAGTACCTGCAGGAGCATTCGCACTGGGCGAAGATCACCGATCAGGCGCCGGTGCACCGGCTGGCGAAAGCCGTCGCCATCGTTCCGGTCGGTCACGATTTCCCGCCCTTCTCATCGAACAAGGGCGGCAACATCCAAGGCAACAAGCTGTTCCTGCTCACCTTCGATCTGGCGTTCCAGCTACAGGAGCAGCTGCGAACGCTCGATACCGGCGGCAAGGCACCGGCGGGATTTCCTGCCGACGCGGCGGCGGTCGCGCAATATACGACGTTGTTGCGGCGCCTGTTGCGGCAGTGGGCGATCCCGCCGGCGCGGCAGTTCAACCGGCTGCCGTCGCGCGCGCGGGTCGTCATGTGCGCGGGCCTGCCCGCAGTCTGGCAGTACAGCCCCGGCGCCCATCTCGACGTGTTCAATCCCCCGCCCGGGCTACCGACGATGAACGCCTGCCAGGTCATCAATCACACGCCGGCCGGCTATGCGTTGCGCCAGATCGACAGCGTGCACGCGCCGCTGCGGGTGGGCGATCTGATCGCGCTGCGGGTCGAGGGACGCACTTCCCTGCAGGCGGCGATGGTCCGGTGGTTCCGCAATACGATGCGCGGCGCCGGGCTCGAATTCGGCTGCGAGCTCCTGACCGATAACCCGGAAGCGGCGGCGGGCCGCGCCGAAGGATCCGACAGTGGCGCGCCGCTGCTGCCCGTGGTGCTGATCCCGGACGACGGACAGGACGGCTCACCGCCGATGGCGCTGGTCCCCGCCGGCGCATTCGAGGTCGACCAGGCGATCGCCCTGCATCGCGAGAAGTCCGTCGGCACGGCCGTGCTGACTAAGCTGGTCGAGCAAGGGCCCGGCTTCGAGTTGTTCGAGTATGTCGCCGTGGCTTGAGGGTGGTGCCGAAGCGCGCTGGAGGCGGGCCGCAACGGCGTCACTCGTCGCGCTGGCGCTGCTGGAGATCCTGTGGGAGCTTTGGCTCGCGCCGCTGCGGCCGGGCGGATCCTGGCTTGCCCTGAAGGGCTTGCCGCTGCTCGCGCTCACGTCGGGCGTCGCGCAGGGCCGTGTGCGTGCCCGCCAGTGGGCCTTGCTGCTTCTGCCCTGGTACGGGGCCGAGGGCGCCGTGCGCGCGATCAGCGAGAGCGGGCGCCAGGCGCTGTGCGCCAGCACCGCGCTGGCGCTGTCGCTGGCCGCGCTCGCGGCCGGCCTGGGCTGGTTTCGCGCCCAAGGCCGTACCCGGGACGCCGCCCGCTAAAACGCGCGCTTCAGCGTGATCCGCGCTCGGTCCGGCCGGCGAGGCCCCGCGGCAGCGGGAACATCACCGATTCCACGGTGCCATCGAGTTCCCGTACCTGGCCCGCGCCGAGCTCCTTGAGCCGCCGGATCACCTGCTGCACGAGGACCTCGGGCGCCGACGCGCCGGCGGTGACGCCGATGCGCTGCTTGGCGCGCAGCCACTCCGGCTGCAGCTCTTCGGCGCGGTCGATCATATAGGCCGGGATGCCGCGGTTCGCCGCGACTTCGCGCAAGCGGTTGGAATTCGAGCTGTTAGGGCTGCCGACGACGATGACCACGTCGCACTGCGGGGTCATGAACTTGACCGCATCCTGGCGATTTTGCGTGGCGTAGCAGATATCGTCCCTTCTCGGGCCGACGATAGCGGGAAACCGCCGCTTGAGCGCGGCGACGACCGCCGCCGCGTCGTCGACCGAAAGGGTTGTCTGCGTTACGTAGGCGAGCTGCGAGGCGTCGCCGACGACCAGCCGTGCGACGTCGCCGACCGATTCGACCAGATGGATGCCGCCGTCGGCCTGCCCCATCGTGCCCTCGACCTCCGGGTGTCCGGCGTGCCCGATCATCACGATCTCGCGCCCCTGGGCATGCATCTTCGCGACCTCGACATGCACCTTGGTCACCAGCGGACAGGTGGCGTCGAACACCGTGAGCC
>JBOIGD010000135.1:0-5231 GCA_050742615.1 Casimicrobiaceae bacterium | reverse complement strand
TAGCACCGCCGATCGCGAGAGCCTCCACGTCGTTTACGCCGACGAGGAGGTCTGCATCGGGCCGCCGCCCTCGACCGAGAGCTACCTCAACGTCTCGGCGATCATCGCCGCGGCGGAGATCACCGGCGCCGAGGCGATCCATCCCGGCTACGGCTTCCTCTCCGAGAACGCCGATTTCGCGGAAAAGGTCGAGCGCTCGGGCTTCGTGTTCATCGGGCCGAAGCCGGAGACGATCCGCCTGATGGGCGACAAGGTCAGCGCAAAGGCCGCGATGATCAAGGCCGGCGTGCCGTGCGTGCCGGGCTCGGAGGGCGCGCTCCCGGACGATCCGAAGGAGGTCGTCAAGATGGCGCGCGCCACCGGGTATCCGGTGATCATCAAAGCTGCAGGTGGCGGCGGAGGCCGCGGCATGCGCGTCGTGCACACCGAGGCGGCGCTCCTGTCCGCGGTGAGCTTGACCCGCGCGGAGGCGGGCGCCGCGTTCGGCAATCCGACCGTCTACCTCGAAAAGTACCTCGACAAGCCGCGGCACATCGAAATCCAGGTGCTGGCCGACGAGCACAAGAATGCCGTCTACCTGTTCGAGCGCGATTGCTCGATGCAGCGCCGGCACCAGAAGATCATCGAGGAGGCGCCGGCGCCCGGAATCGCCTTGCGCGCGCTGACGCGGATCGGCGAGCGCTGCGCGGAAGCCTGCCGCAAGATCGGCTACCGCGGCGCCGGAACATTCGAGTTCCTGTACCAGGACGACGAATTCTTTTTCATCGAAATGAACACGCGCGTCCAGGTCGAGCATCCGGTCACCGAGATGATCACCGGCATCGACATCGTGCAGCAGCAGATTCGCGTCGCCGCCGGCCAGCGGCTGACGTTCCGCCAGCGCGACGTCGTGCGGCGCGGGCACGCGATCGAGTGCCGGATCAACGCCGAGGATCCGTACACGTTCGTCCCGTCGCCGGGCCGCATCACTTCGTACCATGCGCCGGGCGGGCCGGGCATACGGGTCGACTCGCACGTCTATCACAACTATTTCGTGCCACCGAACTACGATTCGATGGTCGGCAAGGTGATCGCCTACGGCGACACGCGCGAGCAGGCGATCGCGCGCATGCGGGTCGCGCTGTCGGAAATGGTCGTCGAGGGCATCAAAACCAACATTCCGCTGCACCAGGAGCTGCTGCTCGACGACTCGTTCCTGCGCGGCGGCACCACGATTCATTATCTCGAGCAGCGGATGGCCAAGCGCAAGCAGACGGCGTAGCGGGATTCGCCGATGCCGTTTGTCGCGTTGCGCTTCGATGCGCCGGCCGCGGCGGCCGACGCCTGGTCCGACGCCCTGCTCGCCGCCGGCGCCGCGTCGGTCGATGCGGCCGACGCCAACGCCGGCACCGACGGCGAGACCCCGCTCTACGGCGCGCCGGACGATCGCGGCGGCGCGATGTGGCCGCTCTGCCGGCTCACGGCGCTGTTCACGGCGGGCGACGATGTCGCCGGCAGCATCGGCCGCGCGGCCGCCGCGCTGGGCCTCGCGCCGCCGCCCTATACGCTCGATCCGGTCGACGATGAGGATTGGGTACGTCGCACGCAGGCGCAATTCGGCCCGATCGCCGTCGGCGACCGGCTGTGGATCGTGCCGTCGTGGTGCGAACCCGCCGATCCGCAGGGGATCAATCTCGAGCTCGATCCGGGGCTCGCTTTCGGCACCGGCGGTCATCCGACGACGCGGCTTTGCCTGCGCTGGCTCGACCGTCACCTGCAACCCGGGCAGTCGGTGCTCGACTACGGCTGCGGCTCGGGCATTCTCGCCCTTGCCGCGGCGAAGCTCGGCGCGGGCCCGGTCGCCGGCGTCGACGTCGACGTCCAGGCGGTCGAGGCGAGCCGCGTCAACGCCGCGCGCAACGGAGTTCGCGCCAGATTTGACTTGCCCGACGCGCTCGCCCCGGGCAAGTTCGATGTCGTCGTCGCCAATATCCTCGCCAATCCGCTGCAATTGCTGGCCCCGCTGCTGGCTGCGCGCGTCCGGGATGGCGGCGCGATCGTGCTCTCCGGCATTCTCGAAGCGCAGGCTGCCGCGGTGACCGGCGCGTACGCGCAATGGTTTAAACTCGCCGCATGGGGCAGCGACGACGGATGGGTAGCGTTGGCGGGGTGGCGCGCGACTGAGCATGGCTGAAGAAAAGTACACGCGCTGCCCGGGGTGCAAGACAATTTTTCGCGTCACCGCGCAGCAGCTCGCGATCCGCGACGGACAGGTGCGCTGCGGCCACTGCCGCACCGTCTTCGACGGCGAGCTCGCGCTCGTGTCGCTCGCTCCGCGAGTGCCCAGCGCCGACGACGATCTGCCCTTGAGCGAAGCCGAGCTCGGCCCGCCGACGGTAACCTTGCGCAACGCGCAGGCGCTCGCGCCGCTGCCCGAGACCGCGGACGATCGCCGCGAGCCTGGCGGCGGCGTCGCGGAAAACGATGACGATGCCTCGCCGGCGATCGATCCCGAGCTCGCGTACGCGTCGCGCTTCGCCGCGTCCGAGAAACGGCAGCGCTTTCACCTCCCAGGCTGGGTCTACGGCCTGTTGGTCCCGCTGCTCATCGTCAGCTTCGCCGCACAGGCACTGTTCCATTTTCGCGACGCCATCGCCGCGCACTGGCCGCAGGCCAAGCCTGCGCTGCTGAACCTGTGCGTGCTGGCCGACTGCCAGTTGAAGCCGCTGCAGGACATCGCCGGACTGTCGATCGAGGCGTCGGACCTGCAGGCGGACCCGGCGCACAAGGGCTTGCTGATTCTGGCGGCGACGATCCGCAACCGCGCCGGGCACGCGCTTGCCTATCCGTACCTGGAGCTCACGCTGTCCAATGCCCAGGAGCAGGTGGTCGTGCGGCGCGCATTTGCGCCGGGCGAGTACCTGAGTGGAGCCGCCGATCTCGAGGGCGGCATCGCGGGCAACGCCGAGCTCGCGGTCAAGCTTTTCATCGACGCCAGCACCACGTCGCAGGCCGGGTACCAGGTCTACCTGTTTTACCCCTGAATCCAGGGCAGACCGGCCTTGCGCCAGCCTCCCAGGGCGCCGCGGTGTCCCGCCGGGTCCTTGCCGCCCTCGAAGCCTTCGAGCACGTTGAAGGCTCGCGTGTAGCCGGCCGCCGTCGCTGCGCGCGCTGCGCTGTCGGAGCGCTGGCCGCTGCGGCAAAGAAACAGCAGCGGCGCGCTCGTGTCGCCGACGGTCCTGCGCAGTTCGTCGAGAAACCGCGGGTTGCGCGCGCCGTCGGGATAGGTGTTCCACTCGATCAGCACGCTGCCGGGCACGCGACCGACGTAATCCCACTCGGCACGCGTGCGCACGTCGATCAGCCGCGCCGCGGCGTCGCCCTCGAGCAGGGTGTGCGTCTCGACGGGTGTCGCGGCACCGAAGTACGGCAGCGCGGCCTCGAGAGCACGACGATGCGCCGCCGCCAGCACGGCCTCGACGGCCTCGCTCACCGGCGCCGCTCGCCGGCTCGTCCGCGTGCCGGCTCGCCGCGCTGGGCGGTCGCGCGGGCCGACGTGCGGGCAGTGAAAGTACGGTCCATCTTCGAAAAGTATAGCGCGGCGCCGTACTCGGCCCAACATCGCCGCCGCAGCGCCGCACCATCGGGTGGCGGCGGGTACGGCACGCGGCTCATTTTGGTGCACGCCTGCCGTGCGGCGGGCCCTCCAAGCCGTGCAAGCCCCTTGTCCCACCCGGTGTCAGCGCCGCCCGGTTATGGCATAGTTTCTGCTTTTCGATGCGTTGCGAAACAAGCCGCTTCCGCGCAGCGAATTCCATCGCACTGCCCGATTCCAAGAGGAGGAACGCATGGCATCCGCCGACGTACTGAAAATGATCAAGGACAAGGAGGTCAAGTTCGTCGATCTTCGTTTCACCGACACCCGCGGCAAGGAACAGCATGTGCAGGTGCCGGCGAAGCAGTTCACGCAGGACAAGTTCGATAGCGGGCACGCCTTCGACGGCTCCTCGATCGCCGGTTGGAAGGGCATCGAGGCGTCGGACATGCTGCTGATGCCCGACCCCGACACCGCGCGGATCGATCCGTTTACCGAGGAGATCACGCTCAACGTCACCTGCGACGTGGTCGAGCCCTCCGACGGCAAGGGATACGACCGCGATCCGCGCTCGCTGGCCCGGCGGGCGGAGGCCTATCTCAAGTCGACCGGCCTCGGCGACACCGCGTACTTCGGACCCGAGCCCGAGTTCTTCATATTCGACTCGGTCACCTGGAACGTCGACATGTCGGGCTGCTTCGTCAAGATCGAGTCGGAGGAGGCGCCATGGTCGACCGGCCGCAATGATTTCGAAGGCGGCAATTCGGCGCACCGCGCGCCGGTCAAGGGAGGCTACTTCCCGGTGCCTCCGGTCGATTCGCTGCAGGACATCCGCAACGCCATTTCGCTGTCGCTGGAGGAGCAGGGCGTCGAGGTGGAAGTGTTCCACCACGAAGTCGCTGCCGCGGGCCAGTGCGAGATCGGCACCAAGTTCAACAGCCTGGTCAAGCGCGCCGACTGGATGCAGATCCTCAAGTACACGGTGCACATGGTCGCGCACACCTACGGCAAGACGGCGACGTTCATGCCCAAACCGATCGTCGGCGACAACGGCTCGGGCATGCACGTGCACCAGTCGGTCTGGAAGGGCGGGCAGAACCTGTTCGCCGGCAATGGTTATGCCGGGCTGTCCGAGTTCGCGCTGTTCTACATCGGCGGCGTCATCAAGCACACCAAGTCGCTGAACGCCATCACCAATCCGGGCACCAATTCGTACAAGCGCCTGGTGCCGGGCTTCGAGGCGCCGATCAACCTCGCGTATTCGGCGCGCAACCGCTCCGCCGCGTGCCGCATTCCGTACGTCAGCAATCCGAAGGGCCGTCGCGTCGAGGTGCGTTTTCCCGATCCGACGGCGAATCCCTACCTGTGCTTCGCCGCGCTGCTGATGGCGGGACTGGACGGCGTGCAGAACAAGATCCATCCGGGCGATCCGATCGACAAGAACCTGTACGATCTGCCGCCGGAGATCGCGGCGAAGGTGCCGCATCCCTGCGCGTCGCTGGACGAGGCGCTCGACAATCTCGATCGCGATCGCGACTACCTGACCCGAGGCGGCGTCTTCTCCAACGACATGATCGATGCGTACATCGCGCTGAAGATGGAAGAGGTGACGCGGTTCCGCATGACCACGCATCCGGTCGAGTTCGAGATGTATTAC
>JBOIGD010000134.1:0-19086 GCA_050742615.1 Casimicrobiaceae bacterium | reverse complement strand
AACGCGACGGCGTCGCCTTCCTCACCGAGTACCCCACGAAAGATGATTTGAAGATGGAGGTCGGTAGCATTGATTGGAATTGGCTGCGCGAATGTGAACTCAAGCGAAGCGTCGCCAAAATCGCTTTTCACTTCCTTCACGGTTATCGAATTTGAAACGGAGATCGATTCCTCGACTGAGCGACAAATGCTGCCGGCGTAGGAGGTGCCACCAAACTCACCAGACAAGTCGGACAGATAACAGTTATTGAGGTGATATCTCGCTACGAGGAGCAGTGTCCCGGCACCCATTTGTTCGTCGGGAGTCGTGTTGCTCACTTTTAGCTTGAGCTTTCGAAACCCACACGGTGTGCCGCAGCCCGCGGGTTGCGAGTCACCTGGACGGTGGTTAACGATCGCGAATGCACCTTCGTCTGGCGGTGCTACCTTCATGCTGCCACGGAAGAAATAGTTGAGGAATCCTGCGGAATATCCAACGGCGCGAGGAATGAGCCGTTTGGCGGCTTCGCGATAAGTGAGGCTGTTCAAGCTGAAATGGGTGTATCCGACGTAGTGCTGGAGGTCGTCGGCAAACAGCGAATACGTGGCGGTCATTGGATTTCTATCTGCTGACCCGGCGTAGTTGTCGGCAACGACCGTGCTCACGAAGCGAATCTCACCACGTAAGGCCTGTGATGGGCCATTAGGGCCAAGCAAGTCAGGATCGGTGATCTGTCGCGCGACTGTCAGCGCCCCAGCGGGGTCAGGCAACGGGTGGCTTGGATCGGCTTGTATGCCGGAAACGCCAAGTATTCCTCGGAAATTGGTGCCCGCGGTTACGAAGCCCCTGCTCGAGTAGTCGGCAAGGCCGCTGAAGGTCGAGGTATGCCACAAATCGTCGATCTTTGTGGGCGTCACCGGTCGATATGGACCATATATGAGGGTATCTTTACTGTTCTCACGATCTACATATGTTTCGAAGCGATGGACAAAGCCATGCGAATCATTTCTTGTGTGCTGCGGTTGCCCCAAATCTTGCACCAAATGCATTATGTGACCAAGAGTGCGAAACATTGTAGCCAAGTTCTGTTGACGGCTCTGGAAATTGGGTTGCGTCAGTGCTGCCAGAAGATATTCTTTCGCGCGTCGAATCGAATACTGCTGCGTCGTAAGAGCGTTCTGACGATCCAGCGCCCAGGTTAGGGAATCAGTATGACTGGTCAGCAAGTAGAGTCCCTGGCCCTGGTTTTGCGGGTCGTAGAAGTGGTTGAGAAAGCGAAGATTTTCTGCCGTGCCAACGGCGGCATCCTCGCAAAGGGCACCTAAGCGAACAAGCTCCTCGACACTAACTCGCAGGATTGCCGAATTTGGGATGCACTCCACGAATGTGCCATCGGTTACGTTCGTATCGCTCAAGTCAAATACTCGTGTTGTAACGTCGATGATTCCGAAATCTGCAAGCTTCTGCGAAACGATCGATTGCATCAGAGCAAGGCTTGAGAGTGTCTGATGTGTTTTGACCTCATATGCAGACACCGGTGGTGCTGCAACCAGAACTACCATCATTGCGGCGAAGATCTTCATTGGCGAAAGCGTGAAAAGTATGCGCGGTCCGGGGGCGACATCGATTCGAGTTCCCGCGGAAATGCAAACATCATGTTGGTCGGAACGATGTTGCGCAATCGCTTTGCCTCAGCATCAAGTGCCAGGACGTAGCGCGGGCAATCTCGCCAACAGCCAGTTAGCCAAGCGTCGGTACTCAAAAGTAGGCGGTTAAGTCGCGATAAGTCACCGTCAAATTTCTTCAGCTCGATTGTTTTACCGTCGAAGTCAGAGATTCGGATCATGTGATCGGACGCTCGTGTGTTCATGACCCATTTTGGATAGTAGCCACTCTTGAAGAAGGTTAGCGCCGGCGAATGCTCTTCAAGTACTCCCCAAAGGGGTCGTAGTCTTGGGCCCCATCCGGGAACGACGTAGTTGCCCGCCGAGGTCGTGCTTGCTTCAATTACCTTTAATCGAGGGCCTAAATGCGGCTGAATGACCGTAACGTAAATCTGCCATTCGGCAACGATGGAGACGCTGTCCAGCCCGACTCCAGTATCGGCATCGACAACTCTTCCTCGTATTTCCTTGCCGAAATACACCAGGGGCGGGACCAATATTGCTATCGGTATGGCGACGAGAAAGGCGCCGAGCCCAAAGCGGGTCAACAAGTCACGCCTAGTCATGGCCAAATTCGCCCGCGGCGATAGCGCCACGACGCTGTGGGGGGTGACGGGCACCGCGTGGCACGTGGATTGAGGCGGTGACCCGATTCTGTTTTGGTAGTCACATGGAATCCAGTCGCCAAACACCGTCGGCGTCGAGTACGAATTCGATAAGAAAAATGCGATTTACACCGTCAATTGTCTTGTTGATGCCGTACTCGGCTGACACAAGGTCCGACGCGCTCGCCTGCAGCACGGACCAAGTAGACACTACGTTGGGAAGGTACGGCAACAGCGTGTCGAATACCTGGCTATACTGGGATTGGGCGGATGCAGTCAGGGCTTGCATCGCCGCCGCCTTGTTCCGGACGGCCAAAGAGTTCTTGAAGGTTAACCACGTGCGCTGTAGCGTTTGGTCCAGCGAAGATCTGTCACGCACGAGTAAAGCGATCGTCTGTGTATATCGGTTGCCGAGTGAATCGACAAGCGTGAACGCCGGCCGATACAGACCAGAGGTCGGATATGTTAGCAGGGCCAATACGTCCTGATTTGACGCAGACATATCCATCTGCCCGCCGCCGAGATTCGAATATGTGAAACTCACAATTGCATTCGGCGTCCGGTTCTTCAGCCGGATCGCAAACGTCGCCGGCGCAAAGTCGGCGTCGGGATCGGCATAGAGCTGGATCGGCGCGGCAGCGCTGCTGGTTATTTGCAGCGTCTGCGTTACCATCTGTCCGTCGGGTGTCGCAAGTTGGATGGTCAGCGTGTTGGCTCCCGCCGCGAGCGGAACGTTGTTGGCGGTAAAATGGCCCTGCCCGTCGTTGCTCGCGACGGCCCCATTGATGGTGATGCCGCTGTTGGTCGGCGCCTGGTACGTGCCGCTGACCAGGACAAAGTCCGCCGCCACCGCGGCGTTCGGCCCAGGCGAGGTGATCGCCAGAGTCGGAGTGACGACTTGGATGCTCACGCTTGGTGACGTAGCCATAGCGCCATGCGAATCGGTCGCCTTCGCCGCGACCGCATACGTTCCGGGAACCGCGCCAGTCCACGCAAGGACAAACGGAGGCGTCGTCACGCTCCCGATCAGCGTGGTGCCGCCAGCATAAAAATCGACCCGCGCGATCGCGCCGTTCGCGCTCGCCGCGGTGGCGGCGAGTGCGATGGAACTGCCTGCGCTGAACGCGTCGCCTGCGATGGGGGAAACCAGGCTGACGGTGGGAAGAGTGCCCGAGGCTATCGTGATGGCTACCGGTGCCGAAAACGCCACCGCGCCCGCATTGTCGGTGGCGCGCACCGCGAGCACATGGGCTCCGATGGACGCTCCGCTCCAAGTCCAGGTGAAGGGCAGGGCGGCGACGGATCCGATGACTGCACCATCGGCAATGAACTCCAGCTTGGTCACCCTGCCATCGGGGTCCGATGCGGTCGCCGTGATCGTCACCGGCGGTCCCACCGCGAACGCCTGGCCGCTGATCGGAGCGGTGATGCTGGCGGTGGGGATGCTGTTCGGACCGACTGTGACCGTCACCGGCGAGGATGTGGAAACGGCGCCCAGATTGTCGGTCGCGCGCGCTTGAATCGCATGGGATCCTGCGGACGATGGCATCCAGACTTGCGTGAACGGCGGCGACCCGACCGCGCCTATCGTTAGCCCGTCGGCCAGAAACTCGACCTTGGATACCGTGCCGTCGGAATCCGATGCGGTCGCCGCCAACGTGATCGGCTGCCCCACAAAAATAGTCTGCCCGCTCGTCGGTGCCGCGATCGCAACGCTGGGCAGCGCGTTGTTGACGACCGTGATGGCGACCGTTGCGGACGTTTTACTTGCACCCGCACTATCCGTTGCCTTTGCGGTGAGCGAATAGGTTCCGGCTGCGACATTGCTCCAGACCGCGTTGTACGGCGGCGATGCCAGCGACGCAATCGGTGTGCCGTTGGCGTAGAACTCGACGGTCCCCACGCTGCTGCCTGGTTCGCTCGCCGACGCACTGAGATCGATCGTCGCGGGCGCGGTCAGCCTCGTGCCGGCTGCTGGAGAGGTAAGGCTTACCGACGGGACTTTGCTGCTCACCGTGACTGCCAACGCGGTCGAGCTCGCGCTTTGTCCCCGCAGGTCGTATGCCTTGGCCGTCAGCGACACCGCACCGGTGCCGGGCGTGGTCCAATTGAATACGTACGGCGCCGTCGCGCTGCTGCCGAGCAATTTCGTGCCGGCATAGAAGTCGACGCGGCCGATGACACCGTCCGGCGAAAGTGCTGCCGCCGCAAGCGGCACTGCCCCATTGCCGATTACCGTGCTTCCCGGAGCGGGGGAAGTCATGACCACGGCCGGCGGGCGCGGGCTTTCGGTGACCTCGACATAGGCTGCGGCGGACGCCGCAGCCACGCCAAGGTCGTCGAATGCGCGCGCGACGATGGCGTAATTACCTGGCGGCGGTCCCACCCAGTTTGCCGCGTAGGGGGGCGCGAACGCGGTCGCGACCGCGTTGCTGCCGGCGACAAATTCGACCCGCTGGATCGATCGGGCAGCGCTGGTCGCCGTCGCCGCGAGCGATATCGTGCTGGCCCGGTTGAACGTCTGGCCGCTGACCGGAGATGTCAAAGTCACCTGCGGAGCCTGGTCGGCGGGAAAAATGTAGACGGTAACGGGCGGCGCGTTCGCCGTATCGCCGAGCGTGTCGGTGACCCGCGCGCTGATCTGGTGCGGTCCCGGCGCGGCATTCGACCACGTATAGGCGTAGCCTTCGGGAACGCTGTTGGGCTTGGTCAGCGTGGCGATCACGTCTTGGCCATCGAGAAAGTCCACGCGTGCGATGGAGGATGGCGGGACGGTTGTTGCCGGTGCGGCGGTTGCGTACAGCACCGGTGCCGCAGGCACGGCGAATCCTATCGGCGCCGATGGAGCGATGAGCTTGATCGTCGGCGCAGGCGCAGGCTGCAGCAGCGTGATCGGCACCGTGGCCGAGATCTTCGATTGTCCAACCGCATTCACCGCGGTAGCCCACACCAGATAGCGGATGCTCAGGCTGCCCGATGCGGCAGCGTGCGGCGGCGTCCACGGCAACCGGTAGGGGCTGGCTTGGACGACACCCGCCATGGTCGCCGTGCTGTCGCATGAAAGACCCGCCGCGGGGCAAACGTAGAAATACACGGCGGAAACAGCCTCGTCCGCGTCGGACGCGGTTGCCTCGAGGAGTATCGTCGGGGAAAGCGCTTCCGCGATCGTCGCGTTCGCCGGTGGATAGGTCATCGCGACGGTCGGCACATCGCAAAGCCCGATCGAGCTGCAAATAAGGCCTGCCAGCAGGACGGACAGTCGTCGCATGGCTCTAGGGCGCCTCCGAAGCCTGGTCGACCGTCTGGATGAGCTCCGTCGCGGACGTGCCGTCGAACTCGCCGCCGCCGCGGTAGGTAGCGCGCAGGCGGTGTACCCCGGCACTCAAACTGACCGGAAGGGTCGCGCGGCCGCTTGACAGAGGCACGGCGCCCAACAGTCGATCGCCGTCGTCGAATTCGACGGCCCCGCCGTTGCCGGAGTCGACAACCGCCGCCGTCAATATCAGCGTCTCGCCCGCGACACCCGGATTACGGCTGCTCGCGAAGGTCACCGGGGCGCGCTGGTCGTTGAGCTTGGCGACAAACGCACTGCTGACATCGCCTTCATACATCGGCGCCGCCTGCGGTGCGTTGACGGTCGCCATGTAGGCTCCGTATCCGGCGACGTAGGCATTGCCGGAACGGTCGAGCGCGAGCCCCGTCGCGACGCTCAGGCCGCCGAGCGCAGCGAGCTCCAGGACGCGCGCTCCATCAGCCGAGATCTTGACGACGAACGCGCCACTCGTATCGACGCCGCCGAGGGCATTCGGGGCGGGGGATCCGGCGACGAGCACGAGATCGCGATAAGGAGAGGTCGTGCCGGCCGCGTAGATCGCTCCGCTCGCGTCGACGGCGACCTTGACAGGATAGGCTTCGACCGGGGTCAAGGCGCCGTTGACGAGATTGCCGGCATCGGTGCCGAGGCCTGCGACGAAAAGCCACTTGCTGCCGTCTGCTGCGAGCTTCGCCACGAACCCTGTCTCCCGATCGACGTAATACGCTCCGGACGGAAACACGACAATCGGCTGGAACGACAAAGGTGTGCCCAGGAAAGGCTGCGTCGCGGTCTTGCCGCCGACGGTGATCGTGCCATCCGGGCCTAACGCGATGCCCGTCGCGCGATCGGCATCGGTGCCGCCCAGGCGCGCGACAAAGAGCAGCGCCGTGCCGCCGGAATTGATCTTGGCGACGAACGCATCGCGGTGCTTGGTGTCCCCCGTGTCCGGCGATCCGGCGGTCGCCGGAAATTGATCTGATGTGGCCTGTCCCGCGACGTAGCTGTTGCCCGACCCGTCGACGGCCAGCGCGTACGCGGTTGTCGCCGCGTCGACCAGCGATTGATCATAGGAATCCGCAACGCCGCTGCGCCTTCCGGCGCCGGACAGGTAGGTCGCGAACGCCGTAGTCGTTCCGCCGGCGGCGAGCTTGACCAGATACGGGGCCGTGGCCGTCACGTTGGAACCATTCGGCGAGGGCATCGTGGCCAGCAGCGCGCCTGGGGTCGTCGCCAATCCCGGCCCGGCAACGCCGGTGAAATAGATGGCACCGCCGGCGTCGACCGCCAGTGCACGAATCGTCATGACCGCGGGATCGATGGCCGTGCTGGCAGTCTGCACGGCACCCGTCGGTGCCATCCTGTAGATCGTCTTCGGGCCGCCGCGAACATACGTCCCACCGTGCAATGGGTAGTCGGAGGAATTGGCGTACGCTGCAACGTAGACGTTGCCGGTCGCATCGATCGCCATCGCTTCGACCTGTCCTCCGCCGAAGAACTGCGGGCCCGCGGCTTTTGTGCTGCCGACATAGGACCACCGTCCGCTGCCGGTGATGTCAGACGCGCGGCCGCCGGCCACGGTTGCGTAGTCCAACTTGCCACCGTCGGGGTTGATCCGCGCAATGAAAAGCAGATCGAGTCCCGCATTGCTGAACGTGCTCGAGCTCAGTCCGGGAAAGTTGCTCGAGGCAACCGATCCGCCGACATAGGCCGCGCCGTCCGGTCCGACAAGCACGTCGAATGCCTTGTCGGGCCCATAACCGCCCAGATAGGTCGAATACACGATGAACGGGCCCGCCGGTGGCGGCGTGGCTGGTGAAGGCAACAAGCCCGAAACGATCGGGAAGGTTTGCTCCACGGCGGCGGCAGCGTAGTCTGCGTCACCGGCCTGGCTGGCGCGGATCGTACACGTGCCGATCACCACGGCCGTTGCCATGTTGCCGTTGGCGCTGCAAATGGCTGGAGTGAGCGGCGTGAACGCGATCGCCAGTCCGGACGACGAACGCGCGCTCAAGGCGAACGGGATCGCCGAGACCGCATGAGCCCCGGGATTGCCGAATGTAATGATCTGCCCGGCACGCGCTATCGTGAAGCTCCGATCGACGCTGGGCGCCGCCAGGTAGTTGGCGTTGCCGGCTTGCGAAGCGCGAATCGTGCAGGTGCCGGTCGTCAAGACCGCCGCCAGGTCGGCGCTCACAGCGCAGACGGCCGACGTCAGCGAAACGAAACCCACCGCCAGTCCGGACGATGCGGTCGCCTGCAATACCATCGGCGACGTCGTGATCGGACGATCGGGGAGCGCGAGAAAAGTGATCGTCTGGCCGCTTCGGGCCACGGTGAAACTGCGATCGACATTCGGGGCCGCGCCGTACGATGCGTTGCCCGCCTGGGCAGCGCGAATCGTGCAGGTTCCGGCGCCGACCAGGGCGACCGTGTCCAGGTTGGCGGCGCATATACTCGGCGTCGACGACGAAAAGCTAACCGGCAGGCCCGATGTCGCCGCAGCGCTGACCTTGAACACGCCGCCCCCGAAGGTCTGATTGGCAAGCGGCGCAAAGGCGATCGTCTGGGTTCCTGCCGTTACCGCGAAGGTTTGCTCGACGCTGGCGGCGGCCCTGTAGTTGGTGCCACCGGGCTGCGATGCGCGGATCGTGCAGATGCCGGCGGCGGCAAAGGTCGCCTGGCTGCCGCTCACCGTGCAGATGGAAGGCGTCAACGAAGCAAACGAGACCGGCAGACCCGAGGTCGCGCTGGCGCTCAGTGCGACCGACACCGTGCCGGTGGGCTGAGTCGCGATCGTGCCGAAAGCGATCGTCTGGCTGCCTTGCGCCACGGCGAAGCCCTGGTCGACGTCCGCCGCGGCAGCGTAGGTCGCGTCGCCGGGCTGCGAGGCGCGCAGCGTACAGGTGCCGGCGGCGACGATCGTCACGATGGCGCCGCTGATCGTGCAAACCGGGATGCTGAGCGAGGAGAAACGCACGGTAAGCCCGGATGTCGCGCTCGCGGTGACACCGAACGGCGTGGCGCCGAAGATTTTTCCGGTCAATGCGGCGAAGGTGATCGTCTGCGATGCGCCGCCCTCGTTCGTCAGGGCGAACGCGGCACTCGCCCCGGCGGCGGTCGCGATCACGGAAAACGATCCGGCCACGCCGTTGGCCGTAAATGCCGGGGCCGTCGCGACGCCGGCGCTGTCGGTGGCGACTTGTGCGGTGGGCGAGCCGCCGGAAAAGCTGCCCGACGGCCCGGTGAGGGGCGCGGCGAACTCGACCGGAACACCTGGCCGAGGATGCCCGCCCGGATCGGTGACAAGCGCCTGAAACGCCGTCGCATAGGCGCCGTGGAGCGCGGCGACCTGCGGAGTGCCCGCCTGCGCGGAGATCGTCACGGCGCCGCCGCTCGATTGCAGCAGCACCGCGATGGTATTGTCCGCCGCACTGGTGAGGACCAGGTCGACATGGCCGTCGCGGTTCAGATCGCCGGCGACAACGACTTCCGGCTGCGTGCCGACGGTGAATGGCCGCGCCGGCTGGAACGTGCCGTCGCCGTTGCCCATCAACGCCACGAGAGTGTTGTCGAAGCGATTGGCGATCGCGAGATCCATCCAACCGTCGCCGTTCAAGTCGGCTATCGCGACGCTTGCCGGACCGCTGCCCGCCACGACCTGGCTCGCGGAACCGAACGTTCCGTCGCCGCGACCCAGCAGGATCGATACGTCGTCGCTGTAGTCGTTGACGACGGCGAGGTCGAGCTTGCCATCGCCGTCGAAGTCTCCCGCGGCGACACCGTCCGGAAAATAGCCCGCGGCATAGTCGACAGCCGCCCCGAAAGTCCCATCGCCGTGCCCGATCAGCACCGAGACGCTGTTGCCGCCGCCGCTCGCGACGGCGAGATCCGGCGCGGCGTCGCCGTTGAAGTCGGCGACCGCAACCGCGTAGGGGCTCGGGCCGGTAGCGTAGCAGGACGGAGCGCCGAAGACACCGTCTCCCTTCCCGAGCAGAACGGTCACGCTCTGTCCGGTCGTATTGCCGACCGACCCGTTGGCGACGACCAGATCGAGCTTGCCGTCGCGATTGAAGTCCGCTGCGGCCACCGCAATCGGCGCGAGACCGACATCGAACGGCGCGCCGACATTGAATGTGCCGTTGCCGTTGCCCGTGAGCAAGAACACGCGGTTGAAATAAACGTCCGCCACCGCCAGATCGAGCTTGCCGTCGCCGTTGAAATCGCCGGATGCGATGGCGATGAGCTCGCCGCCCAACGGCACCGGGGCGCCCGTCGTGAGCCCGCCGGTGCCATCGCCGAGCAGAATCGAAACATTGCCGGAGAAGGCGTTAGCCACCGCGGCGTCGAGCCTGCCGTCGCCGTTGAAATCACCGAGGACGATGCTGTCCGGGAACGCTCCGGTCGAGTGGGTCGCAGGCGGGGCAAATTGCGGCAGGGCGATGATGACGAAGCTTCGCGCCACGCCCGGCGCCGGGCCGAACGAAGCGTTGCCGCCTTGCGTCGCCTGCACCGTGCACGTGCCCGGGCTGATCAGGATCGCCGCATCCCCGCTGACCGAGCAGATTCCCGGCGTGTCCGACGCCAGGCTGACGGCAAGGCCGGACGAGGCCGTCGCGGCCAGCGCGACCGGTGATGCGTCGATCAGCTGGTTGCCGGGTGAAAGGAAACTGATCGACTGGGTGCCCGCCGCGACGGCGAAGCTCCGGCTCACGCTGCTCGCCGCGTTGAAGTTCGCATTGCCGGCTTGCGCGGCCTGAATCGTGCAGGTGCCGCTCGACTTGAGGGTGATCGTGCTGCCGCTGACCGCGCACACGGTCGCCGTTGTCGACGTAAAGGTCACGGGCAGGCCGGACGATGCGCTGGAGCCGATCGTGAACGGGGCCGCGCCGTAGGCCTTGCTCGCGAGCGGGGCGAATGCAATGGTCTGGTTCGCCTTGCTGACCGCGAAGCTCCGGCTGACGACGCTGGCCGCGGCGTAGTTGCCATTGCCGGCTTGCGTCGCCTGGATGGTGCAGGTCCCCGCGGCGGCCAAGGTGACCGTGCCTCCGCTGACGCGGCACACGGGGGTCGTCGCCGACGTCAACGCGATGGGCAGTCCCGACGATGCCGACGCGCTGAGTGCAAATGGCGCCGTGCCGTAGCTCTTGCCCGTCACAGCGGCGAACGTGATGGCCTGCGCGGCCTTCGTCACCAAAAAACTCTGGTTGACACTGGAGGCCGCGGCGTACGCGGCATTGCCGGCCTGCGACGCTCGGATCGTGCACGTCCCCGCGGCGACGATGGTGAGGGTGGCGCCGCTGATCTTGCAGGTCGCCGGGGTCAGCGAGGAGAAGGTGACGACCAGGCCGGAAGACGCGGAAGCGCTGATCGTCGATGGCGCGGCCCCAAAGATCTTCCCGGTCAGCGCCGGGAAGCTGATCGTCTGGCTGCTTTGGGCGCGTGCGGGGCGCGAAGCGGCAAACCAAAGGGTCGGCAGCAGCAACGGCACGGCAAGCGTCAATGCGATCAGAACACGCTTGCCCGGCTCGCTTGGACGAAGCATTGACGCCATCAGGCGCTTCTCCGGCAGGTCGCTCGGGTCCCGTCGCGGTGCGCCGGCAATCCTCGGCCGCGCCGCGACATCGCCCCACGGATTCCGGCAAGCTACCGCGGTCGCTTTCCGCTGTGCAGCTGGTATTTCCTACAGGACCCAGCGCTCGCGCCGCGTGTCGCGCGACATGCTCTGCCCCTGCTGCCGAGTAGAAAGCGCCTGTAAACCTTGGCGCGACGCGATCCCTGGCGTAAGCCAAAAGCATTAGAACGATCGGTCTAAGGGATTGGTCGTAGTCAGTGCGGGGGCAAAAGATGGCGAGCCCGCCGCTGGCACCGTTCTCGTGGGCTGCAACTGCCGCGCTGGGCATTCGTCTTGCTTTACCGCCGTGCAGAAAGCCCTCTCGGAATCCGGATGGTCAAAGACCCGCTCCGCCCCACCACCGGACCGCAGCCTTCGTCCCTCGCCGAGCTTGCCGGGCAAGTGCAGGACTGCCGCCGCTGCCCGCTGTGGAAGAACGCGACGCAGGGCGTGCCCGGCGAAGGCGCCGCGCGCGCCCGCATCATGCTGATCGGCGAGCAACCGGGTGATCAGGAAGATCTCGCCGGCCGCCCGTTCGTGGGTCCCGCCGGCAAGCTCCTCGACAAGGCGCTGGCGGAAGCGGGCATCGACCGCAAGCACGTGTTCGTCACCAACATGGTCAAGCATTTCAGCTGGTTCCCGCGCGGCAAGCGGCGCATGCACAAGACGCCCAGCCAGCAGGAAGTCGCCGCCTGTCTCGACTGGCTGCGCCAGGAGCTGCGCCTGGTGCGCCCGCGCATCGTCGTCTGCCTGGGGGCCACCGCCGCCAAGGCCTTGCTCGGCGCCGCGATCCTGGTCACCGTCGATCGCGGCCGCTGGCTGGAAAGCGACCTGGCCGAGCGCGTGATGGTCACCGTGCACCCGTCGGCCATCCTGCGCGCCCCTCCCGAGGACTTCGACGAGGCCTACGCGGCCCTGGTCCGCGATTTGTCGCTGATCGTGCGCGCCGGCTGACAACACGATCGATCGGAGGCGCCGACGTGCGCGCCATCGAGATCGCTTCATCGAAGCCGATGCCAGCGCCGGTCTTACGCGCCGCGCGCCGAGCGCCTACAGCAAAATCGGACGCGTGCGGCTTGGATCGGCTGCGACGAGCGACCACTATGGATGCCAGGACCGCCAGTGCGAAGCTGCGTGAAATCGCGACGTACCCGACGGTCCCTCGGGGGCCAGGCTTTTTCAGTCCATCCTAGAGTCGAAACATTTTTGCAGGAGTCCTATCACGATGACCACGCAGACCAACCCGTATGGATCGACCGCCGACCCGCGGTCGGGCGCACAGATCATTCCATCCGACCGCGACGACCAGAGCGGCCCGGGCCCCGAAGTCATGGATGCCGCAAGCTTGCAGGGCGACAAGGTGGTGAACGCAGCCGGTGAGGACCTCGGCAAGATCGAGGCGATCATGCTCGACGTCACCTCCGGCCGGATAGCCTATGCGGTGCTGTCATTCGGCGGTTTTCTGGGCATGGGATCGAAGCTCTTCGCGGTCCCGTGGGGCACGTTCACTCTCGATGCACGCGACGAGCGCTTCGTGCTCGACATCAGCAAGGAGAAACTGGAAAACGCGCAGGGCTTCGACAAGGATCACTGGCCCAGCATGGCAGACTCGGCCTGGGCGTCCGAGATCCACGCCTACTACAACGTGTCACCGTACTGGGAAGACGATGGCCGGGAGATGCGCGAGCGTCGCACGCCGCGCGACATCGTCGACGGACCGAACGTCTATTGACGACGGCGGACGCCGACGGACGTCGCGGTGTCGGGGTCCTCGGGTCCCCGCGCCGCGTCGCGTCGGGTGGACCGCGGCGCGACGCGCAGCGGGGTCCGGCCATGACGATGAGTGAGGAGCTCCGTCTCAAGGTGGAGCTCAGGGCCGCCTCGGTCCTGTTGCGCGCGCTGGTCGCGCGTCAGGCCGATCCGGACGATGTGCGCAGCGTATTCGAAAGCGCGGTCGTGCGAGAGACCGCGCACATGCTCGAGCGTGGGGTGCGCAGCGACATCATCCGGGCTTTCGAAGCCGCGGTCGGCGCCTGGGCCGTGCGTTCGCGGATGATGCTGCGGCAACGCGGCAGGGAGATTCGCGGCGCGACGCTGCAGCGCCGGGTCGCCGATCGGCGCCAACGGCGGCAAACGCCCTGACATGACCCAGGCGGCGCCGCTTCCGCGGCAACCAGGGATGACGGGTTCGTCCCGGCAGCGGTCTGCGAGCGCAATCCTCGGTTTGATTGCGATGCGATGACCGGATCGCCGGTGCGATCCGGCCCGTTGTCAGTGCGCGCGGCCTCGCATGCGACGCGAGCGAGTCCCGCTGTGCCCGTTTTTTTGCGATACTCGGTGCCGAAGCGGCGGACAGCCCTGTTCCAGCCGACGCCGCGATGGGGACCCATGCGATGACCGATTCGAACGGCCGCGACGCCGATGCGATCCGCTACGTCGTGCTGCGCAAACTGGCGTCAGGCCTGCGGCACACGCTGATGGGCGAGTTGCAGACCATCCAGTTCTCGGCCGAGCTTGCGGCACGGATGCTGGGGAGCACGCCAGGCCATCCCAAGCTCGAGGAATGTATCAGGCAGATGCCCGATCAGACGCGGACGGCCGTGAACAGCTGCCGCTCGCTGATCGAGTGGCTTCGCCCCGAAGACAAGGCGACGATTACCGTCGACGAAGCCCTGCGGCAATGCCTGCGCGTTGCCGGCGACGACTGGAGCCTGCGCGGCATCCAAGCATCGACCGAGGTGCGCACCGGAGGCACGCTGGTGGCGAAGCCGGCCTTGCGCGAGCTGCTCGTCACCGCGCTCTTCGTCCTGACCGACACGCATCCCGGCCCGATCGACATCCAGATCCTGGCCGAAACGACCGGCGACGAGGTGATCGTGACGTTGCGCGCCAAAGAGGCCAGCCGGACTTCGCCGTTTCCGCCGCTCATGCTGTACCGTGCGTTGAGCTACGACGATATCGTGACCTTGGGCGGGACGCACGGCGCCGAATGCACCGGCGCGGATGATGCGGTGACGCTGCGCCTGCGCGCGCTGCCGGCCACGCCCTGAGCGCCGGCGCTTCGCAGGCCGCCGCCGCGCAGGGACCCTAGCCGCGGATGGGGTCACCGGCGGCGGTCCCGGCGGAGCGGTGGCAGGCCGTCGCAAGGAGCTGCAGCAGCGACGCCGGCTCGAGCGGCTTGACCAGGTGATGGTCGATGCCGGACTCGCGCGAGCGATGCTTATCGGCATCCTGGCCCCAGCCTGACAGGGCGAAGATCCGGATGTCCCGGCCCCAGGATTCGGCGCGAATCCTGCGCGCCGCATCGTAGCCGCTCATCTTCGGCATGCCGATGTCGAGCACGATCGCATCGGGGCGGGACTCGTCGGCGAGAGCGACCGCTTCGACGCCGTCGTAGGCGATCCGGACGTCGTGTCCAACCATGCGCAGCAGGATCGCGAGGCTCCCGGCAGCATCGCGGTTGTCGTCGGCGATGAGCACGCGAAGCGGCCGCGTCGCGCCCGCGACGTCGGGCGGCCGCAGTGAATCGGCAGCGACACGCGGCTCGCCCGCCGCGCTGACGGGGACGCGGACCGTGAAGGTGCTGCCCTTGCCTGACCCGTCGCTGGCCGCATCGATCGATCCATCGTGCAGCTCGACCAGCCGCCGCGCGACCGTCAGCCCGACGCCCAAGCCGCCATGCGAGCGGTCGATCGAGCGGTCGGCTTGCGTGAACATGTCGAAAATGCGTGGCAGCATGTCCGGACCGATGCCGATGCCCGTGTCGCGCACGGTGATGACGGCATCGTGGCCGCCCTGCGCAATCGTGAGCCAGATGCGCCCGGTCGGATCGGTGTATTTGGCGGCGTTGTGCAGCAGGTTGGAAATCACCTGCGCCAGGCGCGTCGCATCCGCTTCGACGTAGATCGGCACATCCGGCATCGCGACCGAGAACGATTGGCCCGATGCGGCCAGCACCGGCCGGCTGGTCTCCAGTGCGGCATTGACCACCTCGGCCAGCAGAACGTGCGACTTCTGCAGCGCGATCTTGTCGCGGCTGATGCGGGAGACGTCGAGCAGGTCGTCGATCAGGCGCGTCATGTGGCCCATCTGCCGGTCGATCACGTCGAGCATTCGGGTGACTTCCGGCACGGGCGGCGCCTTGCGATGCAGCACATGCACGGCGTTGCGGATCGGCGCGAGTGGATTGCGGAGCTCGTGCGCCAGCATGGCGAGGAATTCGTCCTTGGCGCTGTCGGCGCGCTTGCGCTCGGTGATGTCCACCAGGACGTTGACCGCACCCATCAGCTCGCCCGTTTCGCCGCAGATCGGATTGGCGTGCGCCAGCACGGTCACCCGGCGGCCATCGGGCCGTTCGATGACGATTTCCTGTCCGTTGAATTCTTTGCGTTCCTTTAGCGCCAGGGCCATCCAGCATTCCGCGTGGGTGATGGCAGCTCCATCGGCCGCGTAGAGCCTGAACGAGCCGCAGAACCTGTCCACGGAGTCGTTGAGCCTGGGCTCGCGTCCCCATACGCTCACCGCATGGCTGTTGAAGTAGGTGATCAGGCCGTCGGCGTCGCAGGTGTACGCTGCCGTCGGCAGCCGGTCGAGCAGGCGACGGAATTCAGCCATCCCGCGCGGCGAGACGGAAGCGAGACGCAATCCTTCGCCAATGCGCGGCGCGATGTCGGGTTGGGCGGTCATTACGGACCCTTTCGTTCGGTCGTCGATACTAGCCGATGTCTCGACATCGATACAAGCGCCCGCTGTCGGTCTGAGTCCTACCATTGTGTAGGACGCGGGCCGAAAACCCCAGCTGCATTCGTACCGACGAGGCTTTTATCGCTGCCGTCGGACGGACTCCTACAGAAGAGCCGTATCGCGCCGACGCGCGAACAAGACGCGGGCCGATGGCCAATGCCTATCCCCCTTTGCCAGAATGCGTCAGCTTCACCGTGGAGGCCCGATGCTCGTTTGCCCGCTCGATATGCACGCCTGTCTGCGTCGCGAATGCACGGCGGGGTGCTGCGAACTCACCGGCGAAATGCCGTTCATACCCTGCAGCGACTGCGGCACCATCGTCGTCCGTCCGGTGGCCCGTGAGTTCTGCATCGAGTGCGTGGCCGTGTACGCGGCGCCGCAGAAAGGCTAGACCATGGCTCGTTCGCTTTGGAAAGGTGCGATCACGTTCGGCCTGGTCAACATACCGGTCGAGCTCTTTCCCGCGGAAGACCGCAAGGGGTTCCAGTTCTCGATGCTCGACAAGCGCGACTTCTCGCCCGTCGGTTACAAGCGCTACAGCAAGAAGAGCGGCAAGGAAGTCGAATGGACAAACATCGTCAAGGGATACGAATACGAGAAGGACCAGTACGTCGTCCTCTCCGACGAGGACTTCCGCCGGGCCAACGTCAAGGCGTCGCGGACGATCGACATCAGGGCGTTCGTGCCCGCCGCCGAGATCCCCGCGCCGTTCTACGAAACGCCGTATTACCTCGCGCCGGCCGATCGAGGAGAAAAGGTGTACGCGCTGCTGCGCGAAACGCTGCGCTCGACCGAGCGCGTCGCGATCGCCCAGGTGGTGATCCGCACGACGCAGCATCTTGCGGCGGTGATGCCGGCGGGCCGTGCGCTGATGCTCGTCACCATGCGCTACGCCGACGAGCTTCGCGGCAGCAAGGGCTTCGAGCTGCCCGCGGAAGGCCTGAAAGGCGCTGGCGTCAGCAGCAAGGAAGTCGACCTCGCCAAGCGCCTGGTCGACGACATGACCGAGCCCTGGAAGCCCGACGAGTTCAAGGATACCTACCACGCGGACCTGATGCGCCGGATCCACGACAAGATCAAGCGCGGCGAGACCAAGGAAATCACCAAGCCGGGAGCAGACGAGGGTGAGGAGCCTCGCTCGGCGCAGGTCATCGATCTGGCTGCCTTGCTGAAGCAAAGCCTCGACAAAGGCGCGCCGCGCAAAACGGCGGCGGCCGATGCCCGCCGCTCGAAGACCGCAACGACCAAGCCGACGCTGCGCGTCGTGTCGTCCTCGCGCGGGTCGACTCGCGCCGCCGCGAAGCGGAAGCGGGCCTGAGGGCCGTTCGCCTGCATGGGGCTCGAACGCTACCGTGAAAAGCGCGACTTCCGGGCGACGCCGGAGCCGCGCGGCCGCGTGGCGCGCGGCAAGGCGAAGGCGCTCTCCTTCATCATCCAGAAGCATGCGGCGAGTCACCTGCACTACGACTTCCGCCTCGAGCTCAACGGCGTTCTTCTGAGCTGGGCGGTCCCGAAGGGGCCGAGCCTCGATCCGCACGACAAGCGGCTGGCGATGCATGTCGAAGATCATCCGCTGGCGTACGGCGGTTTCGAAGGGATCATCCCGCCGCACCAGTACGGCTCGGGCACGGTGATGGTCTGGGATCGCGGCACCTGGCAACCGGTCGGCGATCCGGGCGCCGGGTACGCCAAAGGCCATCTCACCTTCGAGCTCGACGGCACAAAGCTCAAGGGCCGCTGGGCGCTGATACGAACGCACGGCAGCCAATACGGCAACTCCCGCAAGGAGGCCTGGTTGCTGATCAAGGAGCGTGATCGCCACGCCAGAGAAGGCGAAGCCGGCCGGATCGTCGACGCGGAGCCCGACAGCGTCGTGTCCGGGCGCAGCCTCGAAGCCATCGCGCGCGACAAGGGGCGCGAGTGGCATTCGAACCGCTCGGTCGCCGCGAACGTGCGTGCCGGAGCGCTGGGCAATGGCGGTGCCGTCAAGTCGTCGCGCGTCGTGAAAGCGTCGACCGCCGCCCGGCCTACAGCCGCGGTGCGCGGCAGCCCCGCGAAGCAGGCCAAGCATGTGAACGAAGCGACACCGGCGTCGATCGCTGGCGCTAGGAAAGCGAAGATGCCGGCCATGCTGTCGCCGACGCTGGCGACGCTGGTCGACAGCGCGCCGACCGGCGAGGAATGGGTGCATGAAATCAAGTTCGATGGCTACCGCATGGTGACCCGGATCGACCACGGCGACGTGCACGTCTATTCGCGCAACGGCAAGGAGTGGACGGCGGCGCTGCCGTCGGTGGTCGCCTCGCTGCGGCAGCTCGACGTCGACCAGGCGTGGCTCGACGGCGAGATCGCCGTCGCCGACGCCAGGGGCCGCACCGGCTTCCAGGCGCTGCAGAACGCGCTGTCCGATCCGCGCGGCACCGGCATCGTCTATTTCGTGTTCGACCTTCTCTATCGAGATGGATACGATCTGCGCGGGGTGGCGTTGACCGAGCGCAAGCGGTTGCTGCGGCCGCTGCTCGGTACGTCGGACCCGCGGCTACGCTACAGCGTCGACGTCCAAGGCTCAGGCGCCGAATTCTTCAAGCAGGCCTGCGCCATGGAGCTGGAGGGCGCGGTAGCCAAGCGCGCCGCTTCGACCTATCGCGAAGGGATTCGCACGCGCGACTGGGTCAAGGTGAAGTGCGCCAAGCGGCAGGAGATGGTGATCGGCGGTTTTACCGACCCGCAAGGCAGCCGCAGCGGGCTCGGCGCGCTGCTGCTCGGCGTCTACGAGGCGGGCAAGCTCCATTACGCCGGCAAGGTCGGCACCGGCTTCGACGACAAGACTCTGGCCAAGCTACGGCCGCTGCTGGACAAGCTCGAGCAGAGGGAACCGTCGTTCGCCGATCCGCCGCGCGGCTTCGAGGCCAAGGGGGCGCACTGGGTTAGGCCGCAACTGGTCGCCGAGATCGCATTCACCGAATGGAGCAATGACGGCGCCCTGCGGCATCCGTCGTTCCAGGGCTTGCGCGAGGACAAAAAGGCGGCGGACGTGGTGCGTGAGCGGCCCGAGGCGGGCAAGGGCGACGGTCCGGATGCGGCACCTGCATCGCGGCGGCGCAAGGACGCGGCGCCATCGGCCACGCGCGGCAAGACCGCGAGCGCCGCCGCCGCGCGCAGCGGGCC
>JBOIGD010000133.1:0-3472 GCA_050742615.1 Casimicrobiaceae bacterium | reverse complement strand
AAGGCCGCCGAGATCATCAAGGCGATGATGAAGCTCGGCACGATGGTGACGATCAACCAGATGCTCGACCAGGAAACGGCGATGATCGTCGTCGAGGAAATGGGACACAAGGCGATCGCGGCCAAGCTCGACGACCCGGACGCGCTGCTTGCCGAAAGCGCACAGGCGACGACGGCGGAGTAGCTGCCGCGGCCGCCGGTCGTCACCGTGATGGGACACGTCGATCACGGCAAGACGTCGCTCCTCGATACAATACGCCGTACGCGGGTCGCCAGCGGCGAGGCTGGCGGCATCACACAGCACATCGGCGCCTACCACGTCGAGACCTCGAAGGGTGTCATCACCTTTCTCGATACGCCCGGTCACGAGGCGTTCACCGCCATGCGGGCGCGCGGTGCCAAGGTCACCGACATCGTGATCCTGGTCGTCGCGGCGGACGACGGCGTCATGCCGCAGACCAAGGAGGCGATCGCGCATGCGAAGGCCGGCAACGTGCCGATCGTGGTAGCGATCAACAAGATCGACAAGCCCGAAGCCAATCCCGACCGCGTCAAGCAGGAGCTGGTCGCGGAAAGCGTGCTGCCGGAGGAGTACGGCGGCGACACGCAGTTTATCCAGGTTTCGGCGAAGACCGGTGCCGGCATCGACAACCTGCTCGATGCGATCCTGCTGCAGGCCGAGGTGCTCGAGCTCAAGGCGCCGAAGGATGCGCCGGCCAAGGGCATCGTCATCGAATCGCGGCTCGACAAGGGCAAGGGTCCGGTGGCCACCGTGCTGGTGCACTCGGGCACGCTGAAGCGCGGCGACATCGTGCTCGCCGGCGCGGTGTTCGGCCGCGTGCGGGCGATGACCGACGAGACCGGCAAGACGGTCGCGTCGGCCGGCCCGGCGATTCCCGTCGAGATCCAGGGCTTGTCGGACGTACCGCTCGCCGGCGAGGACGTGATGGTGCTGGGCGACGAGCGCAAGGCGCGCGAGATCGCGCTGTTCCGCCAGGGCAAGTTCCGCGATGTGAAGCTCGCCAAGCAGCAGGCGGCGAAGCTCGAGAACATGTTCGAGCAACTGGCCGAGAGCGAGATCAAGTCGCTGGCGCTGATCGTCAAGGCGGACGTGCAGGGCAGCTACGAAGCGCTGGCCAACGCGCTGACCAAGCTGTCGACCGGCGAAGTCAAGGTCAACATCGTGCATGCCGCGGTCGGCGGCATCACCGAGTCCGACGTCAATCTCGCGCTGGCGTCGAAGGCCGTGATCATCGGATTCAACACCCGGGCCGATGTGGCCGCGCGCAAGCTGGCGCAGCATTCCGGCGTCGACATCCGCTACTACAACATTATTTACGAGGCGGTCGACGAGATCAAGGCGGCGCTCTCGGGCATGCTCGCGCCCGAAAAGAAGGAGAGCCAGCTCGGGCTGGTCGAAGTGCGCGAGGTCTACAAGATCTCGAAAGTCGGCACGGTGGCCGGCTGCTACGTGCTCGAGGGCGTGGTGCGGCGCGGGTCGAAGGTGCGGCTGCTGCGCGACAACATCGTCGTCTTCGATGGCGAGCTCGATTCGCTCAAGCGCTTCAAGGATGACGTGCGCGAGGTCAAGGCGGGCTTCGAGTGCGGCCTGTCACTGAAGAACTACAACGACATCGAAAAGGGCGACCAGCTCGAGGTATACGAGATCGTCGAGGTCACGCGCACGCTGTGACCGGCGCAAAACAGTCCGATGAAACGACACTCCCAGCGCGCGCAGCGCGTCGGCGACCAGATCCAGCGCGAGCTGGCCGACCTCCTGCGCCTGCACGTCAAGGATCCGCGCATCGGCATGGTGACGGTGACGGCGGTCGAAGTGTCGGCCGATCTGTCGCACGCCAAGGTTTTTTTCACGCACCTCGCCGGCAAGGAACGGGCCGATGACGCCGTCAAGGCGCTGCAGCACACCGCCGGCTATCTTCGCAGCGAGCTCTCGCGCCGTCTCGGCCTGTATTCGGTGCCGCAGCTGCATTTCGCCTACGACGACTCGATCGAATCGGGGCTTCGCCTGTCGAAACTGATCGACGAGGCCGTCGCCGAGGACCGGAAGCATCCGTCGGACTGATTGCGCCGGCGGCGCAAAGGCCGCCGGGCGGTACAGTTACGACACCGAAAGCTGCAGGCGAAGCGATGGCTGGCGATCCGATCCTTCCGCAGGAACGCGCGCCCTGGCGTGCCGTCGACGGCGTCCTGCTGCTCGACAAGCCCGTCGGCCTGTCGTCCAACGCGGCATTGCAGCGCGCGCGAAGGCTCTACGGTGCCGAAAAGGCCGGCCACACGGGTACGCTCGATCCGCGGGCGAGCGGCCTGCTGCCGATCTGCTTCGGTGAGGCGACCAAGTTCGCGCAGATGCTGCTCGAAGGCGACAAGGTCTACGCGGCGACGGTGCGCCTGGGGTCGACCACGACCACCGGTGACGCGGAGGGGGACCCTGTCCACGTGCGCCCGGTCGACGTATCGCGGCGCGACATCGAGGCCGTCCTGCCGCGCTTCGCCGGCGCGATCGCGCAGATTCCGCCGCGCCATGCAGCGCTCAAATATCAGGGTCGCAACTACTACGAGTACGCGCGCGAAGGAATCGACATCCCGCGCCTCGCCCGCGAAGTCGTCGTGCACGAGCTTGCGGTGGAGGACTGGAACCCGCCGGATGTCGCGCTCCGCGTTCGCTGCGGCAAGGGAACCTACGTACGCGTGCTGGCCGAGGACCTAGGCGCGGCGCTGGGCTGCGGCGCGCATCTGGCGGCGCTGCGCCGCATGGCCAGCGGAACCTTCACCCTCGCGGCGGCGGTATCGCTTGAAACGCTCGCGGCGCTCGACGGCGCGGCGCGCGATGCTGCCTTGCTGCCGGTCGACGCGCTGGTCGGATCGCTGCCGCGGCTGGACCTCGACGCCGAGGCCGGGCGGCAGCTCGGTTGCGGACAGGCTGTTCGGAGGATCGACCTGCCCGACGACGACTATCGTGCCTATGTCGGTGACGGGTTCGTCGGCGTCGTGCGGGCCCACGCTGGCGTCGCCCGCCCGCGCCGCCTGCTCGCCGCGCGCGATGCCGGCGTCGCCCCGCGCGCGCTGGTTGAATCGCTTGGATCGTAAGCATTTTTCGAGGTACAATTCCACTCTTTCGCGCGGTCCGGAGTAACTTGCATGGCAGTCACGGTTCAGGACAAGGCCAAGGTCATCGCCGATCATCAGCGGGCCAAGGGCGACACGGGTTCGCCCGAGGTGCAGATCGCGCTGCTGACCGCGCGGATCAACGGTCTCAACGATCACTTCAAGGCGAACGTCAAGGACCATCACTCGCGCCGCGGACTGCTGCGCATGGTATCGCGCCGGCGCAAGCTGCTCGACTATCTTAAGACGCGCAACGCCGACAGCTACCGCGGATTGATCGAAAAGCTGGGATTGCGCAAATAACGGCGCATCCGGCCGCCGCGATGCATTCATCATCAGTCGATTCC
>JBOIGD010000132.1:0-18062 GCA_050742615.1 Casimicrobiaceae bacterium | reverse complement strand
GGCGCGCGCCGTGCAGGCTTCGCAGCGGGAATCGCCGCTGCCGCGATGCTACCTTGCTACATCTTGGACATCGACGCCTGGATGTGCTTCGCGTGCTCGAGGTGCGCGACGAATGCCGGGCGGACCTTGGTGATCAGCGCCTTCAGCTCGGCGTTCTGGGCGCTCGGCAGCAGCGTCTTGTCGATCGCGTCGAGCACCTGCTCGTGATAGGCGACCTCGTGGTCGATGTACGCCTTGTCGAAAGCCTTGCCCTTGAGCGTCTTCAGGTTCTTCACGTTCTCTTCGCCGCCGGACTTGAGGCTCTCGCTGGTTGGATTGTCCTCCGGCTTGACCTTGAGCTTGGTCACCAGCGCCACCGCCTGCTTGTTGACGCCGCCGTGGTCGGTGACCATCTGCTTGCCGAAGGCCCTGACGTCCTTGGTGCTGCCCCTTTTCTCCGCCAGCTTGCCGGCGTCGATGTCGACCTGGTTCGCGGTGACGACGATGTGCGCGATCTGCGCGTCGTTCGGCGCCTGCGCCGCGGCGCTGCCCGCCGCGAGAAATAGTGCGCTTGCAATCACGATACCGAGATTCTTCATGCCTATCTCCTTGTAATCATCAAGTTGCCCTGCCCGGATATTTACGTGCGGCGGGCCCAAACGGATGCACCCCGACCCGAGGTGCCGTACGGCCGGCGGTCAAAGCGCACGATCGGTACACATTGGATGCTGGCGGCAAGATCGCCGTTCCGCCCATCGACGGCTCCGCTGCTCGAGGCGCGGCCGCAAGGCTCGGTTGCCCGAGCGCGACTTCAGGCGCCGTCCGTTCTAAGCCGGCCGGTCAGGGCAATTGGCGCCAACGCGCGAGGACCCCCGCGACGATGCGCTCGCAGCGCTCGCCGGCGAAACCAAAGGCATCCACGACGGCGACGTCGACTTCGCGCGCCATCGCCTCCCGCAGCATGGCCCGGGCACGAAAGGCGCGGCTGCGCACGGTGGCGGCGGGCACGCGCAGGCACGCCGCGGCCTCCTCGACCGACATCTCCTCGACTTCGCGCAGGATGAACGCGGTGCGGAACTGGTCCGGCAGCGCATCGATTTTGCTTTCCAGCAGCCGGCGGACCTGGCCGCGCATCGCGGCGGCGTCTGGCTGCTCGAAGCTCGTATCGGTCATGTCGACCTCCTCCGCGCCGTGCTCGTACGGCATCCGCGGGTCGGACTGCGCATCGAACGGCAATATGACGCCCGCGCGCTTGCGCTTGCGCAGCCGCCCATAGGATTCGTTGATGACAATGCGGGCAAGCCAGGTCGACAGTCGCGACCCGCCGCGAAAACCGGCGATGCTGCGGAACGCGGCGAGGTAGGCCTCCTGGACGGCGTCCTCGGCCTCGGCGTCGTCGCGCAGGATCGACCGTGCGATGCGGTACAGCATCTGGTTGTGCCGTCGCATCATGAGCACGAACGCACTCTCGTCGCGCCGGCCTATGCGGCGCGCGAGCTCGGTGTCGTCCGACGCCTCGACCCCGACGGTGCGGAACTGGGAGATGGTTTTCATGGTCGCAAATTCGTCGTTCAGCCTTTAGATGGAGCTGCCGGCGCGGCCGTTCCGCCTTTGCGCCGGCCGACCGTCACCCGCACCCGCGCGGGCGGCGCCCGGCGCGCCGCCGGGGTATGGCGAAGCGCCGGTCGCTGGACCGATAATCATCGTACACGTCCCCTGGAGCCGCTTTAGCGATGACCCTGCTGATAGTCGGATTGATCGTCTTCCTGGGCGGGCACTCGGTGCGCATCTTTGCCGACTCCTGGCGGAGCGCGCAGATTGCGCGGCTGGGCGAAGGGGCCTGGAAGAGCCTGTACTCGCTCGCCTCGATCGTGGGATTCGTGCTCGTCGTCTGGGGCTTCGGCCGGGCGCGAGTCGACACGGTCGCGCTGTGGCAGCCGCCGTTCTGGACCCACTATGTCGCCGCGATATTCACCCTCGCCGCGTTCGTGCTGGTCGTGGCGGCCTACGTGCGCGACACGCGGATCAAGGGCGCGCTGCACCACCCGATGATCCTCGGCGTCAAGGCGTGGGCGGCCGGACACCTGATCGCCAACGGGACGGTGGCCGACGTCGTGCTGTTCGGCAGCTTCCTCGCCTGGGCGATCGTCGATTTCGCCGTATCGAGGCGGCGCGACCGCGCCGCCGGAACCATCTACCCGGCAGGCACGCCCGCGCGAGACGCGATCGCCGTCGCGATCGGCGCCGTGGCGTGGGCGATATTCGCGTTTTATCTGCACGGCTGGTGGATCGGCGTGCGGCCGTTCGGGTGAACGGGTGAGCCGTTCTGCGGCGCGTTCGGTCGCGGTAGCGGCGGCGCTCGGCTGCGCCCTGCTGACGGCCGGTTGTGCCGTGGTGAAACCGCCGGCCGCCGAGCCGCCGGCAACGGTTGCGACGACCGCGCCGAGCGCGCCGCCGGCAGCGGCGGCGCCGGCTGCATCCGGGCCGGCTGCGTCCACGCCGGCGGCACCACCCGCATCTGCGCCACCGGCGCCGAGCCCGGCCGCCGCCAAGCCGGCCGCGACCGTTGCCAAATCGCCGCCGAAGGCTCCCGTGGCTCCGGCGCCGGCCAGAGCGGCACCGGAGACGGCCAAGCCGCCGGCACCGGCGCCGCTGGACCTGAAATCGCTGGAGACGCGGCTCAAGGACACCAAGGCGATCGGCGTGCTCACCAAGCTCTCGCTCAAGAATCAGGTCGATGACCTGCTGGCCCAGTTCCGCGACTTCTATCAGGGCAAGCTGAAGGTCACGCTGGCCGAGCTACGGCGACCGTTCGATCTGCTGCTTCTCAAGGTGCTGTCGCTGTTGCAGGACAGCGATCCGACGCTGGCCGCGGCGATCGTCGCATCGCGCGAGGCGATCTGGGGCATTCTCTCCGACCGTGCCAAATTCGTATCTTTTGATGGAGGCTGAAACGCCATGAGCCAACGTGCAATCCGGGGTGCGATCACCATCGCGATAGCGCTTGCCGCCGCCGGCGCGGCGCTTGCCGACGACGCGTCGACCAAAAAGGACCTGGCGTCGGTAATCGCCCTGCAAGGCCTGCCCTGCGGCCAGGTCACCGACGTCAAGACCTTGGGCGACAACGATTACATCGCAACATGCCAGGATGGCAATCGGTATCACGTGTTCGTCAATGCCGCGGGACGCGTCGTCGCGCAGAAACAGTGAAGCGGGCCGGGGTTCCGGATCGCGCTGCGATGGGCCGGCAACCGCTCGCCTGGAAGCGACGAAAAAGCTGCGCGGTCCACGATCGTCCTGCCGGAAGCAACCTGCTGCGCCGCATCGTGCGCGCGGCGACCGGCAGCGTTGCCGACCTGCTCGTCGGCGAATACGTTTTCATCGGCGCGCAGGCGACGAACGACGGGAGCTCGAGCGCCGGCCCCGTCCAGGTCAGCAATTGTGGGCTGAAACCGCCGCTGTAGCCGCCCGGCGAGGGTGGCCGCGATCGGGCCGTCGCCAGACTAACCGAACGTCCCGTTCATCAGGTCGACCAGAAACTCCGCCACCCAGACCCGGCCGGGGCCGCCCAAGTAGGTCGCACCGCGACCCGTCGGCAGATGCCAGACGGTAATCGACAGCGTGGCCGACGGCGCGTGCGCCGGTCGCTTGCCCGGCAGGCGCTTGACGTCGAGCAGGTATTCGTCGGGCCAATGACCCTGGCGGGCGACCGCCGTCGTGAACGCGCGCTGGTCCTCGACGCCGAGGTAGTGCTGGCCGCCCGGGTATATCGTCGGCCGCAACTGCCCCCTTGCCCCGAGCGCGACCGGATCCATCAGTGCTTTGATTTTTGCCTCCCCCAAAAGCCCGTCCGGGTCTGCTTCGCGCAACCGCGGATGCACCGAGTTAGCAACGTCCGAGCCATGCCTTGCGAATCATCGCGTTAGATTCCAGACGTACGCCGCCGGAGATCCGATTGTAAGAAAGCGCGCCAGTGGGCAGGTTGTAGCGCACCGTCGCGCTCGTCGCGTCGGCATCTTGGGGGTGAAAGCCTCGACGCCATACATTAATTTCACGACGACTTGATACCCAGAGTTCGCCGATATCGCGCCCATGACCAAACCGTTGATCCCGTTATTCGGCTGCACTGTTCTGGCTGAGCCATTCCGCGTCCTAGTAACCACCGATGCGTACCTGCGCCGATGCGCGGTGACGGGCGAGAACGCCTGGCCGCGATCTGCGGTCAAAGCCGGGCATGTAAAATTCACGCTTTGTTGGAGGTTCTTGCATGAACAGGAAGCAGTCGGAGCCCGGAAGACCCGCGGCCAGGGCGGTCGGGAAGAATGCGGCTGAAGTCATCCGTCCTACGGCAAGCCGTTCCTTCGTGAACTTTCGCTACTCGTATTCGGAGGTCTCGGCGCACGGCGGCAAGGCTCGACTCAAGTCCCGCAAGACGCGCTTCGAGGACGGCAAGCTCAGGTCCGAAGCCTTCGAGGGCGAGCTCGACCGGACCACTTACGAGCAGACGATGGCCGGCGCGCAGCGCTATTTCGCCGCGCATGCCGCGCTACTCACCCGGTCGCTGTCGCTGTTCCTGCCGTTTCCGGGAAAACAGGATTCCGATCGCGATTGACTTGATGGCGGGAGCGGTGCCGCGCCTGCCAGGGTAATGGTTGGCTGCGGTAAATGGTTGGCTGCGGTCGCGGCAGCGCTGGTGCTGGCGGGAGCGCCGATCGCCTTCGCCGAGGAGAAAACGATGGGTTTGACGATCACTTCGACCGCGTTCCCCCACAACGCCGAGATTCCGTCGCTGTATACCTGCGAAGGCAGGGACATTTCGCCTCCGCTGGCCTGGAGCGGCGTGCCGGCGGGCGCGAAAAGCCTGGCGCTGATCGTCGACGACCCCGACGCGCCCGATCCGGCCGCGCCGAAGATGACGTGGGTGCACTGGGTGCTCTATGGTATCCCGCCGACCGCCGCCGGCCTGCCCGAAGCTGTCGGGCCGTCCACATTGCCGGCCGGGACGCGCGAGGGCGTCAACGACTGGAAGCGCACCGGCTTCGGCGGCCCATGTCCGCCGATCGGCCGCCACCGCTATTTCCACAAGCTCTATGCCCTCGACACGGTGCTTCCCGACCTCGCACGCCCGGACAAGACGGCGCTGGAAAAGGCGATGCAGGGCCACGTCGTCGCCCAGGCGGTGCTTATCGGTACGTACCGGAAGCGCAAGTAGGCGCGAGTCGCGGCCAAGCGCGTTCCACGCTTGCGTCGCCCCGGTGCAGGCCGCGGCCCAAGCAGCGATAGCCACCCGTGTGACATCGTAACTTGGATCCCGGTCTTCGCCGGCTCCGATCGGTTGATCCCGGCCGGCGCTTGAGAGTAGAGTCCCTGTTGACCGCCCATCCGGGCGGCTGGGCGTAGGAACCGCGCCTGCCCGGACGGGGGATGGCATGGTTAATGCATTCGGATGGACACGGAGGCATGCAAACCCGGCATGGACAACGTCATCGCGCTTGCGGATCTGCAGTCGATCTACTCGGTAGCGGACGTGGACCGCGCCCTCGAGGATGGCGCGGCGCGGCGCAACGAAGGGCTGAAGAGCTGGTACGATCGCATGCGCGAGCTCGGCGGCTCTCGCTTCATCATCAAGCCGTCGACGGTGGCCGCCGTCGACGATCTGCAGGAGACTTCGCCCAACTTCACCAATGTCGTCGACGATTTGCGCAAGTTTCTGGCGCTGGCCGTCTCCGGCAACGAAGCGGTGCAGTTCACGCCGATGCTGCTGCTCGGCGAGCCGGGCCTGGGCAAGACCTATTTCGCCAAAAAACTCGCGCAGGCCCTGGGCACGGGTTTCGAGTTCGTCTCGATGAGCTCGCTGACCGCCGGATGGATTCTCACCGGCGCCTCGGCCCAGTGGAATAACGCGCGGCCGGGCAAGGTGGCACAGACCCTGATCGACGGCGAATTCGCCAACCCCGTCCTGGTGCTCGACGAGATCGACAAGGCTGGCGGCGACGCGCGCTACGACCCGATGGGCGCGCTCTACACCTTGCTCGAGCGCGACACCGCGGCGCACTTCAAGGACGAGTACATCGACGTGGGCATCGATGCCTCGCACATCCTCTGGATCGCCACCGCCAACGATGAAAATGCGATCCCGGAACCGATCCTGAACCGCATGAATGTCTATGCGATCGAGCGGCCGGATGCGGCAGGGGCGCGCACGATCGCGCTGGCTGTGTATCACGAAATTCTCGACGCGCATCGCTGGCCGTTCCCGGCCGAGCCGTCGGAGTCGGTGCTGGAGCGGCTGGCCGCGGTGCCGCCGCGCGACATGCGCAAGCTTCTGCTCGACGCCTTCGGCACCGCACGCCTGGCCAATCGGGACTTCCTGGTGCCGGAAGACATCGATTCGAAAAAGCTCTGCGGCCGCAAGGCACGCGTAGGGTTCTAGCGCCGATCCGCTCGAGGGCCGCTGCGACCGGCCGTGAATTTTCCGCAAATCCGTCGCCTGTTCCTCTGATTCGCCGCCACCCTCCGGCGGCTAAAGTGTGTTCATCCGGAGCGACAACCACTCCGGAGTGCCCGAAGGAACGGTCACTGCGAGAAGCAAACCGCTCCCCACGGCAAAACACATCGGAGGTACATCATGATGAACGCGAATAAATCGTCCAGGATCCGCAGCGCCGTCGCGACCGTCGCCATCGGCGTGGTCCTGAGCCTCGTCGTCCTGCACGCCGAACAGCGCAACGCCGTGATCGTCGGCGAGGCGGTCAGCGCACCGATCACCGCGTCGGCGCCCGCGTCCTCAGGCGACTTCGACTACTTCCCTTCGCATTTCGCGGCACCCGCAGGGCCGGTCGAAGACCTGCCGCCGCAGTTCTGACCGGGCGGGTTGCGACGCCGGAGGATCATCCGGCCGACCCGCATCGCGACGCCGGTCCCTGACCGAAGCCCCGCCTCTGGCGGGGTTTCGTTTGGTGGGCGGGCGGCCTCGCAAGCCCGCCGGTCGCGAGGCAGGCGAATTTGCTACACTGCACTCGCTCCGAGTTGCCGCAGTCCCGCACGCGCGGACCTCGTCCATCGCCTGAACCACCATTCGCCGAGCATCCATGGGCGCGCGACAAACGATCGGTGAGAGGATGGTATCCGCCGGATGGGCCGCCGTCGCGCTGGTCTGGGTCGGCGGGACCATCCTTCATTTCTTCACCGCGATCGTCGCCTTCGACTTGGCCGGCGTTGGCCCGCGCCGCTACATCGCCGCCATCGCGGCGTTCGTCTTTCCGCTGGCCGGTGAAGTGGCGGTGATGGTCGCGGCATGGCGAGCGTCGGGCTCGATGGTCAACAGCTATTCGGTGTGGGTCGTTCTGTGGCTGACGTTCGGATTCGCGGTCTACTGTCTGATCGCCTTCGGTAACCGGCTGGCGCGACGCCCCGATGCCTGATCGCGTGTCGGCCGCGCGACTGCGCCACCATGAGCCGCGTGCATTTTCGCGCCTAGCCGGCGAGCGGACCTCGGCTTCCTCTACGCCGCCGCTTCCGGCGGCGCGATAGCGGCTCCTTCGGTGCGATGCCGCGCGAACGCTCGGGCGACGAATCCCGAGCGTTTCATCTCCTCGACAAAGTCGTGCAGGTATTTCGCCCCGGCCGCGCGGCCGCGCGGCGTGCCCATCGCCTGGTTGATCGTCATGAACCGGTTCGGCAGCAGCCGCAGCCCGGGAACGCCGCGCGCGGCGGCCTCGAGCTGCGGCTTGACGCCGGCGATGCAGTCGAGCATGCCGACCGTCCACAGGTTCAGCACGGCATCGAACGACGCTTCGCGCACGATCGTCGCCTGCTCGAGCTCGCGCGACAGGAAAAGATCGTAAGCGCTGCCGACGATGACGCCGACGCGCGTGCCCGAGCGGTCGACTTCGTCGTTGCCGCGCAACGGCGACGCCTCGGCCACCAGGTAGGCGCCTTCGATGATCACGTACGGCGCGGTGAAGCTGATGTCGGCCGCACGCAACGGATCGATCGCCAGGAAGCACACGTCCCAGGCCCCGTCAGCGAGGGCCGCGACGACCTTGCCGGCGGCATCGTAGGGCACGAACGCGACCGCCGTGCCGAGGCACCGCGCCAGCTCGCGCGCGAGGTCGGCCGAGATTCCGCCGGCCTCGCCGGTCGCCGCGTTCCACGACGCCAGCACCGGGTTGCCGTGATTGAGTGCGGCGCGCAGCGTCCCGGTGGGTGCGAGATCGGTCACGGCGGACGATGGCGCGGTCGGTGTCATTCGTTCAGGCGCAGCGGCGCGAGGTAGAGCTGCCGGTAAGCCTCGAACGGAATCGTTTCCGAGGCCTCGATCCGCCGTTGCTCAACGAGCGACTCCTCGGCCAGCCGCGCATAGCGGGCGGCGACGTCGTCGGCAAGCGGCAGCTTCAGGATCGTCTCGCGATGAGCGCGCGACTGCGCGAGAACGAAGTGCACGTACGAGTTGCCGTGGTCGCGCGCCATCGCCTGCAGCACGCGCGCCGACAGCGTCGACGCCGGATCGTGCAGTGCGCGCACCGCGGCCGCCACGGCCTCACGATGTGCGCTGCCGCCCACCGCGGCGTCGACCGCCGCGGCGATCGGTGCGCATTCGGCCAGAATCTCGTCGCCCCAGTCGACGAGCGTCAATTGGTCCGCGCCGCGCGTCAACGCGAGGCCCGGCTCGCGGCCGTGCGAAGCCACGCGCTGCTTGTTGCGGCCGATCGCGACGAGCTCCTGCGGCGTATCCGGCGGACTTTCGCTCAACACGCAATGCAGCAGGAAGACGTCGAGCATGCGCACCGTGCTCGCGCCGATGCCGATCGGGCAGAACGGGTCGAGATCCATCAGCCGGACCTCGACGTACTCGACGCCGCGGTCGCGCAGCGCATGGAGCGGACGCTCGCCGGGGCTGATCACCCGCTTCGGCCGGATCGTGCCGTAGAACTCGTTCTCGATCTGCAGCAGCGTCGTGGCGAGCTGCCGGTACTCGTCGCCGTCGCGTATGCCGATCGTCTCGTACGCCGGATAAGGCCTGGTCAGCGCTTCTTCCAGCGAGGCCGCGTAGCTCTTCAGGCTGTTGTAGCTGACCGCGAGGGAGGCTTGCGCATCGCTCTGATAACCGAGGCGCCCCATGCGCAGCGACGTCGCGTACGAAAGGTAGAGCGTGTCGTCGCTCAACCGCTGCAGCTCGTGCGCGCGGCCGGCGACGAAGGTCGAGCACACGGCCGGCGACGCGCCGAACAGGTAGAGCAGCAGCCAGGCGTTGCGGCGAAAGTTGCGGATCAACCCGAAATAGTCGGCGTTGGACCGCTTGTCCGGCAGCGAAAAATTGTAATGAATGCCGGAGATCGTCTGCATGCGCCGGCCGTAGCGATGCGACAGGCCCATGCGGTAGACGGTCTTGGCCCGCCCGATATTGGAGGTGCCGTAGCGGCCGAGTGGAATCTGGTCGTCCGCAGGCAGCCGGCAGGGCATGCTCGCCGCCCAGAGGAGCTCATCGCCGATCGCCCGATAGACGATCTGGTGAATTTCGGTGAGCTCGTCCAGGCAGGCTTGCGCTCCGGTGTGGACGCCGGTGATCAGCTCCGCCTGCGATTCGCTGAAATCGGTGGTGACGAACGGATGCGTCAGCGCGGAGCCGAGCCGCGCCGGGTGCGGCGTCGTCGCCAGCGTCCCGTCGGGACGCACGCGCAGGCTTTCCTTCTCGATGCCGCGCCGCAACCCGCTCAGCACCTCGCGAGTGGGCATCGACCGCGGCACCGCGTCGCGCGCCGGCCGGTTAGCGGACGTCAGGGGCATCGGAGTTCCGGTGGGGGTTCGGGACGCGCAATTGTATAACGTGCTTGCACGCTGTCGGGCGAACCCTCTCCGCCGCCACGGGGCCGAAGGCTGGTCAACGCCACTGCTGGCTGCCGCGTTAGTACGTCCATCAACAAGGGAGTATCACCATGAGCGTTCCAACGCCTTTTTCGCCAATGCGGTTCGTTCGTTCATTTTTGCTCGCGATCGCTCTCCTGGCCGCACCGGCGGTCTCGTTCGCCGCCGTGCTGTTGACGGTAGACGTCGCACCACCGCCGCTTCCGGTCTACGTCCAACCGGTAGTCCCGGCGCCCGGTTTCATCTGGACACCCGGCTACTGGGCCTACGGCGATGGCGGTTACTTCTGGGTTCCCGGCACCTGGGTCCGCGCACCCTACATCGGCGCCTTGTGGACGCCGGGGTGGTGGGGATGGGGTGGCAACGTATGGGCCTGGCATGCGGGTTACTGGGGCCCGCGCGTCGGCTACTACGGCGGGATCAACTACGGTTTTGGCTATTTCGGCACCGGCTACCGCGGCGGCTACTGGAGCAACCGCGCATTCACGTACAACGCTGCCGTCACCAACGTCAACGTCACGACCATTCACAACGTCTATCGGGAGCCATGGACGGGTGCGGCATCGCGCGTGGGCTATAGCGGCGGCGCCGGAGGCGTCGTAGCGCATGCCACCGCGGAAGAGCGCCTCGCAGAGCATGACCGCCATGTCAGCGCGACTGGGGCGCAACTGCAACATGAGCACTTCGCCAGCACCAACCGCGCACAGTTCGCTTCCGTCAATCATGGGATGCCGGGCATTACCGCGACGCATCGCGCTGGTGCGTTCAACGCGCCTAACTCGGCATTGACGCAGAGCGGTGCGCCTGCAGGCACTGCCCTGAATGGCAACGCGTTCCGGCAAAACGCGGGACGTGGCGGCGCGCCTGGCAACCAGGCCGCGTTCGAACGAAGGACGGCACGCGTTCGTGATGGCGCGGGCACGCCCCTGATGCACGCGCCCGCCGGCGGATCGGCGCCGGGCCCGGCTCGCACCCAGCAGATGGAGCACGCGCAGGCGCTTGGCCATCCGCAGAACGTCGAGCACACGAAAAATCTGCAGGAGCATCGCGGCGGCAAGGAAGAACGCGGAGAGGAGCATCATCGTTAGCACGGTAACGGGTCCGGCCGCGGCGGTATTGGCAGCGTGACCGAAGGCCGCGCAAGCGCCCCCGACCAGGTCGACTACGTCTCGGGCCGGACCCGCCTGTTCGGCATCGTCGGCGATCCGATCGAGCAGGTGCGCTCGCCCGAGACGTTCACCGCGGAATTCCGTCGCCGCGGCCGCGACGCGATCCTCGTTCCGTTACACGTGCTGCCCGCCGATTTCGACGCGCTGCTGCCGCAGCTCCTGCGGCTCTCCAATCTCGATGGACTGATCTTCACGATTCCCTACAAGCCGCGCGCCTGCGCGCTGGCCGACTCGCTCGGCCCGCAGGCGCGCCTCGTCGGCGCGATCAACGCGCTCGGCCGCGGCCGCGACGGCGGTTGGCGCGGAGACATTTTCGACGGGCTGGGCTGCGTGGAGGCGTTGCGCCGACGCGGCATCGCCCTGGCCGGCAAGCGCGCGCTTCTGCTCGGTGCCGGCGGGGCAGGTTCGGCGATCGGGATCGCGCTCGGATTCGAAGCGCTTGCGGCACTGCACGTGCACGACGTCGATACGGCACGCGCCGGCGCGCTGGCGGCGGCGATCCGCCGCGCCCATCCGGCCCTTGCCGTTACCGCCGGCGCGCCGACGCTCGACGGCGTCGACATCCTGTTGAATGCTTCGCCGGTGGGCATGCTCGAGGACGCGCGCCTCCCGATCGCGGTCGTCGCGCTGCCGAGCGGCATGGTCGTCCTGGATGCGATCGTCAAGCCCGAGACGACGCCGCTGCTCGCGCTTGCCGAACGCTGCGGATGCACGACGGTGCGTGGGCTCGAGATGATGCGCGGCCAGATTTCGCGCATGGCCGATTTTTTTCTCGCGCCGGATTGAAAGTCGCCTGGGGGCGGCACTTTCGGCAGGCGTCCGGACGCCGCACCGCTGCCGGCCGATACAGAAATCGTGCCGCCTGCCGCGCCGTGCAGCGAAACTCATGAGCGCATCGGCGAGCCGTCGCACAGCCTAAAGCCGACGCCGGCTTTTACTGCGCCGCACAAAAAATCGGGCGGCACAAGGCTGCCAAGGCTCGAGCTTAGGTGATACCTTTGCGGGCGAGCTTCGCGTTTCCGGCGCCGCGGCATGGCGAAGCGGATCGGCGCCGGCGTATCGTGACCGGTCATCGCGGCCGTTTACGCCTATCGTCGAATCAATCGAAGCACCGATCTGGAGCAAACCATGCGAAAGATTTCCCCGCTTTCAGCACTCGTGCTTTCGGCCGCGCCGGCCGAGGCAGGCGCTCACGCACCGGCGCCGAACCGATACCGTTCGCTGTGGAAACGGTGAAATAGACGAGGCACGCCATGCTCAAGCTGTTCGCGATCTTCGTGCTAGCGCTTCTTGTCGCGCCGGCGTTCGGTCAGACCGGGCAGGGCGACTACCCGAACCGCCCGATCAGGATCATCGCGCCGGTGCAGCCGGGCGGCGGAGTCGACCTGGTCGCGCGCACGATCGCCGACCGGCTCGGCAGGGCGCTGGACGTTTCGATCGTCGTCGAAAACCTGAGCGGCGGCGGGGGCGTCGTCGGGTCGCTCGCTTGCGCGCGCGCGGCGCCCGATGGCTACACCTTGATGGTCGGCTATGTCGGCACGCACGGGACCAACCCGGCGGTGCGCAAGCTCCCCTACGACGCGATCAACGACTTCACGCCGATCGCCATGGTCGCGGGCACGCCCAATGTCCTGATCGTGCCGCCGTCGGTGCCGGCCAATACGCTGCAGGAGTTCGTCGCCTACGTGAGGTCGAATCCGGGCAAGCTGTCGTACGGCTCGGCGGGTCCCGGAACGCTGACCCATCTCGCGATGGAGCAGTTCAAGGTCGCCGCCGATCTCGACCTCGTGCATGTCCCGTATCGAGGCATCGGACCTGCGATCACCGACATCCTGGGCGGCCGGACGCAAGCGCTGTTCCCGGGGCTCGCCGCGGCGCTGCCGCACATCAAGGCGGGAAAGATGAAGCCGCTCGCGGTCACCGGCACGCACCGCCATCCGCTGCTGCCCGACGTGCCGACGTTCGACGAATCGGGCTACAAGGGATTCGACGGCGTGCAATGGTACGGCATCGTCGGTCCGGCGCACATACCGGCGCCGATCGTCAAGCGGCTGAACGAGGAGATCGACAAGCTGCTGCAGAGCCCCGAGCTTTTCGAGCGACTTTCCAGCGAGGCGCTGCAGCCGATGCCGATGTCGGCGGAACAATTCGGCCGCTACATGCGCGACGACATCGCCAAGTGGTCGAAGCTCGCCAAGGACCGCGGAATCACGATCAGTGAATGATAGCGAGATGACCCATGACCCCCGCGTTGCCGCGGAGATCGATGCGCCGCCAGTCACCAGAATCCTCGCCGAGTTCGTCGCCACGCACCCGTCGCGCGGCTGGGAGCCGGCCGTGGACGAGGAGGCGTGGAAGAGCCTGCTGAACTGGATCGGTTGCGCGATCGGCGCCTCGCGCCACCCTGCGGTCGCGGCGGCGCTCGCGGCGGTGACGGAGCTCGAGCCGAGCCCGCAGGCGACGATCCTCGGGCGCAGCGAGCGGGTCGACATCGGCAGTGCCGCGTTGCTGAACGGCATCGCCTCGCACGTCTTCGATTTCGACGACACGCATCTGAAGACGGTCATTCATCCGGCCGGGCCCGTGGCCTCCGCGGCAATGGCGCTTGCCGAGCGCCATCGCGCCAGCGGCCGCGATCTGCTCGACGCGCTGATACTCGGCATCGACGTCGAGTGCCGCGTGGGCAACGCGATCTACCCCGACCACTACGATCGCGGCTGGCACATCACCGGGTCGACGGGCATGCTGGGCGCCGCCGCCGCGTGCGCGAGGATCCTCAAGCTCGACGCGACGACGACGGCGATGGCGCTGGGGATCGCCGCGTCGCAGCCGGTCGGCGTGCGCGAACAGTTCGGCTCGATGACCAAGGCGCTGCACATCGGTGCCGCCGCGCGCGCAGGTCTCACGTCCGCGCTGGCGGCCAAGCACGGCTATACGGCGTCGATGCGCGCCCTCGAAGCGCCGCGCGGCCTGATCCGGACCTATTCGGACAAATGCGATTGGAACGAGATCAGCGACGAGCTCGGCCGGCGTTTCGAGATCTCGTTCAACACCTACAAGCCGTTCGCCTGCGGCGTGGTGATCCACCCCAGCCTCGACGGCTGCCTGCAGCTCGCCGAGGCCCATGGCTTGCACGACGGCGAGATCGAGCGCATCGAGCTCCGCGTGCACCCGCTGGTGCTCGAGCTGACCGGCAACCGGGCCCCGCGCAACGGCCTCCAGGCCAAGTTCAGCGTCTACCACGCCTGCGCGGCGGCAATCCTGTTCGGACAGGCGGGCGAAGCCGAATTCTCCGATGCGATTGCCGCCCGGGCCGACGTGGTCGCGCTGCGCGGGCGCATCCATGCGGGCGCCGACGGCGCGCTTGCCGAGTCGGCCGCGGACGTGACCATCTTCTGCAAGGATGGCCGGCGGCTGCACGTTCGGGTCGAGCACGCGATCGGCAGCCTGCAGCGACGCTTGAGCGACGGCGATCTTCGGCGCAAGTTTCACGGCCTGGTCGACCCCGTACTGGGTGTCGCGCGCGCCGATCGGATCATCGTGCAATGCGCCGCGCTGGCCGATGCCGGGAATCTCGACGCCTTGACCGCAGGCGCGACGCCCTAGTGTGCTGAGTCAGAAGTTCCGACGACAAAGGAGCGAGTGGATTTGGCCACCAGGCAAGGCGCGAGACCGAGACCGAGACCGAGCTCGTGCTACGGTGAGGTCGAGCAACGCAGCATGGCGGACCAAGCCGCCGCGAACTATCGAGCGAATTTCTGACTCAGCACACTGGCGGCAGCGACTTTTTTTCGACGGCGCCCGGCGGACACGCCGGGCCCAACAGGAGCCAACGATGACACGCTGGGTACGCGTCAACCACAAGGGCCGCGAGTGCTTCGGCACGCTCGACGGCGATGCAATGCTCGTTCATTCCGGCAGCATGTTCGCGAATGCGCAGCCGACCGGCGAATCGATTGCTCTCGCCGATGCCATGCTGCTGACGCCCGCCGTGGCGGGCAAGATGGTCGCGCTGGTCGACAACTACCATGCGCTGGTGGCCAAGCTCGGCCACGCGGTGCCGCCCGAGCCGCTCTACTTCCTCAAGGCCGGCAGCTCGTTTCTCGCCCATGGCGAGACGATACGGTCGCCGCAATCCTACAGCGGCAAGGTCATCTACGAAGGCGAACTGGGCATCGTCGTCGGCAAGCGCCTGCACCGGGCGAGCGAAGCCGACGCGGCGAACGGCATCTTCGGCTATACCTGCATCAACGACGTCACCGCGATCGAGATCATCGCCAGGGACCCGGGCTTCGCGCAGTGGACCCGTGCCAAGAGCTTCGACACCTTCGGCGTCTTCGGGCCGGCGATCGCGACCGGCGTCGATCCCGCGAAGCTCACCGTGAAAACCATTCTCAACGATCAGGAGAGACAGAATTACCCGGTAGCGGATATCATCTTTCCACCGGCCAGGCTGGTGAGCCTCATCTCGCAGGACATGACGCTGGAGCCGGGCGATGTCATCGCCTGCGGCACGTCGGTCGGCGTAGGGTCGATGAAGCCGGGCAGCACGGTCAGCATCGTCATCGACGGCATCGGGACGCTGACCAATCGCTTCGATTGAACGGTTCGACAAGGCCCATGGCGCGCCGCGCAGCCATCGCGTCGGCGAAACCCGGAATCGAAACGCCTGAAGAGGAGAGATGAATGCGAATTGCGGTGATCGGCGCGGGCGCGATCGGCGGCATGCTCGCGGTCCGGCTGGCGTTGTCCGGCCAGACCGTGACGGTCGTGGATCAGGGGCCGCATCTGGACGCGATCCGCAGGAGCGGCCTCAAGCTCATCCATCACGACGGGCCGGAAGAGATCGCCGAGCGGCTCCGCGCGGTCGGCAGCTGCGCAGAAGCCGGCGCCCAGGACCTGGTCTTCCTGGCGCTCAAGGCCTATGTCCTCGAAGCGGTGGCTCCGCAGATGCGCCCGCTGTTCGGCGACGACACCATCGTCGTCCCGCTGCAGAACGGCCTGCCGTGGTGGTACTTCCAGAATTTCAGCGGCCCCCACGCCGGCCATCGACTGCACACCGCCGACCCGAACGGGACGATCGAGCGCAGCATCGAAGCGCGGCGCCTGATCGGCTGCGTCGTCTATCCGGCCGGGGAGATCGCGGCGCCCGGCGTGATCCGGCATCTCGAGGGCGATCGTTTTCCGGTCGGCGAGCTGGACGGCAGCGAGAGCGCGCGCGTGAAGAGCGTGTCGGAACGGTTGGTCGCGGCCGGGCTGAAGGCGCCGATCCTCGCCGACATCCGCTCGGAGATCTGGCTGAAGCTCTGGGGCAACATGAGCTTCAACCCGATCAGCGCGCTGACGCACGCGACGCTGGTCGACATCTGCGAAGAACCGGCGACGCGCGAGCTCGCGGCCGACATGATGCGCGAGGCGCAGGCGATCGCGGGCAAGCTGGGCGTCACGTTCCGCGTCCCGCTGGAAAAGCGCATCGAGGGCGCCGCCAAGGTCGGCAAGCACAAGACCTCGACGCTGCAGGACGTCGAGGCCGGGCGCGAAGTCGAGGTCGACGCGCTGATCGGATCGGTGATCGAGCTCGGGATGCTGACGGCGACACCGATCCCCGCAACGCGCGCCGTGCACGCGCTGCTGAAGCTTCTGGCACGGACGATGCACGAGCAGCGGGCCCGCGTCGTGCTGCAGGCGCTGCCGTAGCGTCCGGGGCCGCGCCGGTGCGGCAAGGCCGACCAGGCTACCGCGGCGGCGCGGCGCGTGCGCCGAGTGCGCGCCAGACGCGTTCGGAAGTAAGCGGCATCTGCAAGGCTTCGGCGCGCGCGCCGGCGCCGCCGCGCGTGAGCGCGTCGATCACCGCGTTGACCACCGCCGGCGTCGCTCCGATCGTGCCTAGCTCGCCGACGCCCTTGACGCCCATCGCGTTGTTGCGGCACGGGGTCGACTCGTCCATCGTCATCGCGAAATGCTCGATCATCGCGGCGCGCGGCAGCGCGTAGTCGAGAAGCGTCGCCGACAAGGCCTGCCCCGATTCGCCGTCGTAAACGAGCTCCTCGCATAGCGCCTGCCCGATCCCCTGCGCCGCGCCGCCCTCGAGCTGACCGACGACGATCATCGGATTGACCACGCGGCCGACGTCGTTGACCGACCAGTAGGCGACCACGGCGACCGCCCCGGTCTCGGGGTCGACCTCGACCTCGCAGATATGACAGCCGTTGGGCCAGGTCGCGTCGGCGACCGAGCTCACCGAGTCGAGGACGATCTCGTGCTGCGGCTGCCGCCGCGCGAGCTCGAACAGGCCGATGCGCCGGTCGGTGCCCGCGATGCTGAACACGCCGTCGCGATATTCGATGTCGCCGGCGGCGGCTTCGAGCTCCTTCGCCGCCAGCGTTCGCGCGGCCACGACCGTCCGTTCCGCGCCGACCTTGACCGCCGAGCCGCCGACGAAAAGCGAGCGCGAGCCCGCGCTGCCGAAGCCGGTGCCGCGGTCGGTGTCGCCCTGGACGATGCGGATTTTTTCGATCGGCACGCCGAAGACGTCGACGGCGAGCTGCGCGTACGTCGTCGCGAGGCCCTGGCCCATCGCCTGCGTCGCGGAGAAGATCTCGATCACGCCATCGTGCTGCGCCGTCCCGCCGACCGTCACCGTCACCCTTTCCTCGAACACGTCGGCGCCCGTCCATTCGAGAAACGCCGCCATGCCGCGGCCGCGCAGCCGGCCCCGGTGCCGCGCCTCGGCGGCCCGCGCCTCGAAGCCGGTCCAGCCGGCGAGCGCGACGGCGCGGTCGAGGATCAATTCAAACTGGCCGCTGTCGTAGGTCTTTTCCATCGCATTGCGGTACGGCATCTGCTCAGCGGATATCAGGTTGCGGCGGCGCAATTCAGCCGGATCGATGCCGATCCGGCGCGCGGCGGCGTCCATCAGGCGTTCGATGATGTAGATCGCCTCCGGCCGTCCGGCGCCGCGATAAGCGCCGGTGGGCGCGGTATTCGTCAGGACCGCCCGGATGCCGACGTCGATCGTGCCGATGTCGTAGATGCTGGTCGAAACCC
>JBOIGD010000131.1:0-3400 GCA_050742615.1 Casimicrobiaceae bacterium | reverse complement strand
TCGACCATCGAGACCGCGCCGTGCACGATTTTGGTCCGGGCGGCGATGATCGCCTCGGCCTGCTGCCGGCGCAGCATGACCTGCGCGATCTCGGGCGCGTAGGCGAGGTGCATCAGCCTCGCTTCCTCGACCACGATGCCGGCCTTGTCGAGGCGCTGCTGCAGCTCGACCACCAGCGCGCGCGAGACGCTGTCGCCGCTCGCGAGCAACGTAGGCTCCGCTTGTCCGCTCGCCTGGCTGTCGGCGCGATCGTAGGCGAACGACGAGGCGAGATGACGAACCGCGGCCTCGGTCTGCAGCTTCACGTAGTTTTCGTAGTTGTCGACGTCGAAACTGGCCCTGGCCGTGTCGCCGACGCGCCAAACGACCACCGCGGCGATCTCGATTGGATTGCCGCCCTTGTCGTTGACCTTGAGCCGCTCGCCGTTGAGATTGCGCGCCCGGAGCGACATCTTGCGCCGGCTGTAGAACGGATTGGTGCCGCGCAACCCGGGCACGCGCGAAGTGCCGCGATAGCTGCCGAAGAGCTGCAGGATCGCCGCTTCGTTCGGCTGCAGCGTGTAGAGCCCGGCCAGGATCAGCGCGCCCAGCGCGAACAGCGCGAGCGAGGTCAGCAGCGCGGCGACGAGCCCCGATCCGGACGCTCCGGGGTACGGGATGCTGTGCGCCAGCCGCCAGATGCCGGCGGCGACCAGCGCGAGGCCGATCGCCAGCGCGATGAACCCGTTCCAGGTGATGATCGCGCGCTCCTGGTGCGCATTTCCGTCGCCGATCCGTTCCATCGCAGCCCCTCCGCAGTAGACGCGGCCTGATCGCGGCCGATAGCAAAATGATATCACAACAATATCGATTGCTGTCAAGCACCGCGGCCGCGATCCCCGGTCCATGACGAAAAAAAGCGGACGGGGCCGCCGTCCGCTCGAGGGACCGGGACCGCGCGCAGAGCGCGGCACCGGAGGGGAAAGCTAGCCCAGGGTCACCGGAATGAAGATTTGCGCGTTGTCGCGCTGCACCAGCAGCGCCACGGTCTTGCCCGATTTGGCGACGAGCGACTTGAGCTGCTCGACGTTCTTGACCGGCGTCGTGTTGACCGCGACGATCACGTCGCCCGGCCGCACGCCCGCGCGCTCGGCGGCGCCGGCGACGTCCTGCACGACCAGTCCGCCGGCGATGTCGCTGTTCTGGCGCTCTTCGGGCGTCAGCGGACGCACGGCGATGCCCAGCCGCGCGTTGCCCAGGTCCTGGCCGCCGGCCGAGGCGACGATGGTCTTTTCATCCATCGCCCCCAGGGTCGCCGACAGTTCCTTCGACGCGCCGTGGCGCCAGACTTGGAGCGTGACGCGCGAACCCGGTTTCAGCGACGCGACCTTCGGCGGGAGGTCGGACGATCCCGCGATGTCCTCGCCATTGAGCTTCAGGATCACGTCGCCCGGCTTCAGCCCAGCCTTGGCACCTGCACTATCCTTCTGCACCGAGCTGACCAGAGCGCCCTTCGGCGAGGCCAGCCCGAAGTTCGTCGCCAGCGCCTGGTTGACGTCCTGGATCATCACGCCCAGCCTGCCATGCTCGACCTTGCCGTGCTGCAGGATCTGCTGCTCGACGTGCATCGCGACGTCGATCGGTATCGCGAAGGCCAGACCCTGCGAGCCGCCCGACCGGCTGAAGATCTGCGAGTTGATGCCGATGACCTCGCCCTTCAGGTTGAACAGCGGGCCTCCCGAATTGCCCGGGTTGACCGCCGCGTCGGTCTGGATGAAGCGCACGTACGAATCCTCGGGCAAGGCGCGCGACTTGGCGCTGACGATGCCCGAAGTCACCGTGTTCTCGAAGCCGAACGGCTGGCCGATCGCGACGACCCACGAGCCGACCTTGGTCTGCTCCGGATCCCCGGTCTTGACCGCGGGCAGGTCCTTGGCATCGATCTTGAGCACCGCGATGTCGGTGGATTTGTCGACGCCCAAGACCTTGGCCCTGAATTCGCGCTTGTCGGTCAGCTTGACGCTGACGTGGTCGGCGCCGTCGACGACGTGTGCGTTGGTCAGCACGATGCCGTTGGGATCGACGATGAAGCCGGAGCCCACGCCGCGCACCGGACCGCGCCGCGGCGTCTGGAAGTTGTGGAAGAAGAACTGGCGGAATTCCGGCGGCAGCCCCTGCAGATCGGGCGCGTTGTCGCTTTCGTCCTGGCCGAGGACCTTGTGGTCGTCCGAGGTGACGCTGATGTTGACGACGGCAGGGCCGTAGCGCTCGACCAGGGTGCTGAAATCCGGCAACGCCGCGGCAGGGGCGCTCACCGCGGCGGTTGCGGCGGCGGGAACGGCAGTCGGCACGACGGCGGCGAACGCGGCGGATGGCGCCAGGCGGTCGGCGGCGACACCGCCGAGCGCGAACGCAGCGGCGATGGCGATCGCCACTGCACTGCGTTTGAAGGTTTTCGCTTGCATCGCATTCTCCTAAAGAGGTGGCCGGAGTGGGTGCCGGCATGCTTAGGAGAATAGGAACAGATACTTAAGCGAGACTTAAGGCGGGTTTGCCGCTGACGCCAGACCCCGCCATCAGGCTGGCGGCGTTGCTTCCGGCGGCGGAAAACGCACGCTGATGCCAGCACCCGCGCCGTCCAGGCCGGCGCCGACGCGGATGTCGGCGCGGTGCCGCTCGGCGATGCGCTTGACGATCGACAGGCCGAGACCGCTGCCCCGCACCGCGTCGCCGGCGGCGCTGCCGCGCACGAAGCGGCGGAAGACGCGCTCGCGATCCGCTTCGGCTATGCCGGGTCCGGAATCGCGCACGCTGAGCACCGGGTGCGCGCCGTCGACCGCGACGCCGACGTCGACTCGGCCACCTTCCGGCGTGTAACGCAGCGCGTTGTCGACCAGGTTGGACAGGAGCGTCGTCAGCGCGTCCGGATCGCCGGGCACCTGCACGCCGGGCTCGGCGTTCAAGCCCAGGTCGATGCGCTTGGCTGCCGCGAGCGGCGCCAGATCGGTGACGACCTCACGCCCCAGCGCCGCGAGATCGACCGCGGCCGGCGGACGGTCGGCGACGCCAGGTTCCTCGCGCGCCAGCGTCAGCAGTTGTTCGACCAGCCGCGTCGCGCGCTCGAGCCCGCCCTTCAGGTCGGCCAGCGCGGCGCGCCGCTCCGGCTCGCCGGTCGCGCGCTCGGCGAGCTGTGCCTGCAGATGGACCGCGGTCAGCGGGGTGCGCAACTCGTGCGCCGCGTCGGCGATGAAGGTGCGCTGCGCGTCGAGCGCATGACCGAGCCGCCCGAGGAGACCGTTCAGCGCGCCGACCAGCGGCCGCACCTCGTGCGGCAGACCCGATTCGGCCAGCGGTTCGAGCAGCGCCGGCGAGCGCTTTTCGACGGCGGCCGCGACGCGGTCGAGCGGCCGCAGTACGCGCG
>JBOIGD010000130.1:0-8391 GCA_050742615.1 Casimicrobiaceae bacterium | reverse complement strand
ACATGTTCGACAGCGCGACGCCTGCCGAGGATCCGAACCAGATCATCGAGCCGCCGAAGCCGACGGCGTACGCCAGGTAGCCCCAATCGTAGCCGCCCTGCTGCAGCGCCAGCGCGGTGAGCGGAATGTTGTCGAACACCGCGGACACGAACCCCAGCCCCAGCGCGACGTGCCAGGATGCGTCCGGCAGCTTGTGCACCGGCATCATCGATGCGGCGAGCACCAGCGACAACAGGAAGATGCTGCCGCGGATCGCGCCGGGCAGCTCGCTCCAGGCCGGGCGGCGCAACGGGACGCAGACCAGCAGCGCGACCCAGACCGCGGCGCCGATGAACGGAAAGCTGCCGGCGATGTCATTGTAGTGGACGTTGATGACGATGTTTACCACGATGGCGGTGACCAGTATCAGCGCGACAATGAATACGCGCACCCAGTCGATGACCACGCCCACCGGCGGCTCGCGCGTGATCGGCGAATGGCGTTGCTGCTGGATCGCGGCGGGAATCCCGAAAACCAGCATGGCGGTGCCGGCGGCGATATAGGCTTCCACGACTTGCAGCGGGTTGACGCCGTCGATCCACATCATCGTCGTCGTCGTGTCGCCGACGACGCTGCCGGACCCTCCGGCGTTCGACGCGGCCACGATCGCCGCCAGGTAGCCGATGTGGACCTTGCCGCGAAACACCGCGCCGGCGATCGTCCCGCCGATCAGTGCCGCGGCGATGTTGTCCAGGAAACTCGACAGCACGAAAATCATGAAAAGCAGCGCCAGGCCGCCTTTCCAGTCGTCGGGCAGCAGTTTCGGCAACCATGCCGGCACGCGGCTGGCCTCGAAGTGCTTGGAGAGCAGGGCGAATCCGAGCAGCAGGCCCAGCAGATTGGTGAGCAGCACCCATTCGTGCCCGAAGTGGTGGACCCACCCCGAGACGCCCGCGCCTTCGGCAAACGGCGAAAAAGCGATCTTGAACAGCGAAATGACGACCATGCCGCCGACGGCGATCGGCAGCGTCCGGCGGTGGAACAGCGCGACGCCGGCAAGCGTCAGCGCAAAGAGCACGAAATCGATCGGGACGCCGGCTACCGCGGACGGCTCGACCGGTGCGGCGCACGCCGCCGCCGGGACGAGCACAAGGGTGGCCACCGCCAGCAGGCCGGCGGGCAGGAAATCACGGGGCATCGGCTCCTCCAGCGAGGGCCCGGCTGGCGCTTTCCGTGGCACCCGCCCACAGGACCGGTCGAACCGGGACCGGGCGCTGGGCGCGGATGCGGTCTTGAAGAAAGTGCCGCCCGGCGGGTTTTTGTGCCGCTGATTGTAGCGCGCCAGCGCCACGCCGCCAATGCGACCGCCGAAAACGGTCTTTTCTCGATGTTTCCGGCGCGCTACCTCAGAATGGCAGGCTACTTGCTTGTAAGTCGCAGATTCGACACTTAGACTGCTTGGGCCGCCGGTTTCCCGGGATTGGAAGCCGCCGGCTGGACCCGGCCCCATGGCGCTGCCCCGATCATTGACTCGCCTGGACCTGCCGACGCAGCAGACGGTCGGCGAAGGTCTGGAACGGGAAGCTCTGCTTGCGCTGTCGCAGCGCAAGCTGAACGCGCTCGGGCTCCCGGTCTGCTACATCGACGTCGACCAGCGTTACCGCTTCGTCAACCGCGCGTTCCTCGACTGGTCCGCCAAGCCGCAATTCGAGGTCATCGGCCGCGAGGTGGTCGAGGTCGACGGCCGCGAGCTCTACCAGCTCTACCATGCCTACCTCGAAGCCGCCCTCAATGGGGAGCGGGTGAGCTTCGAGCGCCAGCTCTCGTCGGTCAAGCGCAATGCCTTCTGGGTTCGGGTCGACTACTACCCGGATCGCGGGCCGCGCGGCGAGATCCGCGGCGTCCTGGCGACTTACACCGACGTCGACAACGTCAAGCGCATGGAGCTCGAGGCCGGCGAGCGCGAGCATCGGCTGCGCATCGTCACCGACAGCGTCAGCCTGCCGATTTTCTATTTCGATCGCGCGTTCAGGCTGCGATTTGCGAACAAACCCTACGGTGAATACATCGGCGGGGCGGTCGACGACCTGCTCGGCCAGCCGCTGAAGAACTTCGTCGCGCCCGACGCGCTCGAGGAGATGATGGGCTACGTCGAGCGGACCTTCGCCGGCGCGACCGTTAGCTACGACCGCCGCGAGCGCCGGGCCAGCGGCGAGCTGCGCTGGGTGCGCATCACGCTGTTCCCCGATCGCGAGCCCGGCCGCAAGACAGGCGGCGCGTTCGCGGTGATCAACGACATCGAGGATGACGTCCGCATCCGCGAGGCGCTGAAATCGCAGGAATCGCAGCTGCGTCTGTTCGCCGACAACATCCCCGGCCCGATCGCCTATCTCGACCGGACGCTCAAATACACGTTCGTCAACCAGGCCTTTGCCAACTGGGTCTGCCGGCCGCAGGCGGAGATCTACGGCAAGACGCCGTCCGACATCATGCCGCACGACGTCAATGTGTTTTTGCGCCCGATTCTCAAGCGCGCGCAACAGGGTGAGAACGTCGAATACGAGCGCGTCGGCGCCAGCGCCGACGGCAAGCGACGCTGGATGCACGGCCGCGTCGCGCCCGACCTCGACGCCGCCGGCAAGGTGCGCGGGCTGTATTGCACCGAATACGACATCCACGACCTCAAGCTGACCGAGCAGGCGCTGGCTACCCGCGAGGAGCAGCTGCGCCTGTTCACCGACAATATTCCGGAGCCGGTCGTCTACGTCGATCTCGATCGTCACTACACGTTCGTCAACGACGCCTTTGTCAGCCTGGTCGGGATCGGTCGCGACCAGATCATCGGCAAGAGCGTCAAGGACGTGCTCGGGCCCGAGGCTTTCGCGTTCCAGCAGCCGTTCATCGATCGCGCCGCCCGGGGCGAGAGCGTCAACTACGAGCGCGAGACCGTCGACGTCAACGGGCGCCAGCGGTGGCTGCGCAACAAGATCGTCCCCGACATGCGCATCGACGGGACGATCAAGGGCTACTACATCGTCGGCCACGACATCACCGACCTGAAGCAGGCACAGGAGGCACTGGCTTCGCGCGAGTCGCAGCTCCGCGCAATCATGGACGGGGTGCCGGCGCCGGTCGCCTACATCGACCGCGACGAACGCTGCCAGTACGTCAATCGCCCATTCCTCCAGTACTTCGGCCTGACCGCCGAGCAGGTGGCCGCGTTGCGTCTGCGCGACGTCGTCGGCCACGGCATTTATGCGAGCGCGCAGGCACTCTTGTCGCGTGCGCTGCAGGGCGAATCGACGTCGTTCGACCGGCTGGTCCCGGGCGCCGGCGGCGCGCGGCGGTGGATGACCATCCGCGTCGTGCCCGACGCCACGCCGGCGGGCGAGGTCAATGGCGCGTTCGTGCTGATGAACGACATCCATGGCCTGAAGCAGGCGCAGGAAGCCCTGCGCGCCAGCGAAGGCGAGCTGCGGCTGATCATGGACAACGTTCCGGCCCGCGTCGCCTACATCGACCGCGAATCGCGCTTTCGCTTCCTCAACCGGCACAACGAGGAATGGCTGTCCGAGAGCCGCAAGGACCTGACCGGACGGCGCATCGGCGAAGTCATCGGAGACGCCCGCGCCCGCCAGCTCGAGCCTCTGCTGAACCGCGTCTTCGCCGGCGAGACGATATCGACCGAGCAACTGCTGGTGCAGCCCAACGGCGACCAGCGCTGGGAGTCGATCCACTACGCGCCCAATCGCGACGGCGAAGGCAACGTGATCGGTATCTACGCGGTCCATACCGACATTCATGACCAGAAGCGCAACGAGGAGGCGCTGCGTCGCGCCAACTGGATGCTGTCGTCGCACATCAACAATACGCCGCTGGCGGTGCTCGAGTGGGATCGCGATTTCCGCCTGGTGCGCTGGTCGCCGCAGGCCGAGAACATCTTCGGCTGGCGCGCCGAAGAGGTGCTGGGCATGCCGATCACCGGCAGCCAGCTGACGCACGAGGCCGATCGTCCGGCGGTGACCGAGCTGATCGGCAAGCTGATGGCCGGCGAGCAGCCGCGGGCGACCGGTCTGAATCGTAATTACCGCAAGGACGGCGAGACGATCTGGTGCGAGTGGTACCACTCCTGCCTGCTCGACGAGCAGGGCGGCATCGTGTCGATCCTGTCGTTCGTGCAGGACGTATCCTCGCGCATCCAGGCCGAGGAGCGCCTGCAGTACCTGGCGACGCGCGATGCGCTGACCGGGCTGCCGAATCGCCTGCTGCTGCAGGAACGGCTCGCGCAAGCGATCGCGCAGGCCAAGCGCAACGGCCGCCACGTGGGCGTGCTCTACATCGATCTGGACCGCTTCAAGAACGTCAACGACACGCTCGGCCACCGGATCGGCGACGAGCTGCTGAAGCAGGTGACTGCGTCGCTGTCGGGCGCGTTGCGGGAAACCGATCTGCTGGCGCGCCTGGGCGGCGACGAATTCATGGTGATCGTCGAGGACTTCGACGACGCCGCGGTGCTCAACCGCGTCGCGCAGAAGCTCCAGGATGCGGTCGCCCAGCCTTTCCGGATCGAAGAGCATGACATCTACGTGACGTCCTCGATCGGCATCTCGATCTATCCCGACGACAGCGACGATCCGGAGGGGCTGCTCAAGCATGCCGACGTCGCGATGTACCGGTCGAAGGAGCTGGGGCGCAACACCTACCAGTTCTTCGACGCCGATCTCGCGGCGCGGCGTCTGAAGCAGCACACGCTGGAAAGCGCCTTGCGCACCGCGGTCAAGGATTGCGCCCTCAAGCTGCACTACCAGCCGGTCGTGCGCATCGCCGACAAGGCGATTGTCGGCGCCGAGGCGCTGCTGCGCTGGCACGATGCCGAGCACGGCGAAATCGCGCCGCAGGTGTTCATTCCGCTGGCCGAGGAGTCGGGACTGATCCACATCCTCGGCGACTGGGTGGTGCGGAGCGCGGCCGAGCAGTGCGCGGCGTGGCGCAAGGGGGGCCTCGAGCTGATGGTGTCGATCAATCTGTCAGGGCGCCAGTTCTACCGCGACGACCTGGCGCAACGCATCTCGGAAATCGTCCGCAACGCGGGCTGCGAGCCGTCGTGGATCGAGCTCGAAGTCACCGAATCGAGCCTGCTGCACGATCTCGACGCGATTCGCAAGGTCCTGCAGCAGCTGCGCGAAGACGGCTTCTCGGTCGCGATCGACGATTTCGGCACCGGCTATTCCAGCCTGTCGCACCTCAAGCACTTCCCGATCGATACATTGAAGATCGACATCTCGTTCATCGCCGACCTGGAAACGGACCCGGGTGACGCGGCGATCACCGAGGCGATCATCGCGCTGGCGCGCGGCCTCGACTTGCGCGTCGTCGCCGAAGGTGTCGGCACCAGCGGGCAGCTCGCCTTTCTCGAGGCCCGCGACTGCCACTGCTTCCAGGGATTCCTGTTCAGCGAGGCGATGGCGCCGGACGAGTTCGCCGAGTTTGCCGGCGAGCACCGGTAGGCTTCGCGCGGCCACCCGCGTCCGCGGGGAAACACGGTCGCCGTCGATCCGCCGGTTACGACCGTGCGGACTTCTCCAGCCATCCGAGCAGCGGCCGCGCGGCGGTCTCCCAGTCGCGTTCCAGCATCAGCATGTGCGCGAGGCCCGGAACGATCACGGGCGCCACGCCGTAGAGCGACGCGGTGGCGCTCACGTCGGCCGGGGTCGAGATGCGATCGTCTTTGGCGCCGAGCACGAACAGCCGCGCCGGCGCGACAGGCACGCCGCCGTGCAGCCGCAGGCTCAGGTCCATCAGCGCGCGCGGCGACTCGGGCGCGAGATGCGCGACGGCCTGGGCCAGAACTGCCGGCGCGACGCTGTCGCTGAAATACATCGGCCGCAGCGCGGCCAGTATGTCGCCGCTCAAATGCGGCGCGTCCAGGCGCTGCATGTTGACCAGGTATTCCGGCTGCCAGGCGAGAAGACGCTGCGCCACCGGCGCGAGTCCCGCCGGCGGGATCGGCGCGAGCAGGGCGGCGGCGCGGACCGGCCGCGTCGTCAGCATGCGCTCGACGATCGCCGCGCCCATCGAATGCCCGATCAGCACCGGCGGAGAGGCGAGACCGCCGGCGACATGCTCGACGTCGGCAACGTAGTCGTCGAGCCCGGTGACGAACAGCGATTCGTGGCCGCCGCTCGCGCCATGGCCGCGGAGGCTCAACGCGTGCGACGCATAGCCGTGCGCCGCGAACCAGGGCAGGAAGTAGGGCTCCCAGCACCACGCGTCGCAGTAGCCGCCGTGCACGAAGAGCAGCGGCGGGTTCGCCGTGGGCTCGGCCGGCAGGCGCGAGCGTACTTCGAGTCGTGATTCGGGCGGGAGCATGGAGACCGTTTCGGGCCACGGGCGCGTGCTAAAATTACGCTCACCCGTCGTCCTTCCTTCCGGTGCACGTTCCGGCAGATTTCGAGTGATCAACCATCGCGACGGGCGCAACGCGCGCCATTCTACATGAGTCGATCGATCCGCCGCGAACCCGATGCTGCCGCGGCCCTCGCCGCCGCCTACGATGTGAACTGCCGACGCTGCCCGAGGCTCGCGCATTTTCTCGACGATGTCCTGGCGGCGCATCCGGCTTATTTCTGCCGGCCGGTGCCGCCGTTCGGCGACCTGAACGCGCATCTGGTCATCGTCGGCCTCGCGCCGGGGATGCACGGCGCCAACGCCAGCGGCAGGCCGTTCACCGGCGACTACGCGGGCATCCTGCTCTATGCGACGCTGCACAAGTTCGGCTACGCGAGCCAGCCGCAATCGGTCGGAGCCGACGACGGCCTCGAGCTGATCGACGCCCGGATCACCAACGCGGTCAAATGCCTGCCGCCGGGCAACAAACCGCTGCCGGCCGAGATCCGGAACTGCAACGCCTATCTGGCTGCCGAACTCGGGATGCTGCCCGATCGCGCCGCGGTCCTCGCGCTGGGCCGCATCGCGCACGATGCGGTGCTGCTGGCGCTGAGAATGGCGCCGAGGGCGCGCCCGTTTACGCACGGCGGCGAGCACCCGCTGCCGATCGGCCTGGACGGCACGGCACGCCTGTTCGACTGCTATCACTGCAGCCGCTACAACACCAATACACGCCGGCTGACGGTCGAAATGTTCGAGCAGGTGTTCGCCGCGATCGGGCGCTATCGCGCCAGCGCGGCCCTCGCGCAGCCGGCGTAAGGGAATGAACGATGGACGAGAACCGGCCCGACCCCGACAAGAGCAAGGCGTTCGACGCCCGCGAGCTGCTCGCCTCGCTCCCCAATCGAGCCGGCGTCTATCGCATGGTCGATGCCGGCGGGGAAACGCTGTACGTCGGCAAGGCGGGCAACCTGAAGAAACGCGTGTCCAACTATTTTCAGAAGACCGGCCACCATCCGCGGACCGAGGCGATGGTCGGACAGGTGGCGCGGGTCGAGGTGACGGTCACCCGCTCCGAGGGCGAGGCGCTGCTGCTGGAGAACAACCTGATCAAGGCGCACCAGCCGCGCTACAACGTCCTGTTCCGCGACGACAAGAGCTATCCGTACATCTGCCTGACCGGCGAGACGTTTCCGCAGCTGCGCTTTCACCGCGGCAAGCTCGACAAGCCGCACCGCTACTTCGGGCCTTTTCCCAGCGCGGGCGCCGTGCGCGAAGGCATGGGCGTGCTGCAAAAGGTGTTTCAGCTTCGCACCTGCGAGAACAGCGTGTTCGCCAACCGGTCGCGCCCGTGCATGCTGCATCAGATCCAGCGCTGCACGGGCCCGTGCGTGGGCCTGATTTCCGAAGCCGACTACCAGGAAGACGTTGGTAACGCGACCCTGTTCCTGCAGGGCAAGACCAGCGAAGTGCTGGCGGGGTTGCAACGCCAGATGGAACAGGCCGCCGCCTCGCTCGCGTTCGAGCGTGCGGCCCGGATCCGCGACAAGATCACGCGGCTGCAGCAGCTGCAGTCCCGGCAGTTCGTCGAGAGCCCGACAGCGGGCGACGTCGACGTGATCGCGGGCGTCGCCGAGCGAGGGCTCACGGCGGTCAATCTGGTAATGATCCGCGGCGGGCGGCATGTCGGCGACCGCACGTTCTTTCCGCAGCACGCCGAGGGCACGACGCTCGCCGAGGTCGTGCCCGCGTTCCTGGTGCAGCATTATCTCGAGCGACCCACGCCGCCGACGATCGTCGCGACGGAGGGCGCCGACGATCCGGTGCTGGCCGAGGTGCTGTCGGCGCAATCGGGACACCGGGTGCAGCTGGTGACGAATCCGGGCGGCGAGCGGCGCGTGTGGACCACGATGGCGGTGCAGAACGCCGAGCTCGCGATCCGGCAGAAGCTGGCGCAGAAGGCCACGCAGGACGAGCGGCTCGCCGCATTGCAGGACGCGCTCGGCCTGCCGCAATCGGTGCAGC
>JBOIGD010000129.1:0-6291 GCA_050742615.1 Casimicrobiaceae bacterium | reverse complement strand
GATGCGGCGTGAGCTGGGTACCGTGTTCCAGCAGTTCAATCTGTGGCCGCACATGACGGTGCTGGGCAACGTGATCGAGGCCCCGAATCGCGTCCGCGGCCTGTCGCGGAAGGCGGCGGCCGAACTCGGCGCCGAATGCCTCGCCCGCGTTCATCTCGAAGACAAGGCGCTCGAGTACCCGGCGCGGCTGTCCGGCGGACAGCAGCAGCGCGTGGCGATCGCGCGGGCGCTGGCCATGCAGCCCAAGGTGATGCTGTTCGACGAGCCCACGTCGTCGCTCGATCCCGAGCTGACCGATGAAGTCTTGGGCGTCATGCGCGAGCTCGCGGCGGACGGGACGACGATGATCGTGGTGACGCACGAAATGGGTTTCGCCCGGGAAGTGTCCGACCAGGTCATGTTCCTGCACAACGGCCTGATCGAAGAGGAAGGCCCGCCTGAGCGGATGTTCGGTGCACCGAGGTCGGAGCGCTATCGGCAGTTCATCGCCAAGCATCTCCACTGACCCGTGTCCGAGTCGCTGCACCAGGTCCTCGACCTTTCCATCTTCTGGGAGTACCGCACCGTCCTGCTGCGAGGACTCGCGGTGAATTTCTACGTCTTCGCATGCGCGGCGGCGCTCGCGCTGGTGCTAGGACTGGGGGCCGCGCTGCTGCGCATCAGCCGCCGGTGGCCGGCGCGCTGGTTCGGCACCCTGCACGTCGAAATCTTCCGCAATGCGCCGGACTACATCATGGTCGTGTGGGTGCATTTCGTGCTGCCGCTGTTGATCGGCGCGCTGCTGCATGCGCATTTCGAGCTGAATCCCTTCGTGTCGGCGATCATCGCCCTGGGGTTCGTCTACAGCGGATATTTCGCCGAGACGTTTCGCGCCGGCATCGAAGCGGTTCCGGGCGGCCAGATCGAGGCGGGGCGCTCGTGCGGCATGTCCGAGCGCCTGATCCTGTGGCGCATCGTCCTGCCGCAGGTGGTGCGGCGAATGCTGCCGGAGTCGATCAACCAGTTCATCTCGTTGTTCAAGGCGACTACCATCGTCTCGCTGATCGCGGTTCCCGACCTGATGTATCAGGTGTCGATGATCACGCAGCAGGAGATGCGGCCGCTGCCCCTCTACACCGGCGCGGCGCTGGTCTATTTCGCGGTGATCCTGGTCGCCAGCTACTCGCTGCGCGCGGTCTCCGAGCGCTGGCGCAACAAGATCTTCGCCTGAGGCGGCCGCAGAATGGGCAACTGGCAGCGCCTCGTATGGAACCAGCGCGACGCACTTTTCAGTGGCCTTGTCGTCACTGTCGAGGTCTGCGTCATCGCCTTCGCCTGCGCGATCGTCATCGGCCTGGTCCTCTGCCTCGTGCGCATGTACGTCCGGCCGCTGCGCTTCGTCGCGATCGGCCTGATCGAATTCTTTCGCGCGACACCGATTCTGGTGCAGCTGCTATGGGTGAACTACGTGTGGCCGCCGCTCTTCGGCTGGCCGGACACTTTTTTCACCGCGGCCTGGGTGGCGCTGGCGTTGCAGTCGGGCGGCTATCTGGCGGAGACCTTTCGTGGCGGGATCGAGGCGATACCGCGCGGGCAGCGCGAGGCCGCGTATGCGGTCGGCATGCCAGCGCTGCTCGTCTTCCGGCGGATCATCCTGCCGCAGGTTTCCCTCAGCACGGCGCCATCGCTGGTCAATCAGTTTACGGTGATCGTGAAATCCTCGACGCTGGTATCGGTGATCACGGTGCAGGATCTGATGTTCCAGTCGCAGAAGATCGTCAACATCTGGTACGAGCCGATCGAAATCCTGACCGCGACCGCCGCCATCTACATCGTCATCGTTTTCCTGGTATCGGCCGCCGGCAAGGCGCTCGCCGACAACCTGCGCCGCCGTTACGGGATCGCCCTCGCATAGGAACGCCAAGCACCTGCCGATCTCGTGTTGCGATGGTGCATCATGGCGCGGGCAGGGATTGCCACCCTGTCGAGGCTGCCGTTTCGCATATCAACGGTAGACCGCTGCATCCTGCAACCATAGCCAGAGGTATTCCGCGAAGCTGCGGCGCACGATGATCTCGAACGTTGGGGAGGCATCGGTCTGCCGAACCAGGATCGGCGCCCGCGCGAGACGGCTTTGGGCGCATTGTCCGGGACCGAAGACACGGGGGTGCAGATCAAGAGGGCAGCCCTTGGCGAGAATTTCACGCGCTGCGGGGCCACGCAACACCACGATGGTCTGGCCGCCGCTGACTTCCGTGACCGCAGCAAACATTCCGTCGACCGCCATGCGCAATGCGTGAGCGATCGCGGCTTCGCGATCGGCTGGGGTCACGATCAACCATTCCTCGGGTCCTAGCCAGTAGGCGGTAATGCCGTTCGCGTCCGAAATTGTATTCGGCACGACGGGCAGGGCGATGCCGATCGCCGTTTCGACCGCTGCCGCGAATGCGCGGTCGTGCGGATTGCCGCGTAGGTTGATGTGGCCGAGCAATGCACGTTCATGCGAGACGACATCGGCCGTGTCGCCGCCGCCCTCTACACCGGCGGGGAGGCGAACGTTTGCAAGGGGGCTTTCGCCAATGCTGCGCTCAGACATCTTGTCGCGCTCCTTCCGCATCGACGAACACCGGACTGGTGATGGTCGCGGCAATCACACGGCCCGATTCCAGCGGGATCTCCACTCTCTCACCCATCCGCTTGCGGCCGGCTTTGACCAACGCCAGGGCAATCGAGTGTCTCAGGAATGCACTGAAGTAACTGGACGTGACATGACCGAGCATGGGCATCGGCGCCGGCGCCTTGGCATCGTGGACGATCTGGCTACCCTCAGGCAGAACTTCCTCCCGGTTTTCGGTCAACAACCCGACAAGTTGCTTGCGGTCCTCGCGCGTGGTGTCGGAACGGCTGAGCGAACGTCGGCCGATGAAGTCCTTGGTCTTGGCAACGATCCAATCCATGCCGAGATCGATCGGTGTCACGGACCCGTCGGTATCCTGGCCGACGATGATGAAGCCTTTTTCGGCGCGCAGTACGTGCATGGCCTCGGTGCCGTACGGTGTGATGCCGAAGGGGCGGCCGGCAGCCATCAGTGCCTCCCATACGTGGCGTGCATGATTGGCAGACACGTTGACCTCGTAGGCCAGCTCCCCCGAGAAGCTGATCCGGGCAATGCGCGCCGGCACGCCGGCTGCGCTCGTCACCCTCGACGACAGGAATGGAAACGCCTCGGGGGACAAATCGAGATCCGGGCATACGGCCCCCACGACGCTCCTGCTGAGAGGCCCCGCGACAGCCGCCGTGGCCCAGTGATCGGTGACCGACGTCAGGTAGACCTTCAGATGCGTCCATTCGGTCTGTAGCCAGCGCTCCAGCCATGCCATCACGCGCGCTGCGCCGCCGGTGGTCGTAGTCATCAGGAAGTGGCTTTCGGCAAGCCGCGTCGTGACGCCGTCGTCCATCACCATGCCGTTTTCGTCGAGCATCACGCCGTAGCGGGATCGGCCGACGCCGAGCTTGGTCCATGTATTGGTGTAGACAAGGTCTAAGAACGTCGCGGCGTCCGGGCCCTGGATGTCGATCTTGCCCAGGGTGGATGCATCCTGGATAGCCACCCCGTTGCGCGCGGCAAGACATTCCCGGTTCACCGCGTCGTTCATGCTCTCGCCCGCCTTCGGATAGTACCGGGGACGTTTCCACTGACCGACATTCTCGAACACGGCGCCATGCGCCTCGTGCCATGGGTTCAGAGCGGTCTTGCGTATCGGCTCGAACAAGTCAGCGAGGTCGCGCCCTGCGATCGCTCCGAATGTGACCGGGACATAATTGGGACGAAAGGTCGTTGTTCCGGTACTGGCGATGTCACTGCCCTGCGTTTGGGCGAGAATCGCGGCTCCGTTGATATTGCCGAGCTTGCCCTGGTCGGTGCCGAAGCCCAGCGCCGTATAGCGCTTGACATGCTCGATCGACCGATAACCCTCGCGTGACGCGAGGGTTATATCGGCTGCGGTGACGTCATTCTGCAGATCGACGAACTGCTTGGGGCCGCGGCCCGCGGGAGACACGGATGGCACGATCCACAGCGGTTGATGCGGTTCTTCGACTTCGCCACGGGCAGCGATGGGCGTGCTCGCAGGTCCTTCGGTGAACCCGGCCAGACGCGCCGCTTCCTCACCGGCGGCGCTTCCCTCGGCGAGGCACGCCTGGAGAACGAAGCTGCCGTTGCAGGCGCCCGCAGACCGCTCGGACTGTACCGAGTCGCCCGGCACGAAGCAGGCCTTGACCTTGTCGAAGCGCGGTCGCGCCCCTGATTGCGCATGCAGATGGACGGTGGGATTGAAGCCGCCCGAGAGCGCGAGCAGGTCGCAGGAGATGACTCGCGCCAGACCGCGCAGGCGTTCACCGCCCGCATCCAGGGCCATGATCTTGACGGCACGGATACGCCGGGACCCATCGGTGTCGGCGACGACCGCGCGATCGATCACGACGATCCCGGCGTCGCGTGCGCGTGCCACCAACGCACCACTCGGCGCGCTGCGTGAATCGACGACGCCCGCCACGGCGATGCCAGCCCGCACGAGGTCCAGTGCCGTCCGATAGGCGCTGTCGTTGTTCGTGAAGACCACGACGCGGGAGCCGGGGCATACGCCGAAGCGGTTCAGATAAGTCGACACCGCGGACGCCAGCATGATCCCGGGCCGATCGTTGTTGCCGAACACGATAGGGCGCTCGATGGCGCCGGCGGCAAGAATGACGCGCGCCGCGCGCACCCGCCAGACCCGCTCGCGTACGCCGTTGCGAAGGCTTATCGGCAGATGATCCGTACGTCGCTCGTTGATGGTCACGAAGTTCTGATCGTGATAACCGAAGACCGTGCTGCGCGAAAGGAGCCGCACATCGGGCATGGTCGCGAGTTCGGCGACCGTTCTTTTCACCCATAGCAGCGGAGCAGCACCGGCAATCGAGCCGGGAACCGCGTCGCGTGCATCTTCGGAAATCGGGTCGGGGCCACTCAACAGCCGACCGCCAAATTCGGGCTGATCGTCCGCGACAATCACCCGCGCACCTGCACGGCCGGCCGTCAGCGCGGCAGCGAGTCCGGCCGGGCCGCCTCCAACGATCAGGACGTCGCAATGACAGTTCATCTTTTCGTAGTGGTCCGGATCCGGACCGGATGGTGCCGTGCCAAGTCCGGATGTTTTGCGAATCAGGTGTTCGTAGCTTGTCCAGAGACTTTTCGGCCACATGAACGTCTTGTAATAGAAGCCTGCCGGCATCAGGCGGGAAAACGCGCCCGCCATCGCCATGAAGTCGAGCGCGACGCCGGGCCAGCAGTTGACGCTCGCCGCAGTCAATCCCTCGTAGAGCTCCACTTCGGTCGCCCGTGCGTTGGGAATCGCACGCGAACCGGCTTCGAGCTGGACGATGGCGTTCGGCTCTTCGACGCCACTGCCGACAATGCCGCGAGGGCGGTGATACTTCCAGCTCCGGGCCACCAGGGTGACGCCATTGGCAAGCAGCGCCGAGGCGAGAGTGTCGCCGGCATAGCCTTCGAAGCGCCGGCCATTGAACGTGAACGAAAGGGGCCGGCTGCGGTCGATCCGCCCACCCTGCGCGAGGCGGTGCGTCTGCATCAGATGCGCTCGCCGGGAGTGTCCTCACCCACCTTGTAGACGGAGGCGATCCGATAGGTCACCGTGTCACGCACGACATTGAACCAGCGCCGGCAGCCATAAGTGTGCGTCCACTGCTCCAGGTGGTGGCCCCGCGGATTATTGCGCATGAATAGATATTCGGCCCATTGCGCGTCGCTCAGCGCATCGGTGTCCGGCGGACGCACGATATGCGCCTCGCCACCATAGGAGAATTCGGTCTGTTCGCGCGGTCCGCACCACGGGCAGCAGATCATCAGCATCGTGGCATCTCAGGCGTCAGTGCGCAACGGCGGCGGCACCGTGCTCATCGATCAGATGCCCGGTCGAAAAGCGATCGAGCGAAAACGGCGCGTTCAGCGCGTGCGGTCGATTGTGTGCGACGGTGTGCGCAAACACCCATCCGGAGCCCGGCGTGGCTTTGAAGCCGCCGGTACCCCAACCACAATTGAAATAGAGCCCTTCGACCGGCGTCAGTCCGATGATCGGACAGGCGTCCGGGCACACGTCGACAATGCCGCCCCATTGGCGGTTCATGCGCACCCGGCTGAAGCTTGGAAACAATTCGACGATGGCGGCAAGGGTTGCCTCGATAATCGAAAAGCTGCCGCGCTGTCCATAGCCTATGTACGGGTCGATCCCCGCGCCGACGACCAGATCTCCT
>JBOIGD010000128.1:0-3199 GCA_050742615.1 Casimicrobiaceae bacterium | reverse complement strand
GCCGCGGGTCGCGCCGGACCAACGAAGCGACGGAGATCCCGTGTTCCCCTTTTTCGAGCGCCTGGTCGATCCCTATCCCGAGGCGATCCCGGACGCGCCGCCGCGCGGCTTTTTCGCGTTCCTTTGGGCGTGCTCGAAGGGCCTGCGCAAGTACCTGCTGATTACGACCTTGCTGACCGCGGTGATCGGTGCCTTCGAGGCGCTGCTGTTCGCGATGCTGGGCGGCATCGTCGACTGGCTGGCCAAGGTGCAGCCGGCGGAGCTCTGGACGCGGGAAGGCGGTCGGCTGCTGCTTCTCGCCGCCGTGCTCGCCGGCAGCATCGTGCTGGTCGCGCTGCAGTCGACGATCAAGCAGCAGACGCTGTTCGGAAACTTCCCGATGCTGCTGCGCTGGAACTTTCACCGGCTGATGCTCGGACAGAGCATGAGCTTTTACCAGGACGAGTTCGCCGGACGCATCGCGGCCAAGGTGATGCAGACAGCGCTCGCGGTGCGCGACACCTGGCTGATCGTCGCCGAGCTGCTGGTCTTCGTCATCATCTACTTTGTCACGCTGCTTGCCGTGCTGGGGCATTTCGATCCGCGGCTGCTCGTCCCGTTCCTCGCCTGGGTGGCGCTGTACGTCGTCGCGTTGACCTACTTCGTGCCCCGGCTGGGACGGGTCGCCCGGATGCAGGCCGACGCGCGGTCGCTGATGACCGGGCGCATGACCGACGCCTACACCAACATCGCCACGGTCAAGCTCTTCTCGCACGCGCGGCGCGGGGCGTTCTTCGCGCGGGCGGCGATGCAGGAGTTCCTCGGCACCGTGCACACCCAGATGCGGCTCGTCACCGGCTTCGAGATCGCCAATCACACGCTGTCGATGGCGCTGATCGCCGCCAGCGCCGGGGCCACGCTCTGGCTGTGGACGCAAGGCCTGGTCAGCGTGGGCGCGGTCGCCGCAGCCACCGCGATGGCGCTGCGCCTCAACGGCATCTCGCACTGGGTGATGTGGGAGATGGCGACGCTGTTCGAGCACATCGGGACCGTGCAGGACGGCATCAACACCATCGCGCGCCGGCACACGGTGGTCGATGCGCCCGGCGCGGAGACGATCACCGTCACCCGCGGCGACATCCGCTTCGAGCAGGTCAGCTTCGCCTACGGCGGCAAGCGCGACGTGATCGAGAGGCTCGACCTCCATATCCGCCCCGGCGAGAAGATCGGTCTCGTCGGTCGCTCGGGCGCGGGCAAGTCGACGATCGTCAACCTGCTGCTGCGTTTCTACGACGTGGAGAGCGGGCGCATCCTGATCGACGGCCAGGACATCGCGCGCGTGACCCAGAACAGCCTGCGCGAGCAGATCGGCATGGTCACGCAGGACACTTCACTGCTGCACCGCTCGGTGCGCGAGAATATTGCCTATGGCCGGCCCGACGCGACCGAGGAAGACATGCTCGCCGCGGCGAAGCGGGCGGAGGCCGACGAATTCGTGGGCTTGCTGGCCGATTCCAAGGGGCGCAAGGGGTACGACGCGCACGTCGGCGAGCGCGGGGTGAAGCTCTCCGGCGGGCAGCGCCAGCGCATTGCGATCGCGCGAGTGATGCTGAAGGACGCGCCGATCCTGCTCCTCGACGAGGCGACCAGTGCGCTGGACTCCGAGGTCGAGGCCGCGATCCAGAGGAGCCTCTACCGCCTGATGCAGGGCAAGACGGTCGTCGCCATCGCGCACCGGCTGTCGACGATCGCGGCGATGGACCGGCTGATCGTGCTCGATCGGGGGCGCATCGTGGAGGAGGGCGACCATCGCAGCCTGCTAGCGCGCGACGGCCTGTATGCACGGCTGTGGGCGCACCAGAGCGGTGGCTTTTTGGGCGACGATCTGGCCGACATCGCGGGCGACGCGGAAGAGGCGATCGCCCAGGCGCGCGCCGACGGTGATGCTGTTACCGACGCGACGCGCCCGCGCCGGCTCGAGCCGACGCTGATCGGCCACGACCTGCCCGCCGGCTCCGAGCCGCCGGGCTGAGCGGCCCGACGCCGCCTGCTCGAAATCCGTCGCCGTACCGGCGCACGCCGATGCGGCCGCGATTGACTACAGCGAGATCGCTGCGAGGAGCGCGGGATCGGCGATCACCGTCGCGCCCAGCGCCATCAGCGCGACGCCGGCGATCCTGGCCACGACCAATCCGTGTTTCCAGCTCTTCTCGATGAAGATGAGGGCGAAGATGCCGGCCATCCACAAGAGGTTCATCAGCCCCACCAGCAACAGGACGGCCATGACCGCCCAGCAACAGCCGAGGCAGAACGCGCCGTGGACCACCCCCGCGCGCAGGGCGCTGACGGAGCCCCCATCAAAGTCATGCGACGCGATGAAGGCGAAAGGGCTCTGGCAATGGTCGAAGCAGATGCGCTTCCACGCCGTGAATTGATAAGCCCCCGCGATGACTAGGATCGCGCCTGCCAGCGTGGGCAGCCACCGCAGCAGCGTGGGATCTTCGCTCAGCGGCGCGAAGGCCTTGTAGGCGACGAGCGGTATCACGCCGATCGCCGACCAGACCAGAAGGTAGCCGGCGACGAACACGAACGTGGAAGCGATGCCACGGCCGCGCCGGCGCGTGACGCCGAGATGGGCGAGCACCATCGGCGCCGCGCTCGGCAGCATCATCGCGGCCATCATCGTCACCCACATCGCGAGAAAGACGCCGGCGCTCATGTCGCCCTGCATGCGCCAGCCGATCTGGCCGAGGCCCATCACCATGTCGCGCATCGAAAGGGCGTCCTGGACGGTGCTTCGCCATGCGAGCACCGACAGCGCGATCAGTGCGATGACGACCGCCAGGTTGATCCGCCACGACAGCAGGGCGAACGCCGCGCGCGGCGAATCTTGTTCGGCTGACGCGCCCGCAACCTGCATCGGTCAATCGGGGCCGCGCCAAGCGAAGGCGATGTGCTTGCTGGATTTGCCGCTGCGGCTCCACTTGAAGCCCAGCATGTCGACCCGGTCCGTTGTGGCGGTACCCCAGGTCGCCACGCCACCGGGGCCCACTTCCGACCCGGGCGGGTTGATCGTCTGCACGCGCTTGCCCGCCGGCGTCGTCGGGCCGGTCAGCGCTTCGGCCTTCGCTTCCACGCGTCCGGGAACCGATGCGCTCCAGCTCGCGAGGTCGCCGGCGATGTCGAAGTCGATGCGCGCGAACTCGATGCCGCGCACTTC
>JBOIGD010000127.1:0-13659 GCA_050742615.1 Casimicrobiaceae bacterium | reverse complement strand
AAGCTGACGCCCAACGACCTGGTCAAGCGCGGCGTGTGCCAGGTGATGGAAGGCCGCCACTGTTTCGCCCACCTGACGATCGAGGAAAACCTGCTGACGGGAGCGTTCACGCGAAAAGGCTCGCGCGCGGAAATCGCGCAGGCGCTGGACCGCGTCTATCACTACTTTCCGCGCCTCAAGCAGCGCCGTACGAGCCTGGCTGGCTACACGTCGGGCGGCGAGCAGCAGATGACGGCGGTGGGCCGCGCGCTGATGGCGCGGCCGTCGATGATCCTGCTCGACGAGCCGTCGATGTGTCTCGCGCCGCAGATCGTCGAGGAAATCTTCGCCATCGTCGGCGATCTCAACCGGAAGGAGAGCGTGAGCTTCCTGCTCGCCGAGCAGAACACCAACGCCGCCCTGCGCTTTGCCGACTACGGCTACATCCTGGAGACCGGCAGGGTGGTGATGGACGGGGCCGCGCGCGAGCTCGCGCAGAACGAGGATGTCAAGGAATTCTATCTCGGTCTTTCCACCGCGGGCCGCAAGAGCTTCCGCGACGTCAAGCACTATCGCCGCCGCAAGCGCTGGCTGGCGTGAAGGCGTGGCGGTTCTGGACCGCGAGAGTCGCTCGTCCCGCGGCGGACCGGCCAGGCAAATGCCGATGAGCGAACACTTCGACACGCTGGAAACGCGTGACCCCGAGGAGCGGGAGCGAGCGCAATTCGCGGCGCTGCGCCAGCAGATCGCGCATGCGCGGGCGCACACGGCCTGGTTCGGCCGCGCGCTGGCGGGGATCGATCCGGCGGCGATCGATTCGCGCGCCGCGCTCGCCGCGCTGCCGGTCCTGCGCAAGTCGGAGTTGCTGGAGCTGCAGAAGTCGGACCGGCCTTTCGGGGGCGTCGCCGCGGGCGGGTGGGGACCCAACCGGCGGCGCGCGCGACAGGTGTTCGCCTCGCCGGGCCCGATCTACGAACCCGAGAATGATCGTCCCGACTACTGGCGGCTCGCCCGCGCGCTGCACGCGGCGGGCTTTCGCGCCGGCGATCTGGTGCACAACTGCTTCTCCTATCATTTCAGCCCCGCCGGCTCGATGCTCGCCACCGGTCTCGATGCGCTGGGTTGCACGGTCTTTCCCGGAGGAACCGGCCAGACCGAGCAGCAGGTGCAAGCGATGGCCGAGCTCCGGCCCGACGGCTACGTCGGAACCCCGTCGTTCCTGAAGATCATCCTGGAAAAGGCCGACGAGCTGGGCGTGCGCCTGCCGGGCCTCAGGAAGGCGCTGCTGTCGGGCGAAGCGTTCGCGGCCGCGTTGCGCGACGCGCTCCTCGCACGCGGCATCGCCGCCTACCAGGTCTACGCGAGCGCCGACCTGGGCTCGCTCGCCTACGAGTCGCCCGCCCGCGAGGGCCTGATCGTCGACGAGGGCGTCCTGATCGAAATCGTGCGCCCCGGGACCGGCCAGCCGGTCGCGCCGGGCGAGGTCGGCGAAGTCGTGGCCACGCTGCTCCACAATGCCGACTACCCGCTGCTGCGGTTCGGCACCGGCGATCTTTCGGCGGTGCTGGTCGGCGCCTCGCCGTGCGGCCGGACCAACATGCGCATTCGGGGATGGCTCGGGCGCGCCGACCAGGCGACCAAGGTCAAGGGCCTGTTCGTGCACCCGTCGCAAGTCGCCGATATCGTGCGGCGCCACCCGGGCGTCTTGCGGGCGCGTTTGGTCGTGGACAATCCGGACGGCAACGACCGGATGACGCTGCATGTCGAAACCGCGGGTGGCGCGCCGCTGCAAGCCGAGGCGATCGTCGCATCGATTCGCGAGGTCACGAAGCTGCGCGGCGAGGTGGCGCTGCGCGCGTCGGGCGAGCTCGCCAACGACGGCAAGGTGATCGACGACATGCGCAAGCACGACTAGTGGCGAGGCGAAAGCGCCGGCGCGGCGTGCGTGCTACGATTGCTGCTGGAGCAGGGATCGCGACATGACCAGGACGACATTGGCAGTCGACCCGCTGGCACCGCTGACCGAGCAAACGCTGCACGACATCGCGGCGACCGGCGTGGTGCGCAGCTTCCCGAAGAGCGCGATCCTGATCAACGAGGGCGACACCGCCGATTCGCTCTACATCGTGCTGTCCGGCCGGGTGAAGGTCTTCGCCAGCAACGAAGCGGGCCGCGAGATCGTGCTGAGCTTTTTCGGGGTGGGCGAATACGTGGGCGAAATGTCGCTCGACGGCAGTCCGCGTTCCGCGTCGGTGATGACCGTCGAGCCGACGACCTGCGCAATCGTCAATCGCGCCAGCGTTCGCGAATTCCTGTTCGCGCATCCCGACTTCGCGCTGAACCTGATCGAGAAGCTGATCAAGCGGGTGCGGTTCGCCACCGAGAACGTCAAGAGCCTTGCGCTCACCGACGTCTACGGCCGGCTCGTGCGGCTGATCTCGACGCTGGCCGTCGAGCGCGACGGCGTGATGGCGGTGCCGGAGAAGCTCACCCAGCAGGACATCGCCGAGCGCGTCGGCGCGTCGCGCGACATGATCAGCCGTCTGCTCAAGGATCTGGTGACCGGCGGCTATCTCAGCGTGGTCGACAAGAAAATCACCATCCTCAAGAAGCCACCGACCGCCTGGTAGATGGACGAACGGCGGGCGACGCCCGCCGGCGGCGTGAATTTTCCGGCATTTCCGCGACGAACGCTCCGACGCAGCCCATGCGGCTGTCGACTACGATTTGCTCATCCGGCGGGCGAATCGTTTGCCGGTCCGGAGAAGCGGCGAAACCGTATGGGGGGCGGTAGGGCCGAAGCAAACGCGGAAGGAGATTCGCCATGTTCACCGTGCACAATTCGAAATCGATCACGGCCCGCGTCGGCACGTCGTTGAAGGTCGGCGCGATGCTGGTGCTTCTCGGGCTCATCGTGGTGGCGACCGAGCGACCGATCCTGCTGGCCCCGGCCGGCGCAGTGACCAACGCAGAGCAGAGGTCCGACGCCGCCGACCACGCCAAGGCAGCGACAGCCAACCCAGTGGCGCCGGCCGCCGCCGGCGAGATCGAGTATTTCTCGGCGCGCTTTCCCGCCCCGAGCGGACCGGTCGAAGACCTGCCGCCGCAGTTCTGACTACCGGGCCGGCCGCAACGTGACGAGGGCGACGCCGGCTAAAACCAGGGCCGCGCCGGCGAGCTGGATCCAGCGCACCGGCTCGTCGAGTATCCACGCGCCCAGCCAGATCGTGAATAAGGGCCCGAGCGAGCCCAGCAACGACGTCCGGTTCGCGCCCATGCGCTTGATCGCTTCGGCGATCAGGTACGTCGGCAGCACTGTCGAGAACACCGCCATCGTCAGCGACAGCAGTTGAATGCGCGGTGGCGCGAGAAGCGCGGCGAGCGGGCGTGTGAGCAGGAAGTGAGCGAAGATGAACAGCGCCGAACTCAGCATCGCCAGCGCGATGAAGCGCATGCTGCCCAGACGGGCGATGACCGGGCCGGCGCCGACCAGGTAGCACGCATAGAGGAACGAGCTCGCGAACACCAGCGCACCGCCGAGCCAGAGCGCGTCGCGATCGCCGGCGAACTGCAGGTCGCGGGCGAATACCAGCAGGATGCCCGCATACGAAAGCGCCAGCGCCACCACGAGGCGTCCGGTGATCCGCTGCTTGAAAAACAGCGCCGACAGCGCGACGACGATCGTCGGATACAGGTAGAGCATCAGCCGCTCAAGCGCCGCGGTGACGTACTTCAGCCCCATGAAGTCGACCAGGCTCGACAGGTAGTACCCGACGAATCCGAGCCAGGCGATGCCGAACCAGTCGCGGCGGGCGAGCGGCCGCGCGTCGCGCGCCCGGGCGGCCCACCATGCCATCAGCGCGAAAAACGGCGCCGAGTAGATCATCCGCAGCGTGAGCAGGGTAACCGCGTCGATCGCGGTCCATGCGTAGGCGAGCTTGATCAGGATCGCCTTGAAGGCGAACCCGAGGACGCCGATGATGGCCAGCGCCGGGCCGACGAGGTCGGCGGCGCCGGCGCGGCGAAGCACGGCTAGTCCCACCGCACGAGTCCGCCGTAGGCGGTGCCGAGGATGACCAGCCCGAAGCCGATGCGGTACCACGCGAAAGGGATGAAATCGTGGTGCGCGACGTAGCGCAGCAGCGCCCGTATGGTGAAAAAGGCGCTGACGAAGGCGACGGCGAAGCCGACGCCGATCATCGACAGGTCGCCGCCGGCTACCAGGTGGCGATTCTTCACCCACTCGTAACCGGTGGCGGCGAACAGCGTCGGTATCGCCAGAAAAAACGAAAACTCGGTGGCGACCTGGCGCGACAACCCGAACAGCATGCCGCCGATGATCGTCGCCCCCGAGCGCGACGTTCCCGGAATCAGCGCGAATGCCTGGGCGATGCCGATCTTGAGCGCGTCGGTCCAGCGGATCTCCTCGACGCTGTGGATGCGCACGTGGTCCGGGCGGCGGCGTTGCCGGCGCTCCGCCCAGAGGATGACCAGCGCGCCGGCGATGAAGGCGCCGGCGACCGGCACCGGCGCGAACAGCCGGGATTTGATCGCCTGGCCGAACGCGAGGCCCAGCACGGCGGCCGGCAGGAATGCGATCGACAGATTCAGCACGAACCGCTGCGCGCCGCGCTGGTGGAAGAGGCCGCGCGCCACCGCAAAGAGCCGGGCGCGGTATTCCCAGCATACGGCGAGGATCGCGCCGGCCTGGATGACGATCTCGAACAGTTTTGCCCGCTCGCCGGTGTAGTGCAGCAACGAGCCGGCGACGATCAGGTGGCCGGTCGAGGACACCGGGAGAAATTCGGTCACGCCCTCGACGACACCGAGGATTGCGGCAACCAGGAGATCGGGCACGGTCATCGGGGTCCGGACAAAAAAGACCGGGCGGCTAAGCGCCGCCCGGCCGATGCATGACAAAACTGCGCGCCGCGATGCGCGATCGGCGTCGTCCGCTCTTCAGGCCCGATGCCGGGTCAGCGCGGCTCCCGCATTGTAACGCTTTGCCGAACCGCGGTCAGGGCATCGGCGCACGGCGCCGCGATCCCGCACGCGCCGGCGCAGGCGGCGATGCGGGCAATATCTCGTCCACGCCCGCGACCTCGCCCGACTTCACGGCGCGATAGCCGGGGAGAGCCGCGATCAGGTCACGGCCACGCGGGCTCTTGAGGTAGTCGATCAGCGCAACCACGCTCGCATCGTGCAAACGATCGCGACGCAGCGCGAGGCAGTATTGCTCGCTCGCCAGCGGCACGAACGCGAGCTGATATTGCGCGGCGGCGGCCTCGATGCCGAAGCCCGCATCGGCCTGCCCTGCCGCGATCGTTGCCGCTACCGCCAGATGCGTGAACTCCTCCTGGTCGTAGCCGGCAATCCGTTCCGCGTCCAACCTCGCCGCGCGCAGCAGGCGATCGAACAGCAGGCGGGTCCCCGAGCCCGGCTGGCGATTGACGAAGCGCACGCCGTCCGCCAGTTCCGGCAGGCCGCGGATTCCCAGCGGATTGCCGCGCGCCAGCAGGAGACCCTGCCGTCGCTGGGCAAAGCGGATGATCGCGTGCCGATGACCGTGCAGCAGCCGGCGGTACGGCGCGACGACGTCGGAACCGGCGCTGCCGTCGACGTGAAAGCCCGCGAGCTCGCAGCGGCCGGCCAGCATGGCCTCGATACTATCGATGCTGCCGCGGAACTGCAGATCGATCTGCAAGACCCCGGCATCGGCGATCGCATCACGCACCGCGGCGAGTGCCAGATCGTGGCTGGCGCTCAAGGCGAGCCGGCCGACGCCGCCCGGCGCCAAGCCGAGCTCGCGATCGAGGCGCTCGCGCAGTTTCGACAGGTGCGGCTCTAGCGCGGCGTGGGCCTCGTCGTCGCAGCGCAGCAGCGCTTCCCCGAGCGCCGTGAGGCGCGTGCCGCGTCCGCGCGTCTTCTCGATCAACGGGCGCGCGAGCTCGTCGCGCCAGCTTTCGAGCAGGCCCCAGGCGTTGCGGTACGAGACCCCCAGGGCTGCGCTCGCGCGCTGGATCGAGCCCAGATCGCGAAGGGCGCGCAGCAGTTGCAGCAACAGCGGAGCGGCGCGCGCCCGCTCGCCTGCCAGCCATGCCACCGAGACGTCGATCTTTGCCATGGCCGTCGCGTTCCGCGCCAAGGTCCGCCGTCACGCCGCGCCGGCTGCGGGCGCCGCGAACACCCAGAGGTCTTCCTGCGGCAGCTCCAGATAGCAGTCGTTGCCGTCGCCGACGTCCACCGGCGTGCCGTAGCAACGCAGGCGTACCGGGCCGAGCTTGAACAGGTTTTCCTGGCGGTCGCCCAGGAACATGCCGGTCACCAGCTCGGTACGCAATCGATTGTCGCCGTCCGCGCTGGCGATGCGCGTGCGCTCCAGACGGATGATGCCGGTCGCCGCATCGCCTGTCTTGAGCGCGCCCCGGATAGCTCCCCAAAGCCGCCAGCCTTCGCCCTCGAGCAGCGCGCGGCCGTCGCTGATCTGCGTCACCCTGCCGGACAGCTGGTTGTTGCTGCCCATGAACTCGGCGGTGAACTGCGTCTGCGGGCGGTTGTACAAGTCTTCCGGCGTTCCCTGCTGCTCGATGCGGCCGGCGTTGAGCAGCAGGATCTTGTCGGACCTCGCCATCGCCTCGGTCTGGTCGTGGGTGACGACCAGCGCCGACAGCCCGAGACGCACGATCAGCTCCCGCAGCCACGCCCGCGCTTCCTCGCGAAGCTTGGCGTCGAGATTGGACAGCGGCTCGTCCATCAACACCACCGGCGGGTTGTAGACCAGCGCCCGGGCGATCGCGACACGCTGCTGCTGCCCCCCGGAAAGCTGGTGCGGCAGGCGCGTCGCCAGCGCGCCGAGGCCCAGGTTGTGCAGGGCTTGGTTGACGCGGCTGTCGATCTCGCTCGCCGGCGTGCCGCGCAGCCGCAAGCCATAGGCGATGTTGTCGAACACGCTCCGATGCGGCCACAGCGCGTACGACTGGAAGACGAGACCCAGGTTGCGCTTTTCCACCGGCATGTCGATGCCCGCCGCGCCGTCGTAGAGCACGGTGTCGCCGATGGCGATGCGACCCCGGCTCGGCTGCTCGAGTCCCGCGACCGAGCGCAAGAGCGTCGTCTTGCCGCTGCCCGAGGCGCCCAGCAGCGCGACGACCTCGCCGGGGTTGAGCGTCATCGAGACGCCCTTGAGGATTTTGTTGTCGCCGTATTGGAGATGCAGATCGTCGACGACCAGCTTGCTGCCGGGCTTATTCATGGAGTCTGACTCCGAAGCGCAGGGCGGCGGCAAGGCCGACCGCGACCAGCGCGATGTTGATCAGCGACAGCGCCGCGACCTCGTCGATCGCGCCGGCGCCCCACAGCGAGACGAGCATCGAGCCGATGACTTCGGTTCCCTGCCCGAGCAGGTACACACCGGTCGAGTACTCGCGCTCGAAGATCATGAACACCAGCAGCCAGCTCGCGAGCAGGCCGAACCGGATCAGGGGCAGCGTGACCTCGCGCATCACCTGGGCGCGCGTTGCGCCGGCGGTGCTCGCCGCCTCCTCGAGCTCGGGGCCGATCTGCAGCAGCGCGCTGGAGATGAGCCGCAGGCCGTAGGCGAGCCAGACGACCGTGTAGGCGAGCCACACCGAAAACACCGTGTTGCGCAGCTCCTTCAGGCCCGGCACGAACAGGAAGATCCACAGGAACGCGAGGCCGGCCAGCAGGCCCGGAACCGCGCGCGGAATCAACACCAGGTAGTCGAGCGCCCGCGCGACGCCGCCCTGCTGGCGATGCCCGGCCAGTGCGATCGCCGTGTAGCAGGCCACCGCGAGTCCGCCGCCGATGGTCCCGATCAGGAACGTGTTGATGATGGCGCGGACCTGATCGGCCTGGTCGAATACCTGCCGGAAGTTGGCCCAGGTCAGGACGTCGCCGAGCTTGATGCCCTCGCCCCATTGCTCGACGAACGCGCGCAAGGCGATGCCGCTGATCGGCACGACGATCGTGAACGCGAGCCACAGCGCGACCGCGACCAGCGCCACCCACCGCCAGCCGCCGAGCGGCAGCAGCTTCTGCCGCGTCGCCTTGCCCTTGACCGAGACGAATTTGCCCGCGGTCCTGAGCAGCCAGCGCTGCAGCAGAACCAGCGGAAACGTGATCGCGACGATGCACACCGCCACGGCAGCCATCAGGTGATACGACGGCGTACCGAGCTTGTTGGTCAGCTTGTACAGATAGGTCGACAGGACCAGGTGCCCCTCGGGATCGCCGAGCACCAGCGGCAGGCCGAACAGCTCGAAGCCCAGAAAGAACACCAGCACGCCGGCATAGAGCAGCGCCGGCATGGTCATCGGCAGGCTGACGTTGAGCGCGACCCGCAGCGGGTTCGCGCCGACGACGCGCGCCGCCTCCTCGACGTCGGAACCCAGGCTCTTCAGCGCCGCCGAGGAATAAAGGTAGACATGCGGAACGTGCGTCAGCCCGGCGATCACCGCGATGCCGGTCAGCGAATAGACGTTCCACGGCACCGCGCCGACCAGATCCTTGGCCCACAGCGAATAGAACCCGACCGGTCCCATTGACACGACATAGCCGAACGCGAGGATCATCGGCGAAACGAACACGGGGATCAGGACCAGCACTTCGATGACGCGCTGCCCCGGAAGGTCGGTGCGCGTCAGCAGAAAAGCCAGCGCCGCGCCGAGCGGCAGCGCGATCAGGACCATGCCCGCCGCGATCACGACCGAGTTGAGCAGCGCGCTCCAGAAATCGGCGTCCGCGAAGATGAACGCGTAGGCGCCGAAGCCGAGATGCTTGGCCGGATTGAAGAACGGCGCGTTGAGGAAGCTCTGCCAGAAGATCAGCGACAGCGGCGCGAGGACGACCAGCGCGGTGACGGCGACCACCGTGTTGCGCGGGATACTGAAGCTGCGGGCGGTCATGATGGCTCGATCGTCGCGGCGATGCGCCGGGCGCGCCCGCGGCTCGGCCCGGGATCCACCGTCGCCAACCTTCCTACGTCATCGACGTGTCACTTGCGGCCGAGCGCGGCCTGCCATTGCTTCAGAAACGCCAGGCGCCTGGTCTGGTCGAGCCCCTGCAGCAGATCGGTGCTGACGGCGATCGGCTTGACCGCGCTCCCGAGCTGCTTGGAGAACGCGACGCCGGAATCCTTGCCGCTCATGTCGGTGCGCACCGAGTACAGCTCCGCCTGCTCCGAGGTGATCGCCTGCCCGCGCTTGGACAGCACGTAGTCGAGCCACAGCCTGCCCGCGTTCGGATTCTTGGCGTTCTTCGACACGAACAGCAGCCGGGACAAGACGAGGTTGTAGTCGGTGGTGAAGGCGACGCCCATCGACGGATCCTTCTTCGCGCGGGTCAGCGCGTACGACCCCAGCACGTTGTAGCCGATCAGGTTCTCGCCCGACGACACCCGCTCGAGCATCGTTCCGGTCGAGGACTGGACCTTGAGACTGCGCGCACCCAGCGCCTTGACCAGGTCCCAGAACTTGGGATCGAGCCGGGCGTCCTGATTGGCCAGCATGAAGCCGACGCCCGATTTTTCCGGATCGTATGCGGTGACCTTGTTCTGGTATTTTTCGGCCTTGGTCGTCAGCAGCTTTTCCAGATCGGCGTGCGTCTTCGGAACGTCCTCCGCGGGGACCAATCGCTTGTTGTAGACGATCGCGATCGGCTCGAAGGTGGTCGCGTAGATCGTGTCCTTCCAATGCGCCCACTCGGGAAGCGCCGCGATTTCCGGCGACCGGTAGACCGCCGCGAGCCCGTCGGCCGCCAGCTTCATCTGCAGGTCCATCGACGAGCTCCACACGGCGTCGGCCGTCGACGCATTCGCCGCGTTCTCGCTGATGAAGCGGTTGTACACCTCGGTCGAATTCAGATCGGTGTACTCCACCTTGACACCGGGAAACGCGGCTTCGAAATCCTTGATCAGCGGGGTCACCAGCTTGGCGTCGGTGGTCGAGTAGACGACGACCTTGCCTTCCTTTTTCGCGCCGTCGACGATGGCTTTGTAGTCGGCCGGATAGCCGGCGGGAACCTGCGCTTGCGCGCTTGCTGCGAGCGCGACCGCGCCAAAGACGAGCGACAAAATTCCGGTCAAGCGCATTGCGGACTCCTCCTGATGATGATGGCGGCGCTCGCCCGGATGGCGGCGGGCGGCTCTGGCAGCCAGTTTACACCGTTCCGGCCCAGGCCACGCTCGCGCCGGCGCGTGGTGGCAGGCGCGCAATCGAGCCCTTCGCGTCGCCTGCAAGGCATTCAGCGGTCGTCGCGTGTGGGCGCGGCGCGCTCGCGCGCAGCGGACTCCTTGAGCGCGGCGATCTCGTCGCGCAAGCTGTCGACGGCGGCCTCGAGCGCCGCGATCTCGTCGTGCAACCCACCGACGGCGGCCTCGAGCGCGGTGATCTCGGATCGCATCGTTTGCTCGTCCGGCGCGTCCGTCGCATCGGCCTTCGTCGAAACCTCGACCGTCGGGACTCCCGACAGCAAATGCATCCAGCGGTTTTCGCGCGCGCCGGCCATTCGCGGCAGCATCACCACCAGCGCGCTCGGGGCGCGCTGGGCCAGCTCGTGCAGGAAGCCTTCGACCGCCGAGACGTCGGCAAACCTGTGCATGCGGTCGCAATTGATGCGCAGCTCGCCCGAGGTCTGCGGGCCGCGCAGCATCATCGCGGCGAGCAGCGCGACTGCCTGCGCGGGCACGCTCAGAACGCGCTCGACGTTGTGCGCGTAGCGCATCACCCTGCCGCCACTCGATTCGACGAGCAGCGACAGGGCCTTGAGGCGATCGATGGCTGCCTGTACGTCGCTCTCGGCGGCGGTGAGGATCGGATCCCGGCTGGTCTTCTGATTGCAGCCCGCGGTCAGCGCGTTGAGCGTCAGCGGATAGGTGTCCGGCACCGTGTACCGCTTTTCGACGAGTACGCCCAGAATGCGGCTTTCAAGCAGCGTGAGCATCGGCAGAGTGGAGGTCATCACCCGGCGCGCCCGGAACGGATCACCGGTGCAGTGCCGCGCATCGGGCGGCATTCGAAAAGCCGCTTCGGATCGCGCGTCGCCAGAGCAAAGCCCCCGGCGGAAACTGACGGCAGGCGGCTCGGCATTGCGGCTCCCTTCGGGATTTGGGCGGCGTCGCCCGTAGTCTAAACCGCCGGCGACGAATTGGCGCCGCTTGCGCTATCATCCTCGGTTGAGCGGGAGCCGCTCGGAGGATCTGCGGACAATCAATGGCCAACCCCCCCGAAGTCACCAACATGGCGCTGTTCTGCGACTTCGAGAACGTCGCGCTCGGCGTGCAGGACGCCAAGTACGAGCGCTTCGACATCGGCAAGGTGCTCGAGCGGCTGCTGCTCAAGGGCAGCATCGTCGTCAAGAAGGCGTACTGCGACTGGGAGCGCTACAAGGCCTTCAAGGCCCCGATGCACGAGGCGTCGTTCGAGTTGATCGAGATTCCGCACGTGCGGCAGTCGGGCAAGAATTCCGCCGACATCCGGATGGTCGTCGACGCGCTCGACCTTTGCTACACCAAGTCGCACGTCGAGACCTTCGTGATCATCAGCGGCGATTCCGATTTCTCGCCGCTGGTCTCCAAGCTGCGCGAGAACAACAAGGTGGTGATCGGCGTCGGCGTGAAGAATTCGACCTCGGACCTGCTGATCGCCAATTGCGACGAGTTCATCTTCTACGACGACCTGGTCCGCGAGCAGAGAAAAGCCGAGTCGCGCAAGGCGGGCGCGAGAAAGACGTCGGGCGGCGCGGGCGCGAGGAGGAAAGGCGCCGATGCAGGCGCGGCGGCGGCCGAGCCGAAGGACGTTTCCGGCCAAGCGCCCCCGGGCCGGCCGGAGGCCGGGCCGATCGACGCCGGCGGCCGCCAGCAGGAGGCGATCGACATCATCGTCAGCACCGTCGAGGCGCTGGTATCCGAGCGCGGCGGCGACGACAAGATCTGGGGCTCGATGGTCAAGCAGGCGGTCAAGCGCGTGCGCCCCGGCTTCAACGAATCGTATTACGGCTTTCGCTCGTTCAACGGCATGCTCGAAGCAGCCTCGCAGGCAGGCAGCCTGAAGCTCGAGCGCGACGAAAAATCCGGCGGCTACATCGTCCGCCTCTCCGGGCACGACGAATGACCGCGATGCGTCGCGTCCTCGCTGCGATCGCAAGCTCGGTCGGGCTCGCGCTGCCGCTGCTCCATGCGGCGGCAACCGCGAGCGAGCCGGAACTGACGGTCACCATCGGCGGGCGCACGACCACCTACGCACCGGCGGCGCTGCTGGGCATGCCGGCCGCGACGAGCGTCACGATTCCGAACGACGTTGCCTACAAGCGCGACATGACGTTTCGCGCCGTGCCGGCGGCGACCTTGCTCGGCGGCGTCGCGCCCGACGACACGCTGCGCTTTGTCGCCGCCGACGGCTTCGTCGCGACGATGCCGGCGGCGCCGCTGCTCGCGCGCGGCGGCGCGATGGCATACCTGGCCATCGAGCCGGCGGACGCGCCCTGGCCCGCGCTCAAGCCGGAGGGCGGAGCGACCGCCGGCTCGTTCTACCTGGTCTGGACGCATCCCGAGCGCGGCGGCATCACGCCCGAAGAGTGGCCCTACCAGGTCGCGCGCATCGAGTCCGTTGCGCCGTTGCTCAAGCGCTATCCGATGCTCGCGCCGGCGGCGGGCCTGTCCGCGCACGATGCGGCGCGCCGCGGCTACGCCGTGTTCGAGAAAAACTGTTCGGTCTGCCACACGCTGAACCTGGGCGGCGACGCGACCATCGGCCCGGACCTGAACGTCCCGTACAACCCGACCGAGTACATGCGAGTCGACGCCCTGCGGCGGCTGATCCGCAACCCGCAGTCGCTGCGGCGCTGGCCGGCGGCGAAGATGCCCGCCTTCGACAGCTCGCTCTTGAGCGATCGCGACCTGACCGACTTGCTGGCCTACCTGCGCCACATGGCCGATCGCAAGGTGACCGTTCCCGCGGGCAAGTAGGCCCTGACCGGCGGGATGCCGCGCGGCGCGATCGCCGGCGCGGCTCCCGAGCGTCGGTCGCCGCCTTCGCATGCCTTACCGTTTCGCCGCCGACGCCGTCCTGACAGCGCATCTGGCGTTCGTGCTCTTCGTCGTCTGCGGTGGATGGCTGGTGCTGCGGCGGCCGCGTCTCGCGTGGCTGCATATTCCGGCAATCGCATGGGCCGCCTTCGTCGAATTCAGTGGGTGGGTTTGTCCGCTGACCCCGCTGGAGGTCGCGCTACGGCAAGGCGCGGGCGAAGCCGGATACGGCAGCGATTTCGTCGAACACTATCTGGTGGCGCTGATCTACCCGGAGGGGCTGACGCGCGAGCTGCAGATGCTGGTCGGCACCGCCGTGCTGTTGCTCAATCTGGCGATCTACGGGGTCTTATGGTGGCGCCATTTCCGGCGCTGACCATTCGACACCGAGCTTCTGCGCCAGCCGGATACGCCGATGCGGATGGCTGCGGTCGTCCGGCGCATCGTCGGTCCTCCCTGTGGGGATCTGGCGGCTCGATCTCCTACCGGGATCCAGGTCCGGCCGGCTTGAGTCGTTATGCCTTGCTGTAGATCTCGGCGCCCTTTTGCACGAACTCGATCGCCTTCGATTCCATGCCCTTTTCCAGCGCCGCGGCCTCGTCGACACCCAGCTTCGCCGCGTAGTCGCGCACGTCCTG
>JBOIGD010000126.1:0-12485 GCA_050742615.1 Casimicrobiaceae bacterium | reverse complement strand
CACCAGGACGATGCCGTGCGGCTCGCGCACCAGCGCGTCGATCGCGTCGCGCGCGGATTCGCTCATGCCCAGCGACGCGAGGTCCAGCCGGGCCGTGTCCTTGTCGAGCAGGCGCAGCACCACGCGCTCGCCGGGCCCGGTCGGCAGCGTCGACACGCGCACGTCGACGCTCTTGTCGCCGAGCTTCAGCGCCATCCTTCCGTCCTGCGGCAGCCGCTTCTCGGCGATGTCGAGGCTCGCCATGACCTTGAGCCGCGACACCAGCGCGGCGTGCAGCGCGCGCGGCGGCTCGACCACGTCGCGCAACACCCCGTCGACGCGGAAGCGGACCACCGAGCGTCCTTCATACGGCTCGAAGTGCAGGTCCGACGCGCGTTCGCGCAGCGCCTGCAGCAACAGCGCGTTGATCATCCGGATCACCGGCGCGTCGGACGTCGCCCCCAGCAGGTCCTCGGCCTGCGGAATGTCCTGCAGCAGCCGCGCGAGATCGGCATCGCGCGCCAGGTCCCCGGAGAACTGCGTGACGGCCGCCGCCTGGTTGTAGGCCGTCGCGAGCTCGGCGGCGAACCGCTCGGCGTTGACGGTCAGCGTCTTCAGCGGGCGCTGCAGCACGCGCTTGAGTTCGGCGATGCCTTCGACCGAGGCATCGGTGCGCGCGAGCACGAGCACCGCGTCGCCGTCGTCCTTCAACGGTAGCACGCCGTGCGTGCGCGCGAACGCATACGGGATGCGCTGCGACGTTTCCGGCGCGGCGCCCGCGGGCGATGACGGGTTGGAGAGCGGGGCCGGCATGGCAGGCGGCACGACGCGCGGCTTGCCGCTCACTTCACGACGGGTTGCGGCGCGGTCGGCGCCGGCAGCGGCGGCGGAGGCTCGGTCAGCGCGGGCAGCCGCGGCTCGGTTTGATCGGGCCAGAACGGCCGCTTCCCCGGCGAGAGGCGCTGCTGCTCGCCGATCAGGTAGTCGTAGCGGTCGCTGGTCAGCGCCGCGCCGGCGCTGCTCGAGCGCACGACCGTCGGCTTGAGGAACACCATCAGGTTAGTCTTGGTCCGGCGCCGGTTGTCGTAGCGGAACAGCTGGCCGAAGAGCGGAACGTCGCCGACCAGCGGCACCTTGCTGGTTCCGTCGGTGAAGCTGTCCTGGATCAGCCCGCCGAGCACGATGATCTGGCCGTCGTCGACCATCACCGTCGACTCGAGCGAGCGCTTGTTGGTGATGATGCCCGCGGCGTTGGTCGTGTCCTCGATCCGGGAGACTTCCTCGTAGATCGTCAGCTTGACGCTGCCGCCCTCGGTGATCTGCGGCTTGACCTTGAGGATCAGGCCCACGTCCTTGCGCTCGATCGTCTGGAACGGCGTCACGGTCGCCGTCGTCCCGGTTTGGGCGTACTGGCCGGTGATGAACGGCACGTTCTCGGCAACGATGATGTTCGCCTGCTCGTTGTCGAGCGTCAGCAGGTTCGGCGTCGACAGGATGTTGGTGTTGGCATCGGATCCCAGCGCGCGCGCGAGCAGCGCGAGATTGGTGATCGTGCCCAGGCCCGGGATGTTGATCGTGCCGCGGATGATGCCGAGGTTCAGACCCTGCCCGAGGGAGCCGAGGCTCGCCTGGGCATCGATGATATTGGTGCCGGTGCCCCGGGTGCCGAAGTTGGTGCCACCGCCGACCTGCGTCGCGCCATTGTTCAGCTTGTTGGCGTCGAGCAGATTCCACTGGATGCCGAATTCCGCGGCCTTGTCGGCGGTGACCTCGACGACCAGCGCCTCGACATAGATCTGGGCGCGACGGACGTCGAGCTTCTCGACCACGGCGCGGATATTGTTGTACAGCGGCTCCGGTGCCATCACCAGCAGCGCGTTGTTCGCGGCGTCCGCCTGGATGGTGACGCCGGCGGCCGAAAATCCCGCCGCGCCTCCGGCGGCTGGCGATGCGACAGTGGCGAGCGGCGCGGTGCCAGCGGTCGTGCCGGGCGTCATGAGTCCGCCGCCGGACGGGTTTCCGCCGGCCGGAGCCAGCGATTGCGCGGCCCCGTTCTCCCCGCCCGCGTCGCTGCCGCCGGCGAAGAGGCCGCGCAAGGTCTTCGCGACCCGGACCGCGTCCGCGTTCTTCAGGTAGATGATCGAAATATTGCCGCCGGCGCGGCCCGGCGTGTCGAGCTGCTCGATCAGCGCGCGCACGCGCGCCAGACGCGCCGCGTTCTCTCCGCGCACCAGGACGCTGTTCGAACGCGCGTCGGCAACCAGCGTCAGCCGCCGCTGCGTGTCGGGCGCGGCGCCCGCGGTGGGCGCACCCTCGCCGAGCAGGCGCGTGAGCATCGGCACCATGTCGAGCGCCGAGGCGTTGTGCAGCGGCACGACGATGGGCTCGCCGCTGGGCGGCACGTCGAGCGAGGCGATGATGCGGTCGATCCGCTTCAGGTTTCCGGCATAGTCGGTGATCACCAGCGCATTGGCGGTGGGCACCGCGGCGATCGCGTTGTTGGGCGTGATCAACGGCCGCAGCACGTTGACCAGCTGGACGGCCGATTCGTATTTCAGCGTGTAGACCGCGGTGAGCAGCCGGTCGCCGCCGGCGCCTATGGGGCCGGTCACGACCGGCGAGCCTTGCTGCTTCCCCTCGGCCTCGGGCACGATCTTGGTAACGCCGTCGGCTTCGACCGCGGCGAGCCCCTGCAGGCGCAATGCCGACAGCAGAGTCGGATAGATCAGGTCGCGGGGAACCGGGGTCGCGGAGACGATGTTGACCACGCCCTTCACCCGGGGATCGAGGATGAAGTTGCGGCCGGTCATTTCGCCGACGGCCTTGATGACGGCGTCGATGTCGGCATTGACGAAATTGAGCGTCACCGCATCTTCGGCGGCCTGCAGCGGATGAGCCAGCAGCACGGCGGCGACCGCGGCGGCGGCAAGCAATTTGCTCGGGCGGCTCACGGAGAGCGGGAAGCTGGGCTTTGCGTCGTTGCCGTCATAGACGCGCCGGTCGCGCGCACTCGAGTGGGGCGAAAATCCGGGCAATGATAGCATGCAGGTCGACCCCCGCCTGCCCGGCGCGGGTGATGAATCCGCGGCGCGGCTTCGCGCCATCTAAGGGTCATACACCACCGCTTCAGGGAGAGCGCATGTCCAGCCAGATCGTCGTCGTCCGCACCGCGCTCGAGCTCGCCTGCACGGCGCTCGTTGCCGCCGCACTGTGCCTTGGCGCCGGCCCGAGCACGGCGGCTGGCAAGGCCTCGGGCGGACCGGACACGGCCAAGAGCTCGCCCACACCCGCGCCGGCCGCGATGGCCGCGCCCACAGTCAAGGCCGCCGACGAACCCGACGCCGCGGCGAGCGATACCGAAACGGCAGCCGACGAGCCCGACAAAATCACCGGTCCGGGAATGCACCACCGGGCGCACATTCAGATCGACGATTTCGACTCGTTCAAGCGGGCGATGGACGTCGCGCCATGGATTGTCGGCGTGGTCTTCCTGGTCCTGGGGTCGATCTTCCTGACCCCGATCATCCTGCTCGTCGGGATCATCTGGTACAAGCTGCGCAAGACGCGCATGCAGAACGAGGCGGTGCTCAAGCTCGCGGAAAAGGGTGTCATGCCGTCGGCGCAGGCGGTCGACGCTGTCGTGTCCGGCACGCCGCCCCCCCAGGCCGTACCGGCTGCGGCCGGCAGCGCAGTGTCGCAGGTCGTCGCATCGCGGCGTCGTGCCGTCTGGTCGGACTTGCGCAAGGGCATACTGATGATCGCGATCGGGGTCGCGCTGTCGTTTTACTCGATGACCGAGAACGCGGAGCCGAACTGGATTGGCTTGGTCCTGCTTTTCGTCGGTATCGGCTACGTTGCCTTGTGGTGGCTGGAGGACCGGCATCTGGAGCGCCGCCCCGCCGGCGGTCCCCCGGGCAACGGCAACGCTTGAACGGAGGATCGCGACCGCCGGCAGGCAACCCCGATGGCGTCAACACCGGTCAGCGACGCGCAGCTGATCGCCCGCGCGGTCGTCCAGGACGATCGCCACGCTTTCGGCGAGCTGGTGCGGCGGCACCAGTCCGCGGTGCGGTCTACGTTGCGCAAGCTGGCCGGAGGCAACATCGCGCATGCCGACGATCTGGCGCAGGAGACTTTCTTGCTCGCTTACCGGAATCTGAAATCGTTTCGGCAGGAAGCCCGGTTCTCGACCTGGCTGTATCGGATCGCCTACAACGTCTTTCTGGCCGACGCGCGCAAGATCAGGGAGCTGCCGCTGCCCGAGGACAGCGGCGGCGACGCGTTGCCCGCGCCGGAAACCGCGGCAGCGTCGAGCATGTCGCACCAGGCGGCGCTCAACATCGATCTCGAGCGGGCGATGCTGGCGCTGTCCGGCGCGGAGCGGGCGGCCATCGTGCAGTGCTATCATAACGACCTGACGCATGAGGAAGCCGCGCTCGTTCTGGGATGTCCGGTGGGCACGGTGAAAACGCACATCCTGCGCGCCAAGCAGAAGCTCAAAGCGCGCCTGGGTGCCTGGAGTCCGGAGCCATGAGCACGCACGACACCGCTGGCAATGACTGGCTCGACGCCGCGCTCGAGGCGGCCGGGTGCGAACATCGCGCCGCCTACGTCGCCGACGAGGGCTTCACCGCGCGCGTGCTCGTCCGCCTGCCCATCACGCCGACGCTGCCGGCGTGGCGGCGTCCGGCGATCGCTCTACTGTGGGTGCTGGGTGGTGCCGCGGCGATGGTCGCGCTGCCGGGCGCCTTCGACAGCGCGTTCCGCGGCGCGGTGGCGCTGCTCCTCGCGCGCCCGCTCGGCCTTACCGACCTTGCGGTGATGCTCGCCGTGTGCGGCGCCGCCGCCTGGGGCTCGCTGCTCTACGCGGCGCACACGCGTTAGCCCGCGCAGGCGGCCTCGGGCCGCCTGATGAAAAATGGCCGCCCGGGGGCGGCCATTTTTTCGCAGCCGGTAGCGGCGTTGCGCGCAGGCTAGTTGTCCTTCAAGGTGAAGTTGACTTCGATTTCGGCGATGTAGCGATCGCCGTCGCCTTGGAATTTCCACTGCGACAGCGCCCGCGTCACCTCCCGATCGAATACGCGAGGCGGCTCGGATTCGATGATGTGCACGGCCGTCACCAGTCCCTTTTCATCGACGTCCAGCCGCGCGACGACCCTGCCTTTGGCGACCTGCGCGCGGATGGCCTCGCGCGGGTAGACCGGCTCGACCCGGAACAGCGGCGTGAGCCCACGGCGTATCGCAGGCTTCGGCGCGGGCGGCGCCGGCGGCGGCGGCGCGATCACGTGCGGCTCGGGGGGTGGCGTTATCGTCGGCGCCGCGATGACAGGCTCGGTCGGCATCACCGGCAGCGGTATGTCCGGCGGAGGAATATACGGCTGCTCGGGCGGCGGCTGGATCTTCGGCTGGATCTCGACCTTTTTCGGCGGCGGCGGCGGCGGGGGCGGCGGCAGCTTGATCTCCTCGATGATCGTCGCCGTCAGCGGCTTCTTGATCACCTCGACCGCCTTGCGCGCGAGCCCCGTCACCAGCGCATAGATCACCAGCGCATGCACCAGTATGACCACCGTGATCCCCACCAGATGCCTGGTCGGGTCCCGCTGCTGCCTTGCGAAATCCATGGGCCTGTGACTCCAGCCGCCCGCCGCAGTTCGCGGCCGCGGCTACTCGATGAACTGTTCGCTGCCGACGATGCCGATCTTGGTGAGGCCCAGCCGTTGCGCCGATGCCATCACCCCCGCGGCGACCGCGTACTTCGATTCCTTGTCCGGCCGCAGGTGGACTTCCGGCTGCACGGCTTGCGCGGCGGCCGCCTTGATCTTCTCCTCCAGCACCGCGCGATCGGGCACCACCTCGCCGTTCCAGTAAGTGACGCCGCGGTCGTCGATGTCGATCTTGACCACCTCGGGCAGCACCAGCGGCGGCGGCGGATTGCCGACCGGCATGTTGAGATTGACCGAGTGCAGCTGGATCGGGATGGTGATGATCAGCATGACCAGCAGCACCAGCATCACGTCGATCAGCGGTGTGGTGTTGATGTCCAGCATGACGTCCCCGTCGCCCGACGCTCCGCCGCCGTATCCCACGTTCATTGCCATCGCGCGTTCCTCAAGATGGGCGCTCCTGCGCTTCAGCCGTTGCTGCGCGGCGGAGGTTCGGTGATGAAGCCGACCTTCGCGATGCCGGCCCGCTGGCAGGCGTAGATGATGCGGCCGACCGCCTCGTATTTGGCGCCGCCGTCGCCGCGGATCTGGACCTCGGGCTGCGGCGTGAGCACCGCGATCTTCTTCAGGCGCTCGATCAGGGCGGCGGTGGTCGGAATGCGCAGCTCGTTCCAGTAGATGCGATCGTTGACGTCGACCGAGAGCACGATGTTCTCGGGCTTGGTCTCGCGGACCTCGTTGCGCTCCTTCGGCAGCTGCACCGGGATCGAGGTCGTGACCACCGGGATCGTGATCAGGAAGATGATCAGCAGGACCAGCATGACGTCGACCAGCGGCGTGGTGTTGATCGTCGAGACGATCTCGTCCTCGTCGCCGCCGGACGAGCCGACGTTCATCGCCATGACGTCAGGCCTTCGCCGGCGCTTTTGGCGCGCTCAGCAGCACCGCGTGCAAGTCGGCGCCGAAGCCGCGCACCAGGTCCATCGCCGCCTTGTTGCGGCGGATCAGCCAGTTGTAGCCGAGCACCGCCGGGACCGCGACCGCCAGGCCGAACGCGGTCATGATCAGGGCTTCGCCGACCGGACCCGCCACCTTGTCGATCGAAGCCTGTCCGGCGATGCCGATCGCCGTCAGCGCGTGATAGATGCCCCACACCGTGCCGAACAGGCCGACGAAGGGTGCGGTCGAGCCCACGGTGGCGAGAAAGGCCAGACCATCCTGCGTGCGGGCCTGCACGTTGTCGATCGCACGCTGGATCGACATGGTGATCCAGGTATTGAGATCGACGTTGCCCAGCAGGCCGACGTGCTTGCTCGACGCTTCGAGACCCGACTCGGCGATGAAGCGATACGGACTGCCCTCCTTGAGTTTTTCCGCGCCCTGGCGCACCGACGGCGCGTTCCAGAACGATCGATCCGCGGCCCGGGCCTGCCGGTTCATCCGCCACTGTTCGTAGACCTTGGTGACGATGATGTACCAGCTGCCCATCGACATCAGCGCCAGGATCGCGAGGGTCACCTTGGCGACGATGTCGCCGCCCTTCCACAGGGCTTCCAGGCCGTACGGGTTGTCGACGAGCTCGGTCGTCCGGGTGCCGACCGGGACGGCCTGCGCCGCGGGCGGGGCCGCCGGTGCCACGGCGGCGGGCGCCGGCTCGGGGGTCGCTGCGGGGGTCGGGGGCGTTGAAGGCTGGGCCTGCGCCTGTGCCAGCGGAGCGACCGCAGGGGCCGCTGCGAGCAGCAAGGCCGCGGCCAATGCGACCAGGCGGGTCATCTTCAGCATGTCATCTCCAGGGATTGTCGTGTTCAGTCGAAAAATTGGCGCGGCTGCCGGCGGGTTTTTACGTTGCCGGTTGAAGCATGCGATCCCTGCGGGAAATCGGACACAACGCTGGCGGGCCCGGCTCTACGGATGGGTGCTCGGTGCAAATGGGCCTCGACATGTCTGACTCCGGGAGTCCGCCATACGGACCGCCCCGGGCCGGGCGCGCAAACGCCAAAACGCGTTGGCCCCACCGGTAGGCAGGGCCAAGCTTTCGTCAGAAAGTCGCGGAATTCTACACAAAAGCGTCAAAAAGTCCACTCCAAAAACTTGGCCGCCGCCTCCGGTGTCGCAGCGACGAAGCGCCGGTCGCGCCAGGCGCCCCCCGCGGGCTCGGCTCGAGCGCGCTCCACCGGCCCGACGGAGTGCCGCCATTCCCGGCATGCATGCATCGGATGTGCGCATTTCGTTTGCGCGCCCTTGCGGCGCTTTCGATAATGACCGCCAGAGACCCCGACAAGCGTTTGCCAGCCGGGCAATGCACGCAGTGTACGCATTCTTAAGGAGCATGACGATGCCGCGATTTTCGCCGCAAGCGACGGGGCCGGACCGATGGCTGAGGACCTTCGCCGAGCCCGGCGAGTGCATTTCATCGCGCCCTGCGTGCTTTCACACCGGCAACGCGCGGTGTCCGTCGCTTGGGTCTTGAGGACCTTGCTAGGCCCGCCTACGATGCGCTGACCACGACGATACGGAGCGCCGCGCCAACCGAAATCGTGAATCCGCGCCTGCGTGTTGCCGCATCCAACGACAGCAAGCGTGAAACCGAACCAGGAGCCAGACCATGAACAGCTATGACCCAGCGTCCCGTCCCGCGGTATCGAGTGTCGCCGCGCTCGTCATGACGACGATCACCGTCGCTGTGATGGTGGTCCTGCCCGCGAAGCTCGATTCCGCCCGCGTCGACGCGCGTGCGCTTGCCGCGGCGCGGCCCGCGAACGCGCCGGTGCCGGAGGCGGTCGCAGGCCGTCTGCGGGTCGACGTGGTCGCCGACCGCGATGCCCTCTCGGCGCCGGTCCAAGCGCGCCTGACCGCGCCGAAGCGCAAGGCGCAGGGACCCGGCCGCGTCAGCGCGCGCAGCGCCGCGGCACCGGAGCGGGTTGGCTACCGCGGGCCGGCAGCCGATCCGGCGCCCTGCGCTATTTGACCAGCGGGACCGTCGACGCGACGTCGTAGGCCTGCACCGCGCGTATTTTCGATTCGAGCTGCAGATAGCGCGCCGCCTTCTTCACCGACAGAATCCGCGACGGCACACCCCGCAACAGACGGTTGTGCAGTTTTCGCCGCGCCTTGAGCTCGGCTTCGTCGACCGCGATCATTTCGTTCACGAGGGTCTTCGCGTAAAGATCGGACCGCGGCTTGTCCTGCGCCAGCAATCCTTCGACGGCGACGACGCGGCGCCGGTTGAGCATGTCCACATCGCGCTGGTAGTTGTCGTACACCGGCCAGAACTTCGTCGCTTCGGCGGCGGTTAGATTCAGCGTCGCCGCGACCAGGGCCTTCTTGTCGGCGCGCACGGCGGTACGCAGCGCCTGCATGTCGGTCACGTCGGCGGCCTTGTCCTCCGCCCACGCGCCGGTCGCGGCTAGCAGGGCCGCGGCAAGCCAGGCAACGGCAATTTTCCTGTTCATCACTCTCCCTTGACGTCGGTTGCGGTCATCGCAGGACGAACAGTGCCGTCCTGCTGATCCAAGCCGGCATCATGAATCGGCACTGTTGCGCGAGCCGCCGCAGTCGTTGCGGCCGACGGCGCCAGGCGCGCGAAGCGCTGCTCGGGCCCAAACCGGCGACCCTATGGCGCTTCCGGAACGCCCCCGGCGTTCCAGCCGGCGAAACCCGAACCCCTAGCAGTCGTTGTGGGCTTGCGCGATGTTGTTGGGCTCGTTGTGCCCCATGCGGAAGCGCGGATTGAGCGCTTGCTGCTTGCCGATCTGGCCGACGGCGTACGCCTGCTCGGTCGGCGTGTTCGGCCGGTACTGACCGCTGTGCAGGTCGCTGTTGTAGGCACGAATCTCCTGCGACGCGCTGTCGACCAGGACGATCTTGCATCCCGGCGACGCATAGCTCGCCTGCTGCGTTTGGTCCGGCATCGTGGCACAGCCCGCCAGAAAAGCGAGCGCACCGACCGCCGGGAAAATCCTCGATACCTTCATTGCCGCTCCTTTCCGCGATCTGCCCGAACAGGCACAGGGTAACCCCAGCCGGACTGCCGATCAACCCGGCCGGCACGGCCCTTGTCATTGGACACGGCGGCGCGGCCGAGGTTGCCCGACCCCTCACGCTGCCCGATCGAGGCAAAAAAACAGGGAGCCCGACGGGCCCCCTGCGGATGGACGAGCGTTTGCTGCGGCTTAGTGGAACATCACGTTGATCGTGCCGAAGAACAGCCGGCCGCGCGGGTCGCCGTACGACGCATCGTAACCGACCTGGAACGTGCCCACGCCCACCGATACCGGCGGCGCGCGATCGAAGATGTTGCGGATCCCCAAGCTCAGCTTCACGTTCTTGAAGCCGCTGTAGCTTCCCGAGATATCGTAATTCTCCAGCGAGCCGACACGGCGCAGGCCGGATGGATCCAGTCCGCCGTTCTCGATATACCCGAGCTGGAAGGTCTGGGCCCCGGTGAGGTTCCACGGACCATAGTCCCAGCCCAGCGTGGCGTAGTGCCGCCAGCGGCTGACCGCACCTTGCGGGGCCGCAGCCGTGCCGACGAACTCGACCAGCGCGCCGCTGGCCAGGTCGGTCTGCTTGTAGTGCTCCAGGTACGAGCCGTTCAGCGTCGCCTTGATCCTGCCCCACGGCGTCGGCTGGCGGTACTGCAGGTCCACGTCGAAGCCGCTGACCTCCTGCTTGCCGATGTTGAGCGTCGACTCCTTGACATCGATGATCGGCCCGGGCAGGTTCGGGAAATCCGGGCTGACCGGCCCGCGGACGATCTGGCCGAGATACTGGTTGAAGTTCCCAAAGATCGTGTCGGCGTCGATGATGGTGATGACGTCGTCGATCTTGACGTTGAAGTAATCGATGCCGATCGACGCCTGCTGGATCGGCTCCCAGACCACGCCCACGTTGTACTGCTTGGACTTCTCGGGCTTCAGGGCCGGATTGCCGCCGCGCAGCGAGTTGAACTGCAGGTTGCAGTCGATCACCAGCCCGGTGACCGGGCAGCGGATCGGATCGTCGAAGCTGTTGTTGGTGTTGGTTTCCAGCGGCGGCTGGAACAGGTCGGCCAGCGCCGGGGCGCGGAAGCCCTCGCCGTACGAACCCCGGATCAGGAACGACTGGGTCGGCTGCCAGCGCAGCGAAAACTTCGGGTTCGTCGTGCTGCCGAAGTCGCTGTAATGGTCGTACCGGACCTGGACATTGCCCTCGAGGGTCTTGACGATCGGAACCACCACCTCGCCGAACACCGCGTACACGGTGCGCTTCGCACCGGTGATCGAGGGAATCGCGCCGAGGCCGCCGATGATGTCCCCTGTCGACAGGAAGTCGGAATTGATCAGCGACAGCTCCTCCTTGCGGTATTCGCCGCCCAGCGCCACCGACACCGGGCCGGCCGGCAGCTCGTAGACGTCCCTCGATATCCGGCCGTCGACGCCGTAGTCCTTGGCCTTGTTGTTCGACGCCAGGCCGAGAACCTGCGCCGCCAGCATCTGCGCCTTGACGGCAGGGGTGTTGAAGCCGAACGGATTGACGACCGTGGCCAGCAGCGGCAGGAACGCGTGCTCGCTCAGGTAGCCGCCGACGTAGCTGTCCTTCTGCTGATTCTCGGTATAGCGCGCGGCGACCTGGTAGTCCCAGCCGGCGATCACGCCCTGCAGGCCGGCGACCGCACGGTAGGCGTCGGTCTTGGCTTCGTCGGACCGCGGGCCGGTCTCGACGCCGCGATAGTTGACCTCGATCGGCTGCGTCGGGTCCCCGCCCAAGCTCGTGACATAGGCTGTCGGGTAGAACGGATTGCTCGGAAGCACGACGGGATCGCTGAAATTGGTGATACCCAGGCCTATCGGCGTCGGCGAAACGCGCTGCAGGAACACGCCGTGGTAGTACTGGCCCTCGATGAAGGCCTGGTGGTCGGGCGTGAGCTGGAAGACCGCCTTGCCCAGGACGTTGGTTTCCTGGCTCGGCGGAATATCGTCGATCACCGCCGCATAGTCGAAGCGGCACTGCGCCGGCGAATGTACCGTCGGGAACGAGAACGGCGGCAGGCAGCCGGGGTTCAGCGGGTTGTGCGTGCCCGAGAACCCCGTGCCGGTCGCGCCGGGGAAGAAGTCGGACGACAACTGGCTGATGTTGGCCGGCAGCGAGTTGCCCGACGTCTTGTCGAAGCCGTATTGCGGCAGGTACGACGACTTGGAGATTTCTCGATCCGACGCGCGGATGCTGAACTGGTCCAGATAGTCGGCGGTGATGAAGACGTTGTAGCGGTCCTTGGCCAGGTCGCCCATGCCGACGATGGCGTTGTAGCGACGGCTGCCGCCGCCGCCCTTATCCGAATCCAGGTAGGTGAACGAGGCTTCGGCGCCGCGGAAGTCCTTGCGCAGGATGAAGTTGATCACGCCGCCGATCGCATCCGAGCCGTACAGCGCCGAGGCGCCGTCCTTCAGGATTTCGACCCGCTCGATGGCCGACAGCGGGATCGAGTTCAGGTCGACGCCCGCCGCGCTTGGCGACGAGGTATTCGACAGCGCGTAGGGAGCGGTGCGCCTGCCGTCGATCAGCACCAGCGAGCGCTGGGTGCCCAGGCCGCGCAGCGAAACGCCGTTGAAGCCCACCAGCGACCCGCCTTCGCCCAGGGTATTGTTGAAATTTCCGATCGACTGGGCGGCACTCAGACGATCCATCAGGTCCATGACGCTCTGCGCGCCACTCTTCGCGATGTCATCGTGGGTCAGTATCTGCACCGGCAGCGCGCCCTCGCCCTCGACGCGGCGGATGCTCGACCCGGTCACCTCGATCTTTTCCTTGACCGCCGGCTGACCCGCGGTCTGCCCATACGCGGGTGCGCCCGCCAAGGCGGCC
>JBOIGD010000125.1:0-17678 GCA_050742615.1 Casimicrobiaceae bacterium | reverse complement strand
CCGCGTTGGACGGACTGCTGATGGGAACGCGTGCCGGCGCGCTCGATCCGGGCGTCATCCTCTACCTGCTCGACGAGCTCAAGATGGACGCCCGCAGCATCGAAAAGCTCCTCTACCACCGCTCGGGCCTGCTCGGCGTCTCCGGCGTGTCGAGCGACATGCGTACGCTGCTGGCGCGCGACGACGCGCGATCGAGGTTCGCGATCGAGCTTTTCTGCTATCGCGCGCGGCGCGAGCTGGGATCGCTGGCGGCGGCGCTCGGCGGCATCGACGCGATCGTCTTCACCGGCGGCATCGGCGAGCATGCGGCGGCGGTTCGCGAGCAGATCTGCCGCGACGCGGCGTGGCTGGGCATCGACCTCGATGCGGCCTCGAACGCGGCGGGCGGGCCTAGGATCAGCCGCGAAGGTAGCCGCGCTTCGGCGTGGGTGATCGCCACCGACGAGGAGTCGGTGATCGCGCGCCACACGCGTGCCGTGCTGACGGCGGCTTGAGCGAAGCTCGCTTACGCAGCTCTCTGCGCTGCCGCCAGCTGCTGCTCGGCAAGCGTCACCCAGTAGCTGGCGCCGATCGGCAGCGCAGCGTCGTTGAAATCGTAGTGCGGGCTGTGGATGTTGTGCGTCTCGGGACCGGCCCCGGCGCCCAGCCAGACGTAGCAGCCGGGCTTTGCCTGCAGCATGAAGGCGAAATCCTCGCTGCCCATTTCCGGCGTCGGGTCGGTGTCGACATGCTCGGGACCGACGACCGCGCTCGCGGCGGCGAGCGCGTGCCCCGTCTCGGCCGCGGCGTTGACGGTCGCCGGATAGCGGCGCTCGTAGCGCACCGTCGCGCCCATCTCGAACGTCGCGGCGACGCCGGCGACGATGGCCCGCATCCGCCGCTCGATCAGGTCCTGCACGTCGGGCTTGAACGTGCGGACCGTGCCGCGCAGCACGACCTGCTCCGGGATGACGTTCCAGGTATCGCCGCCGTGCACCTGCGTCACGCTGACCACGCCCGCGTCCAGCGGGTGGAGGTTGCGCGCGACGATTGTCTGCAGCGCGCTGATCGCATGCGCGGCGAAGAGCATCGGATCCTTGCCCACGTAGGCCATCGCCGCGTGCGCTCCCTTGCCGGTGGCGACGATCTCGAAGATATCGTACGCGGCCATCAGCGGACCCGGCCGCAGCGCGAACGAGCCGAGCGGCTTGCGCGGCCAGTTGTGCATGCCGTACACCGCGCGCATCGGGAACCTGTCGAACAGGCCCTCTTCGACCATCACCCGGCCGCCGCCCTCGTTCTCCTCCGCCGGCTGGAAGATGAAGTAGACGGTGCCGTCGAAGCGCTTGCGCCGGGCCAGCGCCTTCGCGGCGCCGAGCAGCATCGCTGTGTGGCCGTCGTGACCACAGGCGTGCATGCGGCCCTCGTGCCGCGACGCGTACGCGACGCCCGAGCGCTCGGCGATGTGCAGCGCGTCGAGGTCGGCGCGCAGGCCGATCGCATCGTCGCCGTCGCCGCAGCGGAGCACGCCGACGACGCCGGTTTTCGCGAGCCCCGCATGCACGTCGAGCCCGATCGCCTCGAGCTTGCCGGCGACAAACGCGCTGGTCTGCACCTCCTCGAACGCGGTCTCGGGACGCGCGTGGATGTGATGGCGCCAATCGCGCATCTCGCCGTCGAGTGCGGCAACTTCGGGGACGATGTTCATCGGCGACTCAGCGGACGTTGCGGATGCTTGATCTTAGCGCAGATCGGTACCGATCGTCCGCTGCGCTAGAATGGCGACCGCCGCCGCTCGCATGAACGCCCCCGCCTCCTTGCCCTACGACCTCGCTGTCATCGGCGGCGGCATCAACGGCGCCGGCATCGCGCGCGACGCCGCCGGGCGCGGCCTCAAGGTGCTGCTGGCGGAAAAGGACGACCTGGCTGCGCACACCTCGTCGCAGAGCACCAAGCTGATCCACGGCGGCTTGCGCTACCTGGAACACTACGAGTTTCGCCTGGTCTCGGAAGCGCTGTCCGAGCGCGAGGTGCTGCTGCAAATCGCGCCGCACATCATCGAGCCGCTGCAGTTCGTGCTGCCGCACGAGCCGCACCTGCGGCCGGCGTGGATGATCCGCTGCGGACTCTTCCTGTACGACCACATCGGCGGCCGCGGGGCCCTGCCCTCCTCGTTTGGCGTCGATCTCGCCGCGAGCCCGTGGGGCGCGGGGCTGAAGGGGAATTTTCGCAAAGGCTTCGTCTATTCCGACGCGCGCGTCGACGACGCGAGGCTGGTCGTGTTCAATGCGATCGGTGCGCGCGAACTGGGCGCCGACGTCCGGACCCGGACCCGGGTGGCATCGGCCAAGCGCGACAACGGCATCTGGCGCCTGACGCTGGTCGATGCCGCGGAACACCGGGAGGAGATCGCCGCCCGCGCGCTGGTCAATGCCGCCGGGCCGTGGGTCAAGGACCTGCTGGACCGGATCAGCCCGGGCTCGATCCGCGCCGATGTCAGGCACGTCAAGGGCAGCCACATCGTGGTGCCGCGCGTGCACGCCAGGCCGCACGCCTACATCCTGCAGAATTCGGACAAGCGCATCGTGTTCGTGATCCCTTATCAGCAGGAGTTTTCGCTGATCGGGACCACCGACATTCCGGTCGACGGCTACGACGCGCCGCGCATCTCGGCCGCCGAGATCGACTACCTCTGCTCGATCGCCAACGCCTACCTGGCGCGGCCGATCGGCGCGGCCGACGTCGTCTGGACCTACAGCGGTGTGCGTCCGCTCTACGACGACGGCGCGGCCGATCCGTCGGCGATCACGCGCGACTACGTGCTCAAGCTCGATGCCGGAGACGGCCGCGCACCGCTGCTGTCGATCTTCGGCGGCAAGATCACCACCTACCGCAAGCTCGCCGAGCATGCGCTGGCGGACTTGCGCCCGTTCTTTCCACAGATGGGCTCCGGGTGGACGGATCGCGCGCCGCTTCCGGGCGGCGATCTGCCGCGCGGCGGGCCTGCGGCGTACGAGCGCGAGATGGCCGCACGCTACCCCGCGTTGCCGGCGAATTTGCTGGCGGCGCTCGCGCGCCGGCACGGCACGCGAGTGACGCGCGTCCTGGGCGCGGCGCGGACGCTTGCCGACCTGGGGACGCATTTCGGGCACACGCTCTACGCCGCCGAGATCGATTACCTGGTCGCGCAGGAATGGGCGCTCGAGGCCGACGACGTGCTGTGGCGGCGCACCAAGTGCGGCCTGCACCTGAGCGGCGAGGAGCGCGATGCCGTGGCGAACCATCTGCGCGCGCGCGTCGGTTCCGCGTGAGCCGGGCGACGATGCGGCCACTCGCCGCGATGCCGGCCGCCGCCTGCAAGGCGATGCGCGGCGTGCTGGCGGACATCGACGATACGCTGTCCACCGCGGGCCGGATCACCGCCGGCGCCTACGCGGCGATGGAGCGCTTGCGGACCGCCGGACTGTGGTTCATTCCGATCACCGGCCGCCCGGCGGGCTGGTGCGATCACATCGCACGGATGTGGCCGGTGGACGCCATCGTCGGCGAGAACGGCGCCCTGTACATGATCCACGACCAACGCGCAGGCCGGCTGCGCCGGAGCTTTGCCGCGACCGAGCGCGAGCGCGCGGCCAATCGACAGCGGCTCGCCGAGATCGGCGCGATGATCCTGCGCGACGTGCCGGGCGCCGCGCTGGCTTCCGACCAGGCGTACCGCGAGACCGATCTCGCGATCGATTTCTGCGAAGACGTGCCGCGTTTGCCGGCGGAAGCAGTCGACCGGATCGTCGCGCTGATGCGCGCGGCGGGGATGACGGCCAAGGTGAGCTCGATCCATGTCAACGGCTGGTTCGGCGCCTACGACAAGCTGGCGATGACCCGCATCCTGCTGCGGGAGGAATTCGGCGTCGATCTCGACGCCGAGCGCGACCGCTTCGTTTTCATCGGCGACTCGCCGAACGACGCGCCGATGTTCGAGTACTTCCCGTACGCGGTGGGCGTGGCCAACGTGCGCGATTTCGGCGGTCGCATTCCGAGGCTGCCGGCGTACGTCACCGCAGGCGAATCGGGCGCGGGATTCGCCGAGCTGGTCGAGCATTTGGTCTCGGCGCGGAGCGCCTAGTCCCCGGCGCGTGCGTCGTCGGCCCGCCGGCCGAATCGTCGAGCGCAGCAGGCGCGGAGACGTCCTCCGGACCTTGCTCTCGCGGAACCCGCCTATTTCCCCAGCGCGACGATCCTGGCGATGTCGATCTCTTTGATCGCGCTCTGCAACGTCGCGGCTTCGACCCCGTTGCCGCGCACCTCGACGTTGAAGCGCTCGGCCAGGATGATGCTGATCTCGCCGCTCTTCGAGCGCCGGTCATACCGTTCGTGCACGATCTGGCCGTTCACCTTGCGGGTGCGCTCATAGCCGGTGTCGGTTTCCTTTTCCATGTTCGGGTCGAAGCGGGATGCGAGCCCGGCCAGCCCGGACAACGAGCCCATGTCCGTGATGTCGACGTTGAGCACCGCGCCGGCGCCGTCGGTATAGCGCGCCGTCGCGCTCGAGCCCTTGATGCCCATGGCCTCGCCGCTTTGCCCGGAGGCTTCGCCGCGCTTCATCCCCGCGAGCTTGTCGGGCAGCATTTCCTTGAGCTTCCGGAAGTCGACCGGCTGGACGTCCTTGCCGCCGGAGACGATCGCGCCGACCGCGTTGAGCGCGGCGGTCAGGTCAGCGCCGGAATTGGCGTCGGGCGTGGCTCCCGTTTTGGCCTGCCGGTCGGCCTGCTCGCCCATTTTCTGCAGCTGCGACAGCGCGTCGGTGACGCGCGCCTTGTCGGCCTCGGACTTGCCGCCGAAGATGCTGGAGATCACCCCGCCGGCGTCCGCCGCCGCGCCGTCGCCGGCATGCGGGCCCAGCCGTCCGATCGCGCCGAGGCCGGCGAGCCCGAACCCGGCGATCGCGCAGGTGCTCAGTGCGCTGATGACCACCGAGACGACGATCGCGCACAGGATCAGCACGATCGTGTAGCCAACGGATTTCTCCTTCGGGCAGCGCATCAGCACCGGCAAGCCGACGTACAGCAGATACAGGCCATACAATCCGGCCAGCAGCGCGAGAATGCCCAGCGCCGGCACGAGCTGAAGGATGCCGGCGACCCACGCCGGGGTGTAGCTGTACGCGGTGACCTTGAGCGCACGCAGCGAGTCGCGCTGGCCGCCGAAGGTCGGCGCCAGCATATCGACCAGCCAGGCGACGACGAATACGCTGACGAAGGCGAGCACGTACTTGACCAGCGCGCCGGCGATGCCGATACCGACCCCCAGGTGCCCGACCAGCGGGTAGCCGATGATCGTATGGCCGATGAGCCCCGCGATCACCCCGATGGTGGCGAGTGGGGCCACATAGCGGCCGTAGATCGCGCCGGCGGACGAGGGCTCGGCGGCGATGATCGGCCATTCGGTCGACGGCGAAAGCAGGATCCCCTTGACCCGGGGCACCAATCCTTGCGCGGCCGCGCCAGCCTCCATCGCGGCGGTGCCCGGGTGCGGGTCTCGCGGCGGGGGGGCGGGATCAGCGGTGCGCGGGGTGGCGCCCGGCGCCGCGGCGGCTGCGGCCGGGGTCCCACAGTGCGGGCAAAACTTCATTCCGTCGGCGACAAGCTGACCGCAATGGGCGCAAAACATCGGTCTCTCTCCTGGTCCGAATGTGGGGCGATTGTGCACTGGCCCGGCCCGGGCTTCAACGACGGCACCGGATGCGCGGCGCTTCCGGTCGTCGCCCGCACGCCGCCACGCGGGCGACAGCAGTGGCGCCGGACGGTGGCGTCTTGGGCGGACGTCTCGCGCAAAGCCGCCGGAAATGACGGCGGGCGGCACGCGCGAACGCGACCTGGCGGTCCCCGAGCTCCAGCGGCAAAGTGACTAGCTCGGACTCGGTGTAAGCGGTTACTCTTTGGCGGAAGCCGCAGAGACAGCGGGTCGCGTCCCGCCGCGAACGGCGCCCTCGCCTCGCGCGACCGGTCGGCCGAAGGCGTGTAACGCACCCGGTGCCGTCGGTATGATATTTGCATATGAAGTCGAGCGTATGATGGCAACCCGCGGGCGCCCGGGGGCTCGCAGCGCCTGATGGCGCGCGGGACAAACGCGCCACCGGCGATCGGCAGGGGAAATCGATGACTCGCTACGGCTTCAACATTCGCACGCGCAGCGGCCAGCGCGTCGACAACATCTGCATCATGGCGGCAAGTCGCGACGACGCCGAGCGCCGGCTGCGACAGATGTACCACCACTGCCAGGTCGTCAGCTGCAACAGCGAGTCGGTCCGCCGCAGCGACCCGCTCGATATCGAGGGCGTCATCAGCATCATCAGCAGCGAGGCAACCGGTGTGCCGACCATCGCGCGCTCGATGCTACGCAAATCCGGCAGCCACTAGCTCGTCGACCAGGGCGTTGTAGTCGCGCGCACCGGCGCTAGCCGGCGCATAACGAAATACGTCGAGCTGCCGCGCGGGGCTTTCCGCGAGGCTGACGTTCTCGGCGACCCGGGTCTTGCAGATCTCGTCGGGCCGAAACGCCATCGCCATCAGGTCGGCGACTTCCGAGCTCATCTTGCGGCGTGCGTCGAAGCGCGTCAGCAGATAGCGTCGCGGCAAGCGCGCCTTGAACACCGGTTCGAGCGCGTTCAACGCGCGCTCGACCTGCTGTGCGCCCTGCATGGCCAGGTAGTCGGCGGAGACAGGGATGAGGACCAGGTCGCAGGCGAAGATCGCATTGAGCGACAGGACGCCCAGCAGCGGGCAGCAGTCGATGACTACATGCCCCGGCGCGATGCCGGGGGCGCGCAGCGCCGCGCGCAGGCGCGTCACCACGTTGACGCCCTTGCCCAGCAAGGTGTCGAGCTTGGATAGATCGAGATGCCCCGGGCATACCATCACGCCGCTTTGCGCGATCTCGGTGACGTCGGCGAGCGGCCGCTGCCGCACGAAGAACGAATAGACCGAGTCGTCGGCGAACCGCGGGCGTATGCCGAAGATCCCCGACAGGTGCGCCTGCGGATCGAGGTCGATGGCGAGCGGCCTGTGCTTGCGCTGCGCGATGCCGGCGAGCAGGTTGAGCGCGGTCGTCGTCTTGCCGACGCCGCCTTTCTGGTTGAACACGGCAATGACGGTCATTACGGATGCTTGTCGCAGTGGGATATCTCAAGCGGCGATTCGCCGGCGGCTTGCAAGAGACAGGAAGCGGTTTGCCGCGCATTTTCGCATGGAAGGCGCGCGGCGCGACACGAAAGGCGCGCGGCGCCGTGCAAAAAACGGCACCGCGGGCAAAAATGCGATAATTCGCGCCTGATGCAATCGTCGCTGCAAGTCGCCATTCTCGCCGCCGGACAGGGCAAGCGCATGCGCTCGGCGCTGCCCAAGGTGCTGCACCCGCTCGGCGGCCGGCCGCTGCTGGCGCACGTCCTCGCGACGGCGCGGAAGCTCGAGCCGCGGTCGATTTGCGTCGTGGCCGGCGAAGACGAGGTGCGCGAGCGCTTTGCCGATGCCGATTTGCGCTGGGCGCGGCAGGAGCCGCCGCGCGGGACCGGCGACGCGCTGCGCTGCGCACTGGGAGGACTCGGCGCCGACGGCGTGACCCTGGTCCTCTATGGCGCCGATCCGCTGGCGCGGCCCGAAACCCTGCGCCGAGTCGTCGATCGCGCGCAGGAAGGCATCCTGTCGCTGCTGACGGTCGAGCTCGACGATCCGAGCGGCTACGGGCGAATCGTCCGCGACGCCGGCAACAGGGTCACCGCGATCGTCGAGCACAAGGACGCAACGCCCGCGCAACGGGAGATCCGCGAGATCAATACCGGCATCATGGCGGCGCCGACCGCGGCCTTCGCGCGCTGGCTGCCGCGGGTCGACAACCGCAACGCCGGCGGCGAATACTATCTGACCGACGTGATCGCACTGGCGGTCGCCGACGGCGTGGCGATCGAGACGACGCATCCGGCGAGCGCCGACGAAACGCTGGGCATCAACAGCAAGCGCGACCTGGCGCAGCTCGAACGGATCTACCAGCGCGCGCAGGCCGATCTTCTGCTCGACGCCGGCGTGACGCTGGCCGACCCGGCGCGGATCGACGTGCGCGGCGCGCTAACCTGCGGTCGCGACGTGAGCATCGACGTCGGCTGCATTTTCGAAGGCGATGTCGCGCTCGGCGACGCGGTCAGCGTCGGCGCGCATTGCGTGCTCAGGGACGTCGCGGTCGGCGCGGGGTCGGCGATCGCCCCGTATTCGCACGTCGAGGGCGCCGTCATCGGCGCCGGCTGCCGGATCGGGCCGTACGCACGCATCCGGCCCGGCACCACGTTCGCGGACGAGGTGCACATCGGCAACTTCGTCGAGGTGAAGGCGAGTGCCCTGGGCGAGCGCAGCAAGGCCAACCATCTGGCGTACGTCGGCGATACGACGGTCGGCCGCGACGTCAACATCGGCGCCGGCACGATCACCTGCAACTACGACGGCGCGAACAAGCACCGCACGGTGATCGAGGACGACGTGCACATCGGCTCCGACACGCAGCTCGTGGCGCCGGTGACGATCGGCCGCGGCGCGACGATCGGGGCAGGAACGACGATATGGCGCGACGTAGCGGCGGGCGTGCTCGCGGTCAACGAAAAAACGCAGAGCAGCACGGCCGGCTACCGGCGGCCGCGCAAGAAGAGCGAGGACTAGAGCCATGTGCGGCATCGTCGGCGCAGTCGCGCGCGAAAACGTCGTTCCGATCCTGATCGAGGGTATTCGGCGGCTCGAATACCGGGGCTACGACTCGACCGGGCTGGCGGTGATCAACGGCGGGTTGCACCGGCTGGTCAGTACCGCGCGCGTCGCCGACCTGGCCGCCCAGGCGAGCGCGACGCGGATCACCGGCACCACCGGCATCTCGCACACGCGCTGGGCGACGCACGGCGCGCCGACGCCGGCCAACGCGCATCCGCACGTCAGCAGCGGCGAAATCGCGGTCGTCCACAACGGCATCATCGAGAACTTCGAGCCGCTGCGCGCCCGGCTGCAGCAGCAGGGCTACGCATTCGTCACCCAGACCGACACCGAGGTCATCGCGCACCTGATCCATGCGCATTACGACGGCGATCTGCGCCTGGCGGTGACCCGGGCGGTCGACGAATTTCACGGTGCGTACGCGATCGCGGCGATGACCACGCGCGAGCCGGGGCGCGTCGTCGGCGCGCGCGCCGGCAGCCCGCTGCTGGTGGGGGTCGGCGAGCACGACCATTTCCTCGCCTCCGACGCGAGCGCGCTGGCGCCGGTCACGCGGCGCGTCGTCTACCTCGAGGAGGGCGACGTCGCCGACATCGGCCGCGACGGCTACGCGATCTACGACGGCACCGGCGCGCGCGTGTCGCGCGAGGTGGTGACGGTCAAGACCTCGGGCGACACGGTGGACCTGGGCCCGTACAGCCACTTCATGCAAAAGGAGATCTTCGAGCAGCCGCGCGCGATCGCCGACACGCTGGAAAGCGTCGGCGGCATCGGCCCCGAGCTCTTTGGTGACGGTGCCGCTGAAATCCTGGCCGGCGTCCACGAAGTCCGCGTGCTGGCCTGTGGCACCAGCTATTACTCGGGCATGGTCGGGCGGCTGTGGCTCGAGGGGGTCGCCGGCATTCCGGCGCAGGCGGAGATCGCGAGCGAGTACCGCTATCGCGACAGCGTGCCGCACCCCGACGCGCTGGTGGTGGTCATTTCGCAATCCGGCGAGACGGCCGACACGCTGTCGGCCCTGAAACATGCGAAGGCGCTCGGCCATCGCCATACGCTGGCCATCTGCAACGCGCCGACCAGCTCGATGGTGCGCCAGACCGCGCTTACCTACCTGACGCGTGCCGGTGTGGAGATCGGCGTCGCGTCGACCAAGGCGTTCACCACCCAGCTGACGGCGCTGTTCCTGCTCACGTTGACGCTCGCCAAGCTGCGCGGCCGCCTCGACGCCGCACAGGAAGCGCGCTGGCTCTCGGCGCTGCGGCACCTGCCCGCGGCGATCCAGGCGGTGCTGGCGCTCGAGCCGTCGATCATCGGCTGGGCCGAGCGCTTCGCAAAAAAGGAAAATGCGCTTTTCCTGGGTCGCGGGCTGCACTACCCGATCGCGCTGGAAGGCGCGCTGAAGCTAAAGGAAATCTCGTACATCCACGGCGAGGCCTATCCGGCGGGCGAGTTGAAGCATGGGCCGCTGGCACTGGTCGACGCCGACATGCCGGTGGTCGCGATCGCGCCCAACGACGCCTTGCTGGAAAAGCTCAAGTCGAACCTGCAGGAGGTCCGCGCCCGCGGCGGCGAGCTCTACGTCGTCGCCGACGCCGACAGCCAGATCCCGTCGAGCGAAGGCGTCCACGTGCTGCGCCTGCCCGAGCACGCGGGGCTGCTCTCGCCGATCGTGCACACGATTCCGCTGCAGCTCCTCGCCTATCACACCGCGGTCATGCGCGGCACCGACGTCGACAAGCCGCGGAACCTGGCGAAGTCCGTGACCGTGGAATAGCCCGCGGGCCGCGCGAAGTTACGCGCGCAAGCCAGACGCCGGCAGCGATCGCCGCCGTCGATCGACCCTAGTAGTCCAACCACTCGATCGGCGAAACCAGCGCGCCGCCCTTGATTCTCCGCAGCGTCTCGGCGAGCACGTCGACGTTGTTGTCGAACGAGCCGTGCGTCGCCTGGATCGTGGCGCCGGTCTTGGTCGTGCGCACGTCGGGCGTGGCGATGGGAAAGCCGCGCTGCGATGCGCCGGTTCCGGGCGTCCAGACGCGCTGCCACGCCGTCATCGACGCGACCTGATCGTCGGCCCACTGCTTCGGGTCGAAGGGCGCGGTTATCGCATTCTGCAAGCCGAGGATCGGCATCTTTCGCGCGTCGTCGAGCGCCCGCGAGACCAGGTACAGCAGCGATTTTCCGTACAGCTCGACCTCGGGCGTGGGCAGGCCGTCGGCCTTCTCGTTCGCATCGCTCAGGTAGTAGAGCCAAAGATTGCGGAGACCGAAGAGCGGCGTCTGCGCCACCTTGCCGTAGGTGCCGAGGGCGAACTGGACCGAGCAGGCCGCGGCGTAGAGCGTGCAGGAACTGACCTTCGGCGCGGTTTGCTTCAAGTCGTCCCGCGCCAGGCGGTCCAGCAGCCACCCCAGCAGGATCGAGCCGGCCGAATGTCCGACCAGGTGTATCTGGAGCTCGCGGCGATCGGCACGCAAGGCGTCGCGCAACGAAATGACCTTCTTGGCCAGGAGATCGAGCGCGCGTCCGCTCAAGGCCGAGGCCTCCGCATTGCCGCGCATCTCCGTCCAGACGCCGCGAAACATCAGATGGCTGGTCGCCTCGACCAGGCGGTCGGCACCCTCGCGGATGTCGTCGGCAATGCCGCCCGCCGGCCCGGCGCCGATTTCCGGCCGGCCCTTGAAGTAATCCTCGAACATGTCGACCAGCGTTTCGACCGGCCCGGTCTTCCACGTCATGAACAGCGGATAGATGCCGTTGGCGGCGGCGTAGGGCGCCATGACGCGGATGCGCCGGATCGACTCGTCCTCCCCGTTCAGCCCGCCGTGGGCGTAGATCATCAATCGCGCCGGCGCCCCTGCCGGTTGCTTGGCGAACCAGGCGCGCGGTGTTTCGACGACCACCTTGGTGGCGTAGGGGTCGGGATCGATGCCGACGCCGAAAGTTATGTCCGATACCGTGAGCGCACCGTCGTTGCCGCTGACCAGCGTGTGCGCATAGGCTTCGGCGGTGGTCCACGGCTGGTATGCGGCCAGGGCGTATAGATGGTCGATCGGCCAGGGATCGTCGCTCGGATTGGCGGGATTCTTCGGCGTCCTGGATTGGGTCCCCAGCGACCGGCCGGCCGACACGTGAAAGCGCGACAGCGACGCGCGGGCCGCGGAGATCTCGACTGGAACGCCGAGCGCACAGACCCACGCGTCGGTGCCGTTCTCGACCCAGTCCTCGTACGGAAGCACACCGAACCCGCGAGCGCCCCAAATCTCGCCCCACGAGTTCTGGACGACGAAGCCGACTGCGTTGTAGCCGACCAGCGCAAAGGCGTGGCCGCCCCAGGACGACGGATCGCTGGACGCCCCGATGATCGGCAGCGAATCGTGCGAATCCGGCGGCGGGCGCTTTCTTGTCCCGAGCAGCCGATCCCAGCCGTCGTGCACGTTGGCGGAGACGAACACCGCACCGATGTCGTTGAGCGCCGCCTGCAGATCGACCACCGCCGCCTTGTCGACGCGGTAGTAGACGCCGAGCGGCCGGGTCGCGGCGTCGAGCTCCCAACCCGGTTTGGGTGGCCGAAAAACGGCCTTGCCGCTGCGGTCGAGCGCATAGGGCCAGAGCGTCTCGGCGCATACGCCGTGCTTGTTCCAGCCCTTGAGTGCGCCGCGGCAGCTCGAGCCTTCGTAGTCGACGCCGGGCCACTCGTCGTAGCGGCGCGCGAGCTCGTAAAACATCCGCGGACTGACTGAAACGAACGGCGCCTTCGATCTGGATTCGACATGACGAATCCAGCGCAGGTAGTTGGCGACGCAGGTGAGCCCGAAGCCGGTGCACGCGCCCTCGCTGCCCTGGTCGCGCACCAGCCCGGCGCGGATGTAGCCGGCGAGGTTCTCGGCGATGACGTCGTCGGACGGCCAGCGCGGCCGGAGCGAGCGCAGCGGCGGGCGGTAGGGCAGGTCGCGCAGGTCCAGCCGGTCGGGTCGCGCGTCGAGCACGCGAGCGTTGAATCGAACCGCCGCCGCGTCGCGCGGCACTTGGCGCGCGCTTGCCGCGCTGCCGGCGGCGCTCCGTCCGGGCTCCTGCCGCCGCTTGCGCTTGGCGGCGACACCGGGCTTCGATGATCGACGCTTGCCTTGGCCCATAGGTTCCTCCCGGCGGACGGTTTGTCGGCGTTGCTGCCGTGGGATAGTGAACTACAATCTGCCGCCAGCGCCAAGCCGGTTTGCCTTCGCTCGACCCGTGAATATTCACCTTGCGCAGGCGTTGCGGCGGGGCTACTGTTAGCTACAAAGCGCAGGCAGCCGACGCGTCTTGCGGCGTAATCGCTTGCGGCGCGTCCCACGGAGGGGTCCCAGTGGGCACTTTCGATTTCGTCGTCATCCTCGCCGGCTTGTGCGGCTTCCTGATGGTTCTCGGCGGGCTGCTGCTGTTCTACAAGGGGATCATCACGCTGGCGCAGGTGAGCGACAAGCCGGACGCCGTCACCTTCGAGTTTCAAAAAGTGCTGAAGATCCAGTCGCGCTACCCCGCGTACGGATTCTTCTTCTTCGGCCTGGCCTTTATGGCGCTCGCCGCGTTCTACGGCCGGCCGGACCCCCAACCGACGATCACGTTGTCCGGATCGGTCGAGGGCGTCGTCGATCCGCAAGCCACGCGCGTCGTGGTGCTGCTGCCGCTGTGGGACACGAGCCTCAACGTCGACGGCAAGGTGCAGCGGGATCTGCATCCGGACCTGAAGCAGGTTCACATCGAAATCCGATCGCCCGGGAACGACCCGCCGCTCTACTCCACCGACGTCGAAACCACCGAGAAGGGGCGCGAGCGGATCGCGCGCTTCGATCCGGTGAAGCTCAAGAAAGTCGGCGAGCAACCGCCATCCGGCACGATCGAGGCGGTGCCGGCGGGCATCAAGCTGCCGCCGCCGGACGGCGCGACCGGCTTCAGGGCGACGCCATGAAACGCGCTGCCGCAACATTCCTGATCTCGGTCGGCCTCGCGCTGGGGCTCGCGCTCGCGCCGGCGCCAACGGCCGTCGCCAGCACGGTGCAGGGCCGGATCGTCTACCAGAACGGCGCGCCGATTCCCGGTATCACGGTGTATGTCGTACACCCCAGCGTCGGACGCAGCGCCCCGGCCACGACCGATTCTGACGGGCGGTTTTCGATACCGAACGTACCGCCGCAGCAGACGCCGTTTTATGTCGAGGTCTACTGGGGCCGCACGCTGAAATACCGCAAGGCGCTCGAGGTCACGGCGCCTCGCGTCGCCGTTCCCGACATACCGCTGTAGCCGCGGGCTTACGGCGAGCCGCTGCCATCGGGCACGCGCGGCGCCTTCAAGCGACAGCAACCAAGGAGACCCATCATGGCCAAGCAACGCAAAGTCGCCAAGCGATCCGTTCCGTCGCGCATGAGCAGCGGTGCGACTGCGGGCAAGGTGTCGGTGTCGGCGTGGCAGGACGATCCGCTGTCCGGTCGGCCAGCGATTTCGCGCCCGGTGCCGGTCCTCGGGAAAGCGCCGCTCAAGTACAAGTTCCGTGGCGCCGCGGTCAAGGCGGGAATCTACGCCGAGGGCACGCCCCAGTTCCGCTACTGGACCGCCGCCGAAGCGCTTCGTCGCGGCGGCGACTTCTGGGCGCCGCTCCTCGGAGTGAAGCACTGGCAGCCGGGCGCCGTGCTGCCGGTGAGCCTCGACAAAGGCGTCGATCTCAACGCGTACTACGACCGCACCGAGCTGGCGTTTTTCCATCAGGCGGTCGGCGGAAAAACGATCTATTCGGGCGAGAGCCCCGACGTCGCCTGTCACGAGATGGGCCATGCCTGCCTCGACGCCCACCGGCCCGAGCTCTTCGATGCGCCTTTCATCGAGGCCGGCGCCTTCCACGAATCCTTCGGCGACATGAGCGCCATCCTTTCCGCCCTGCAGCTCCCGGATGTTCGCGCGGCGGCCTTGAGCGCGGTGAAGAGCTACCAGCCCTCGTTTCTTTCACGCTGCGCCGAGCAGCTCGGCTGGGCGATCCGCCAGGTCGACGCCCCCGCCGTCGATTCGGACTGCCTGCGCAACGCCTACAACGCGTTCAAGTACGTCGATCCGCAGACCTTGCCCGACGATGCGCCGGCGACCAAGCTCTGCGCCGAAGTGCATTCCTTTTCCCGCATCTTCACGGGCGCCTTTTACGAGATCCTGTCCGGCATGCTCAAGATTCGCTCCAGCAAGCCGACGCAGGCCGACCTCGCCGCCGTCGCCGGCGATCTAGGGCAGCTCCTGATGGACGCGACGGCGGAAGCGCCGGTGCAGCCGAACTACTTTTCGCAAGTCGCGGCGCACGTCATCGACGCCGACACCGCGCGCTTCGCTGGCAAGTATCGCGCCGCGCTGATCAAGACCTTCGTCGGCCGCCTGATCGTCCCCGAGTCGGCCGTGCACGCGCTGACGGTGCACAAGGGAAGGCTTCCCGCCAGGCGGGCGGTGCGCACCGCTGCCGCGACCTTGCCTCCGGGCAAGCCGCAGTTCCACAAGGTCGCCATGAACGCCAAGGAGTTCGGACGCGAAAACAAGCCCTTCGTGGTCATCGCGCCGCTCGACCAGAAACCCTTCCTGCACGCGGCCGCCGGATTGGCGAACCGGCACGCGGGACCGGATGCCGTGCAGCAGGCAACGCGCCGCTTCGTCAAAATGCTCTTCGCCCGCGACCGGGTGGATACCGAGCCGGGCGCGAAAAGGCCCGCCGTCGCCGCTTCCGCGCCGAGGGAGACGCTGCGCAAGACCCACGTCCTGGTGCCGTCGAAGGATGGGCTGAAGCTCGCGCGGCGGCTGTTCCATTGCGGACCCGGCATCGAGCGCGGCAGCTAGAATTCCCGCGCGGCGAGCGGAATTAGCAGCGCCGGCTCGCCAAGCCTTGCGCGCCGGAATAAGATGACGTGTTGGTTTCGGGTGAGCACGACATGGCAGCGACTGCATCCAAACGTTCGACCGCAAAACCCGCCGCCGCGGCGCCGGCCGCGGCCCGCACGCGCCAGCGGAATGCCGCTGGCGCGCAGACGGTCGCGGCGCGCCTCCCGGCGAAGAGCTTGCAGCAGGTCGAGGCCGCGCAGCGCAAATTCGAGCGCGGCATCATCGCTCGGGGCGAAGCGGTGGAAGCCGGCAAGCCGCTCCCGGCGGGAGCGACCCACGAGATCGTCGGGCGCCGGCCCGACGGCTCGCCGCTGTTGAAGCGCAAGCGATTCTCGACCCGCTGACCGAACAACGCGGCGTTCCTCGATCGGCCGAGCGCCCGCCGCGAATCCCGGCCTTTCCCATCGCGCCCGCGTGAAGCCCCGCGTCCAGTTCCGGCTGCGCGTACATCGCGGCGAAGACATCGCCATCGGCCCGGGCAAGATCGAGCTGCTCGAAGCCATCGACGCGGCCGGATCGATCAGCGCGGCGGCACGCTCGCTCGGCATGTCGTATCGCCGCGCCTGGCTCCTGGTCGACACGATGAATCGCTGCTTCGCGAAACCGGTCGTCGAGGCCGAAGCCGGCGGCCAGCGCGGCGGCGGCGCGCGGCTGACCAGCCTGGGCGATGAAGTCGTCGATCGTTACCGCCGCATCGAGCGCGGCGCCGCGCGTGCCGGCGCGACCGACATCCGCGCCCTGCTGCGGCTGGTCAGGCGCTAGGCATAGCCGACGCTGCGCCGATCGAGCGAGACGGCCTTGATCAGCGCATAGATTTCCTGCCCTTCGCGCAGCTCCAGTTCCTTGCGCGAGCGCCGCGTGATGCGCGCCAGAAGCGGCGTCTCCCCGGCGCGCAATTGCACCTCGCCGATCGGCCCCTCCTCGGTCGAGATCGCGACCACGGAAGCCGACAGGACGTTGAGCACGCTCAAGCCGGCGGGTCGCGTGATAGCGAGCGAAACGTCGCGGGCGCGGATCCGCACCCGGACGCGCTCGCCGACCAGCGCCTCGACGTTGGGCACGATCAGCTCGCCGCCGGCAAAGCGCAGCGTCGTCAAGTCATCGTCCAGGTCGTGCGCCGCGACGATGGCCTCGACCACGGCACCCGATTCGTAGCGACCGGTGTGCGGGCGCAGGTCGATCCGGCCCATCACCTCGTCGACCGGCCCGGACGCCAGCGCCTTGCCGTCGGCCAGCACGACCACGGTATCGGCCAGCCGCGTGATCTCGCCGACCGCGTGGCTCACATAGACGATCGGAATGCGCAGGTCGTCGCGAAGCTGCTCGATGTAGCGCAGCACCTCGCTCTGCCGCGGCACGTCGAGGGAGGCGAGTGGTTCGTCCATCAGCAGCAGCCGCGGTTGCGCGAGCAGGGCGCGCCCGATCGCCACGCGCTGCTTTTCGCCGCCGGAGAGCCTTTCCGGCAGGCGTCGCAGCAGCGACTCGAGGCCGAGCAGGTCGACGACGTGCGCCGGCTCGATCACGCGATCGGCCGTACGCGCGCGGTGAAAGCCGTACAAAAGGTTGCCTTCGACGTCGAGATGCGGGAACAGCAAGCCGTCCTGGAACACGTAGCCCAGCCGCCTTTTTTCCGGCGGCAGGTCGATGCCGCGGCCGCTGTCGAACAGCGTTTCCCCGTTGATGACGATGCGCCCGCGGCGCGGGCGGCTGGTGCCGGCGAGCGCGTTGACGACGCTGGTCTTGCCCGACCCCGAGCGGCCGAACAGGCCGACGACCGGCGCCTCGGCGCGAAAGGCGACGGCGAGCTCGAAAGCGCCGAGCCGCTGCTCGATGTCAACGTCGATCATCGACGCGGTCGGCCTTGCGCGAGCGGCGCGTCAGCCATTCGGAGCCGAGCAAAGCCGCGATCGACAGGATGACGGCCAGGATCGACAAGCGAAGCGCCTGCGCATCGCCGCCCGGCGTCTGCACGAACGTGTAGATGGCGAGCGGCAGGGTCTCCGTTTCGCCCGGTATGTTGGACACGAAGGTGATCGTCGCGCCGAATTCGCCGAGGCTCCGCGCGAACGA
>JBOIGD010000124.1:0-20206 GCA_050742615.1 Casimicrobiaceae bacterium | reverse complement strand
TCACTGCACGGTCACAACGAGCACAAGCGCGTCGCCGCGATCATCGAATTGCTGGCCTCAGGCAAGCGCGTCGCGCTGGTCACCGACGCCGGCACGCCGGCGATCAGCGATCCGGGCGCCGCGCTGGTGCGCGGTGTCACCGCCGCGGGATACGCCGCCGTGCCCGTTCCCGGGCCGTCCGCGGTCACCGCGGCGCTTTCGGCGGCGGGCATCGCGGCGGCGCAGTGGCTGTTCGTCGGATTTCTTCCGGCGGCTGCCGGCGCGCGCCGCGCGGTATTGGAGCAGGTGCGCGCCTTGCCGTACGCGCTGGTGATCTACGAGGCGCCGCATCGCATTGCGGCGACGGTCGGTGCGCTCGGCGCGGTGCTCGATCCACAGCGCGAGATCGCCATCGCGCGCGAGTTGACCAAGCGATTCGAAGCCCTGCATCGCTGCACGCTCGCGCAGGCACCGGACTGGCTGGCGGCGGACGCCGATCGGACGCGCGGCGAGTTCGTGCTGATTATCGCGCCGCCGCCGAGCGCCGCCGCGAGCGCGGACGAGCACGACGCGCTGTTGCTGCCGCTGCTCGCCGAGTTGCCTCTGGCGCAGGCGGTGCGCATCGCGGTCGCGCAGTCGGGGGCGCCGAAGAACGCGGTCTACCGGCGCGCGCTGGCTCTGCGCAAGTCGGTTAGCGATCCAGCGTCGAGATGAACCCGGCGATGGCCTCGAGCGTGGCGTCCGCTTGATCGCGATGCGGCGAATGCCGGCAATCGGGGAGCTCGACCCGCGTCACGCTGCCCCCTGCCTGGCGCTCGATGGCGTCGAGCTGGGCGCTCGTGCCGTGTTCGTCGTCGCGGCCCTGGATCAGCAGCACCGGACAGCGCACGCGGGGAAGGCAGTCTTCGATGTTCCAGCGGCGAAACGCCGGCGCGAGCCAGATGTCGTTCCAGCCGCGGAACGTCGCATCGGCGTCGGCGTGATAGCGCGCTAGCCTGGAACGGAAGTCGGTCGTCCGATAGATCCGGCGCGCCTGCGCGATGCTCGCCAGGGAGACGTCCTCGACGAAGACATGCGGGGCCAGCGCGATGATCGCGCGCACCGGCCGCAAGCCAGACCCCGCGTGCAGCAGTGCGATCGAAGCGCCGTCGCTGTGACCGACCAGGACCGGGTCGTCGATGCCGACGTGGTCGAGCAGCGCGGGCAGGACCGCTAGAGCCTCGACATGCATGTAATCGGGTCGGCGCGGCAACGTGGCCGCCGACGAACGTCCATAGCCGGGGCGCGAATAGACGAGCGCCGCGCAGCCGGTGGCGCGGGCGACGCGCGCCGGGAAGTCCTTCCACAGCGCGACCGATCCCAGCCCCTCATGCAGGAAGACCAGCGTCGGACCGCGCCGAGCCCCGGCGACGCGCAGGCATTCGAGCCGATGCCCGGCGACATCGACCCATTGCGCCGCCGGCGTGTCGCGCGCGTCGGCGATCAGACCCCCAGATGCCGGTCGCGCAGGCCGGGTTGCGCCGCCAGCTCGGCGGGCGAGGCGTCGAAGACCTTGCGGCCTTTGACCAGGATCACGCAGCGATCGGCGATTGCCGACAGCATCGTGAAATTCTTGTCGACGATCACGGTCGCGATGCCGCCATCGCGGATCGTGCGTATCGTCCGCCAGATCGTCGTTGCGATCTGCGGGGCGAGTCCCTCGGTCGCCTCGTCCAGTATCAGCAGGCGCGGATTCGTCAGCAGCGCCCGCGCGATGGTCAGCATCTGCTGCTCGCCGCCGGACAGCTGGTTACCGCGGTTCCCGAGCCGGGCGGCGAGCGCCGGAAATGTCGCCAGCACGCTGTCCAGCACCCAGCCGCCGGGCGCGGGACGCGCCGCCAGCAGCAGGTTCTCGCGCACCGAAAGCGTGGGGAAGATGCCACGATCCTCGGGAACGAATGCGAGCCCGAGCCGGGCGATGCGGTGCGGCGGCAGGTGCGTCACCAGCACGCCGTCGACGCGCACCTCGCCCTCGCGCGGCGTGAGCAGCCCGAGGATCGAGCGCAGCAGCGTGGTCTTGCCCATGCCGTTACGCCCCATCAGCGCGACCACCTCGCCGGCTGCGATCGTGAAGTCGACGCCCTGTAGCACGTGGCTGCTACCATAGTAGCTGTGCAGGCCGCGCGCCTCGAGCACCGGCGCCACCGTCAGTCCGCGACCGGTGCCGCGGCACCGAGGTAGGCACGCTGCACCAGGGCGCTGGCGCGGATTTCTTCCGGCGCGCCGGTTGCGAGAATCCTCCCCCCGACCATGACGGTCAGCAGATCGGCCAGCGCGAACACGGCGTCCATGTCGTGCTCGACCAGGAGGATGGCGTGATCCGCGGCCAGGCGCTTCAGCAGCGCGACGATGTGCGCCGATTCCTCCGGGCCCATCCCGGCCAGCGGCTCGTCGAGCAGCAGCACCGTCGGCGCCGTCGCGAGCGCCATCGCGATTTCCAGCGCGCGCCTCTCGCCGTGCGACAGGGCCGAGGCGAGCGCACCGGCGCGTCCGGCAAGCCCGACCACCGCGAGCGCCGCGTCGGCGGCGGCATTCCATTCGGGATAACGATCGGCGGGCCTGAGCCAGCGTCCGAACTTGCGGTTGCGCGACTGCGCGGCGAGCCGGCAATTCTCGAAGGCGGAAAACGCGCCGAAGACGTTGCTGCGCTGGAACGATCGCGCGACGCCGCGCTGCGCGATGCGGTGCGCCGGCCAATGCGTGACGTCGTCTCCCTGGAGCCGGATCGTGCCGACCGACGGGCGCAGGTCTCCCGACAGCAGGTTGATCAGCGTCGACTTGCCGGCGCCGTTGGGGCCGATGACGGCGTGCACCGTCCTCGGCGTGAGCGAGAGCGACAGCGCGTCGACGGCCACCAGCCCACCGAAGCGGCGACCGAGTCCGACTGCGGCGAGGACGGGTTCACTCACGGCCGGGCTTTCGCGCGCGGGAAGGACCGCCGCCGCAGCAGCGCGCGTCGCACGCCGACCAATCCTCCCGGAAACAGCAGGACCGCGGCGACGATGAAGCCGCCCATCAGCAGCTGCCAGTGCTTGCCCAGCGCGGAGAACCATTCCTGCAGCAGCACGTACGCGAAAGCGCCGACCACGGCGCCGAACAGGGTTCCGATACCGCCGAGGATCACCATCATCAGCACGGCGCCCGACTGGTGCCACGCCATCATTTCGGGATTGACGTAGCCCTCCTTGGCCGCGGTCAGGTATCCGGCGAGCCCGGCGAGGGTTCCGGCGAGGACAAACGCCGCGAGCTTGTAGCGGACGGTGGCGTAGCCCAGCGCCCGCATGCGGTGCTCGTTGGCCTTGATGCCCTGCAGCGCGCGGCCGAACGGCGAGCGCAGGATCGTCGCCAGCAGCGCGAACACGATGACGAGCAGGGCGAGCACGAGGTAGTAGAAATGCAGGTCGTTGCCGAGGTCCAGTCCGGGCAGCATCGCATCGGGGCGCGCGTTGATGTAGATGCCATCCGATCCGCCGGCGACGCGCGTGTCGTGGAAGAAGTAATAGGCCATCTGCGCAAAGGCCAGCGTCACCATGATGAAGTACACCCCGGACGTGCGCACGACCAGCGCGCCGACGACGAGCGCGGCCGCCGCGCTCGCCGCCAGCGCGATCGGGAGCGTCAGCCACAGGTTGGGGGGATCGGCCGCAGGCGCGATCAGCGCGAACGTGTAGGCGGCGACGCCGAAGTACGCCGCATGGCCGAGGCTCACCAGCCCCGTGTAGCCGGCGAGCAGGTCGAGCGACAGCGCGAAGATCGACAGGATCATGATCTTGGTGACGAGCTGCAGGTAGAATTTTTCCGCCACCAGCGGAAACAGCAGGAGCAGGATCAGGGCGACGGCCAGCCACGGCAGCACGCGCCGAGTCATCGAGCGACTCCGGCTGCGAAGATGCGCCGCACGCCCGATTCACGCACGGCCGAACAGGCCGGACGGGCGGAACAGCAGGATGACCGCCATCAGCAGGTAGACGGCGATGCTGGCGAACTCGGGCAGCAGGACCTTGCCGAAGGTGTCGGCGAAGCCGATCAGCAATGCCGCGACCAGCGCTCCCTTCAGCGAGCCGATGCCGCCGATGACGACGACGACGAAGCACACGATCAGTACCTGGCTCCCCATCCCCGGGAACACGGACGACACCGGCGCCGCGATCATGCCGGCGAAGGCCGCGAGCGCGACGCCGGCCGCGAATACCAGCGCATGGATCCAGCGGATATCGAGTCCGAGCGAGGTCGCCATTTCGGGGTTCGCGGCGGCGGCGCGGACCATCCTGCCGAAGCGAGTCTTCTCGATCGCCAGGTACATGAGCCCGGCCAGCGCGAGGCAGACCGCGGAGATGAACAGCCGGTATACCGGGTACGACAGGGTCGCGGTCAGCGGGATCGACGCGCTGAGCGCCGCCGGAATGGCCACGCTGTGCACATCGTCGCCGACGAAGACGCTGCGCAATTCCTCGAAGATCAGGATCAGCCCGAACGTCAGCAGCACCTGGTAGAGGTGGTCGCGCCGATAGAGGCGGCTGATCAGCGCCCACTCGAGCACGAGGCCGAGGATCGCCGCCAGCGCGACGCCGAGCGGCAGCGCCAGCCAAAGGCTGCCGGTCAGCCTCGACAAGGTGAACGCCAGATAGGCGCCGATCATGTAGAAGCTGCCATGGGCGAGATTGATCACGCCCATGATGCCGAAGATCAGCGTCAGCCCGCTCGCGACCAGGAACAGCAGCAGGCCGTACTGGACGCTATTGAGGATCTGGATCAGCCATTCCACGGCACGGGTCCGTCCTGCGTCGGACGGGCGACCCGGCGGCAATTGCAGGCGCCCGCAAGTAACGGGAACGACCGCGTCGCCCCGCAAGCGTCGAGCAAGGCGCTAGGCCGCCATCCGGCAGCCGCGCGCGGGATCCTCCAACGCCTTCCACGCGAGGCCGATCACCTGGTTGGCATTGCCTTCGACGCGGCGCAGATAGATATCCTGGATCGGATTGTGCGCCTTGGACATCGTCCACGTGCCGCGCGGGCTATCGATCCTGACCTTTTCCAGCGCGCCGTACAACGCCTTCCGGTCGCCGAAGCTTCCCTTGACGGCGTCGAGGCCGCCGTGCAGCAGCAGCCCGGCGTCGTAGCCTTGCACCGCGTACACGTCGGCCTGCACGCCGTACTTCTTGCCGTAGTTGTAGCGAAACTGCTTGTTCTTCGGGTTTTCGATGCCGTCGCCGTAGTGCAGCGTCGTCAGGAGGCCCTGCGCCGATGCGCCCTGCGCTTCCAGCGTGCCGTCGGTGAGGAACCCGGTGCCGTACAGCGGGATCTTGTCCTTCAGTCCGGCCGCGGCGTAATCCTTGGTGAACTTCACGGCACCGCCGCCGGCGAAAAAGACGAACACCGCGTCGGGCTTGAGCGAGGCGATCTCGGTCACGTACGGCTGGAACTCGACGTTGGGAAACGGCAGGTACATTTCCTTGACGATCGAGCCGCCGAGCTTGGTGAACGCGTCCTTGAAGCTTTCGATCGATTCCTCCCCGGCGCCGTATTTCCAGGTCAGCGTCACGACCTTGCGGTGGCCGCGGTCGTACATGACCTTGCCCATCGGATGCGCCGGCTGCCAGTTGGAGAACGACGTGCGGAAAATGTTCGGCGCGCACTGGCCGCCGGTCGCGGCGTTGGCGCCGGCGTTCGGGATGATCAGCAGCGTGCCGTTGTCGCGGGCGACCTTGACCATCGCCATCACGACGCCGGAGTGGACGGTGCCGAGCAGGAGATCGACCTTGTCGCGCTGGACGAGCTTGTTCGCGTTGTCGGTCGCCCTGGAAGGCTCGGACTCGTCGTCGACGGTGAAGTACTCGAGCGAGCGCCCGCCGAGCTTCCCCCCGTTTTCCTCCACCGCCAGGTTGAAGCCTTGCGTGATCGCGGTCCCCAGCGCGGCATAGGTGCCGGTGTACGGAAGCATCAAGCCGACCCGGAGCTTCGCCGCCTGTGCCCGGGCGACCGAGGGCAGCCCGCCGATCGCCGCCGCGGACGCGAGCAGTCCTGCCTGTTGGATGAAGCGACGACGGCTGGTCATGATTTTCTCCTCCGAAATGACGTTTCTTGCCGGGGTGCGATGGTAGCAGGTACTAAGCTCGCGAGCGCAACTTGAAGCGCTGGATCTTGCCGGTCGCCGTCTTCGGCAGCTCGGCGACGAATTCGATCCATCGCGGATACTTGAACGGCGCGAGCTTCGACTTGACGTGATCCTGCAGCGCCGCTGCCAGCGCGGGGCTCGGCAACTGGCCGGGCTTCAGCACGACGAACGCCTTGGGCTTGATCAACTCGTTGGCATCGGCGCGGCCGACCACGGCCGCTTCGAGGACGGCGTCGTGCGTAGCCAGCGCGGCTTCGACCTCGAACGGCGAAACGTACACGCCGCCGACCTTGAGCATGTCGTCGGATCGCCCGCAATAGGTGTATCGGCCGTCGGTATCGACGATGTACTTGTCGCCGCTCCGGGTCCACGGCCCGACGAAAGTCGTGAGGCTTTTCGCCCGATTGTTCCAGTAGTAGGGGGAGCTCGTCGGCCCGTTGACCAGGAGCTCGCCGATCTCGCCCTGCCCCACCGGATTGCCGGCCTCGTCGACGACGCGCATCGCGTAGCCGGGAACCGGCCTGCCGGTCGTGCCGTAGCACACGTCGTCGGGGTGGTTGGACAGGAAGATGTGCAGCATCTCGGTCGACCCCAGCCCGTCGAGAATATCGACGCCGGTCTTGTCGCGCCAGCGCCTGCCGAGGTCGGCGGGCAGGGCTTCGCCCGCGGAGACGCAGCGGCGCAGGCCGAGCTCTCCGCGCGGCGGGAATTCGGCGCTTGCCAGCATCGCCGCGTACAGCGTCGGCACGCCGTAGAAAATCGACGGCTGCGCCGCGACCAGGCGCTTGAACACGGCCGCAGGCGTGGGGCGTTCGGCCATCAGCACGCTGGTCGCGCCGACCGCGAGCGGGAAGGTCAGCGCGTTGCCCAGGCCGTAGGCGAAGAACAGCTTGGCGGCGGAGAACACGACATCGTCGGCGCCGATGCCCAGCACCGGACGCGCATACAGCTCGGCCGTCTGGATCAGGTCCGCATGCAGGTGCACGGCGCCCTTGGGGCTGCCGGTCGATCCCGACGAGTACAGCCAGAAGCAGACGTCGTCGGCGGTCGTCGCGGCGACCGGCGCATCGTCGGATTCGGTCGCGATCCAGTCGCCGAAGGCGAGCGCGCCTTCGGCGCGGTCACCGGAGACGATCACGTGATCGAGCGACGGCAGCGCCGCCGCGAGCGGCGCGACCATCGGTGCCAGCGGCGCGGAAACGACGACTGCCCGGGCGCGGCTGTCGGCCAGCAGATAGCGGTAGTCGGCCGCCGTCAGAAGCGTGTTGCACGGAATCGGCACGACGCCGGCGCGGATCGCCCCGAGAAACGCCGTCGGGAAGTCGATGGTATCGTGCAGCAGCAGCACGACGCGGTCTTCGGCGCGCAATCCCAGGCGGCGCCACGCGTTGGCGCAGCGGTTGACGCGCTGCGCGAGCTCACCGTAGGAGTAGCGGCCCGCGTCGTCGACGAACGCGATGCGCCCGAAATGCCCTGCCTCCAGATTGCGCTCGACCAGATCGGCCGCGGCGTTGTAGTCGCGCGGCACCGTCACGCGCGGCGGCGACACTGAGTGATCGGCCCGGGCAAAGGCCGTTGTGCGAGCGGTCATCGGCGGGATGTGATCATGCCGTGCTTGCAGTCGACGGACCGGCCGATTGTCGCGGCGCGCGCCGGCGGCGTCAATCGGGGGCCGGCCCGGAATCCGCGGGCGCGAACGCCACCGGAACGCGCGCGGCCCCGGTCGCGGCGCGCGCCTGACGCAGCCATTCCGGAAACCACTCGAGAGCGACGTCCTCGGGCAGCGTGCCGCCGCTGGCGTTGTGCTCGAAGACCTGCCCGATGCGGCGCGCACCCCGCGCCGCGAGCGCCTGGTCGAAGCGCCTGCCGCCGAAGCAATACGTGCCGACGTGGGTGCTGTCGCCGAGCGCGAACACGCCGTAGCGAACGTGCGAAAGATCGTCGCGGCACGCCAGCAGGTCGACGTAGAACGCCCGCGCGTTGTCGGGCACGTCGCCCTGTCCGTAGGTCGACGTGCAGAAAAGGAAGACGCCCGGCCGCTCGAACACCCGGCGATCGAGCGAGTCCATGAAGGTCACGTCGATCGTCAAACTCGACGTACCGAACGCCCGCTCGATTTCCTGCGCGACCAGCTGCGCGGTACCGGTCATCGTGCCGATCAGGATGTTGACGTTCATCGGCGAGCCGCTTGTCGGTGGGAGCATCATGAACTATAATACACGCATTGAGTAGCCAGTGTAATAAAATGCATAATCCTGATCGCGGCGTCGGATGCGGGGCCCGCGGAGAAACCGGCGCATGAGCGCAGGCTCGGCGGCCGGCGCCGCCATTGCGCCGTTGCCCGGACGCGCCGCCGATCTCGCCTACCTGGCGGCGGTCGGCGATCGCGTGCGCGAGATCCGCGCGCGCCGCGGCATGTCGCGCCGGATCCTGGCGCGCGATTCCGGCGTTTCCGAACGCTATCTGGCGTCGCTCGAATCCGGCCGTGGCAACGTTTCGATCCTGCTTCTCAAACAGATCGCGCAGGCGATGGGCGTCCCGGTCGAGCAGCTTGCCCGCAGCGGCGTCGAGGCGCCCGCGGAAGTCGCTTTGCTCACGCACTGGCTGTCTCGGCTGACGGCGGGGGAGCTTCGCCGCGCCTCCGCCATGCTGCGCCGCGAGCTTGGCGCCGGCGTGCGCGAGCGGCGGCGCTGCGTCGCGCTGATCGGACTGCGCGGCGCCGGCAAGACGACGCTGGGCACGATGCTCGCCGCCAGGCGGCGCGTGCCGTTCGTCGAGCTCGACCGCGAGATCGAGCGCACCGCGGGAGCATCGCTGGCGGAGTTGTTCCTGCTCTATGGCCAGGCGGCGTACCGTCGGCACGAGCGGCGTGCGCTGCAAGCGCTGCTGCTGCGCGATGAAGCGATGGTGATCGCCACCGGCGGCAGCCTGGTATCGGAGCCGGAGACTTTCGATTTGCTGCTGTCGACCTGCCTGGTGGTCTGGCTCAAGGCCAAGCCCGAGGAGCACATGGCCCGGGTCGTCGCGCAGGGTGACCAGCGGCCGATGGCCGGGAGCGGCGAGGCGATGGAAGACCTGAAGCGCATCCTCGCCGGGCGCGACCTCCTGTACCGCAAGGCTGACGCGATCGTCGACACCTCGGGTAAGTCGATCGCGCAGAGCCTGCGGCTGCTGACGCGCGCCGCCGGCACGACGCGGGCAGGCTAAAGCGATGGTGACGTTCGACACGCATCCCGATCGCTATGAGCACTGGCGCCTGAGCGTCGACGGCGCCGTCGCGACGCTGGTTCTCGATGTCGACGAGGACCGCGGCCTGCAGCCCGGCTACAAGCTCAAGCTCAACTCGTACGACCTGGGCGTCGACATCGAGCTCGCCGACGCGCTGCAGCGGGTGCGCTTCGAGCACCCCGCGGTGCGCTGCCTGGTGATCACCAGCGGCAAGGAGCGGATGTTCTGCTCCGGCGCCAACATCTACATGCTCGGCGCGTCGTCGCACGCGGCGAAGGTCAACTTCTGCAAGTTCACCAACGAGACGCGCAACGGCATCGAGGACGCGAGTCTCCATTCCGGGTTGAAGACGATCGCCGCGCTGAACGGCACGACCGCCGGCGGCGGCTACGAGCTCGCGCTCGCCTGCGACGAGATCCTGATGATCGACGACCGGTCCTCGACGGTGAGCCTGCCCGAGGTTCCGCTGCTGGCCGTGCTGCCGGGAACCGGAGGCCTGACCCGGCTGACCGACAAGCGCAAGCTGCGGCGCGACCTTGCCGACGTGTTCTGTACGACCATCGAGGGCGTGCGCGCCGAGCGCGCCGCGGCGTGGGGGCTGGTCGACGCCATTGCCCCGCCGAGCGCGTTCGGCGAGACCGTTGCGCGCCGCGCCCGCGAACTGGCCGCCGCGAGCACGGTGGAGGCGGGCGCGCGCGGCATCGTGCTTGCCCCGCTGGCGCGAAGCTCGAGCGAGCGCGGCTTATCCTACCCCAACCTCGAGGTCGCGCTCGACCGCGCCGCCCGCACGGCGACGTTCACGCTGCGCGGGCCGGTCGACGCGGGGCCGGACGCAATCGACGCCATCGAAGCGCTGGGAGCGCAATGGTGGCCGCTGGCGTTGGCGCGCGAGCTCGACGACGCGATCCTGCTGCTGCGCACCAACGAGCTCGACATCGGGACCTGGATCATGCGCACGCAGGGCGACGCGCGGATGGTCCTGGCCATCGACGCGGTTCTGGCCGAGCACCGGCGCAACTGGCTGGTGCGCGAAACGATCGGCCTGTGGCGGCGGACGCTGTCGCGGCTCGACGTCTCGTCGCGCTCGGTGTTCGCGCTGATCGATCGCGGATCATGCTTCGCCGGTACGCTGTTCGAGCTTGCGCTCGCCGCCGACCGCAGCTACATGCTGGCGCTGCCCGGCGAGCGCGGCGCCGAGCCGGCGATCGCCCTGTCGACGCAGAATTTGGGCGCCTATCCGATGTGCAACGGACGGACTCGGCTCGCCAACCGCTTTGCCGTCGATGCGCGCGCGCCCGAGCGGATCGGCGTATTGCTGGCTGCGGACGCCGCGCGCGATGCGGGACTGGTCACGTTCACGCCGGACGATCTCGACTGGGACGACGAGATCCGGCTGGCGCTGGAGGAGCGTGCGAGCCTTTCGCCCGATGCGTTGACCGGCATGGAGGCAAGCCTCCGCTTCACCGGGCCGGAGACGATGCAGGCACGCATTTTCGGCCGGCTGGCGGCATGGCAGAACTGGATCTTTCAGCGGCCCAACGCGGTCGGTCAGGACGGTGCGCTCAAGGTTTTCGGCAGCGGCGCGCGCCCCCGATTCGACCGGGAGCGCGTATAGCGGCCGGTCCTGCACCACAGGACGCGGGCAGCCCCGGAGCGACGATGACGATCGACTACAGCGAGAAGATTCCGAACAATGTGAGCCTTACCGGCGACCGCGCGCTGCAGCGCGCCCTCGAGCACTGGCACCCGAAATTCCTGCAATGGTGGCAGGCGATGGGCCCGTCGGACTTCGCCACCGCGGACATCTACCTTCGTACCGCCGTCGGGGTCGACGCCGCCGGCTGGGCGAGCTACGGGGAGGTTCGCATGCCCGACTACCGCTGGGGCATTTTCCTGGCCGATGCAGACGCCGCACGCATGATCGGCTTCGGCGATCACATCGGCGAGCCGGCGTGGCAGCAGGTGCCCGGCGAATACCGCTCGCCGCTGCGGCGACTGATCGTCACCCAGGGGGACACCGAGCCCGCGTCGGTCGAGCAGCAGCGGCTGCTCGGCCACAGCTGCCCGTCGCTGTACGACCTGCGCAACCTTTTCCAGATCAACGTCGAGGAAGGCCGCCATCTCTGGGCGATGGTTTACCTGCTGCACGCGTACTTCGGGCGCGACGGGCGGGAGGAAGCCGAGGCATTGCTCGAGCGTCACTCGGGGGACGCCGACAAGCCGCGGATCCTGGGCACGTTCAATGAGCCGGTGACCGATTGGCTGTCCTTTTTCATGTTCACCTATTTCACCGACCGCGACGGCAAATACCAGCTTAAGAGCCTTGCCGAATCGGCGTTCGATCCGCTGGCGCGAACGACCCGGTTCATGCTGACCGAGGAAGCGCACCACATGTTCGTCGGCGAGACCGGTCTGTCGCGTGTGATCAAGCGGGCAATCGAGGTGATGGCCGAGCTCGGCACCGACGATCCCGCCGCAGTGCGCAATGCCGGCGCGATCGATCTGCCGACGTTCCAGCGCTACCTCAACTTCTGGTTCTCGTCGTCGCTGGATCTGTTCGGATCGGAAGTTTCGTCAAACGCTGCATCGAGCTTCGCCACCGGGCTCAAGGGCCGGCCCGACGAGGCGCAATACGACGACCATCGCTGTGTCGACGTGGCGTTCGAGCTCGCGCGGCCCGATGCGCTGCGGGGCGAGATGGTCGAGAGCATCCCGCTGCGCAACGCGATGAACGAGGTCCTGCGGATGTCGTACGTACGCGACTGCGAGCTGGGCCTGAAGCGCTGGAACCGCCAGCTCGAGCGCTCCGGCATCGAGCAGCGTCTGGCGCTGCCATCGCCGCGGTTCCGGCGCGCGATCGGCGTCTGGGCCGACGCGCCGTGCGATCCGGCCGGCCGGCGCATCGATGCCGCGGAGTATGGCCGACGCGCGGACGATTGGCTGCCGTCGGACGCCGACCGTGCTTTTGTTCGCAGCCTGATGCAGAAGGTCGTACTGCCCGGGAAGATGGCCGGATGGATCGCCGCGCCCGAGCGCGGCGTCAACAGCCTGCCGATCGACTACGAGTATGTGCGGCTGAGCTAAAGCGCGGCATTTGCCGCGCATTGCCGCCGTGGGCACGGCGTACCGCTTTTGTGCGCGATCGCTTGGGAATGGGCCCGGGGCAAAGGCAGCGCGAAGGGCGAGGAGTGCGTCGAAGAGCGCCGCCCGCCCCGGGCAGCACCTAATCAGCAATTGCCATGCCACGTGCCCGAAGCGCTACGCCGCACGCGCCGCCGACCGCGCGTCGCGGCGCGCGGCGGACGCGCGGCGGCACTCACCGCCGCTGCCGGCCTAGTCAAGCCTGCGGTACCGCCTCTGCGGCGCGCCCGCTTTCGACGGTCCCGGCCTGGTGGTGATCTGCAGCGAGCAACATGTACACCGCAGGCACGACAAACAGCGTGAACAGCGTCCCGATCGATATGCCGGTGAAGATCACCAGGCCCATCGCGTGCCGACCCGCGGCGCCCGCGCCCGCCGCGATCACCAGCGGAACGACGCCCAGCACCATCGCAGCGGTCGTCATCAGGATCGGTCGCAGCCGCACCGCCGCCGCCTCCTCGATCGCCTCCCGCTTGCTCTTGCCTGCGAGTTGCATCTGGTTGGCGAACTGCACGATCAGGATGCCGTGCTTGCTGATAAGGCCCATCAGCGTCACAAGTCCGACCTGGGTGTAGATATTGAGCGTGGCGAAACCGAGATTGATGAAGATAAGCGCGCCGAACAAGGCCATCGGCACCGACACCAGAATGACGATCGGGTCGCGGAAGCTCTCGAATTGCGCCGCGAGCACGAGAAAGACGATGATGATCGCAAACAGCAGGGTCAGCACGAAGCCTCCCGACTCCTGCACGAATTGCCGGGATACGCCCGAGTAATCGGCGGAATAGCCGCTCGGGGCTGTTTCCGCGAGCGCCTTGCGCATGAAATCCAGGACCTGCCCCTGCGAATACTGGAACCCGTTGTAAACGCCGAAGATCGTGGCCGAGTTGAGCTGCTGAAAGCGCGCAATTCCCTCCGGTACGATTTCAGTTCGTAGTTTAGCGACGGTCGACGCCGGCACCATCGAGCCGTCCGGCGTGCGGATCTGGTAATTCAGGACCTGATCGGCGTTGAGTCGATCGACCTGTAGCACTTGCGGGATGACCTTGTACGATCGCCCCGCGATCGAGAAGTAGTTGACGTAACCACCGCCGAGCGCGGCGCCGAGCGCGGCGCCAACGTCCTGCTGTGTCAGCCCGAGGGTCGCGATCTTGTCACGATCGACTTCGACCGTCGTTTGCGGCTTGTAGACTTTCAAGTCGGTGTCGACGTAAAAGAACATTCCGCTCGCCTGCGCCTTCGCCAGCACCGCCTGCGCGACGTCGTTCAGGCGCTGATAGGGCTCGGTCGTCTTGATCACGAACTGCAGCGGCAGGCCGGTCGACCCCGGCAGCGGCGGAAACTGGAAGGCCGCCGTGCGTGCGCCGGCAATGGTGCTCCACTTGGCCTGGAGTTCCTGCTGCAACTGTGCTGCACTTCGGGTGCGCTCCTCCCAGGGCTTGAACAGCACGCCACCGATTCCCTGATTCGGCGTCGGCATGCCCGTGATCTGGAACATCTGATCGTATTCCGGTAGCGACTTGGAGATATCGAACATCTGCTTGGCGTACGTATTCATCTGTTCGGAAGTCGCATTCGCCGGCCCGACGATCTGCCCGAGTACGATGCCCTGATCCTCCTGCGGTGCGAGTTCCGACTGAGACGTCTTGAACAGGACCACGACAAGGACGAGCAAAATCATGCCCATCACGACCGGCACCTGCCACGTGTCGAGCGTGCCGTGCAGCACCCGCTGGTAGCCGTGGTGCAGCCGTTCGAATTGACGATCGACGAATTTTGCGAATCTTCCTGCGTCCTGCTCCTGCCGGAAAATGCGCGACGTCATCATCGGCGACAGGGTCAACGCGACAATGCCTGAAACGGTGACGGCCCCGGCAAGCGTAAATGCAAACTCGGTGAACAGCGCACCGGTCAGGCCACCCTGGAAGCCGATCGGAACATACACCGCGACCAGCACGGTGGTCATCGCCAGAATGGGACCACCCAATTCGCGCGCCGCGATCAGTGCGGCCTGCATCGGCGGCGTGCCTTCCTTCATGTGACGGTCGACGTTCTCGACCACGATGATCGCGTCATCGACGACCAGACCGATCGCGAGCACCAACGCCAACAGCGTCAACAGGTTGATCGAGTAGCCCAGCAGGAGCATGACGAAGAACGAGCCGACCAGCGACAGCGGCATCGCGATCAACGGAATTGCGACTGCGCGGAAGCTACCAAGGAACAAAAAGATCACGACGCTGACGATGAGCAGTGACTCGATCAGTGTCTTGACGACCTCTTTGATCGAGCTGGTAATGAACTTGGTCCCGTCGTAGACGATCTCGCCGGTGATCCCGTTCGGCATGTCAGCCTGGATGCCAGGGAACGCGTCGCGAACGCGCTTTGCGACATCGAGCACGTTGGCGTCGGGAGCCACCTTGATGCCGATGAACACCGCATTGCGTCCGCCGAACGCCGTCGTCAGATCGTAGTCCTCGGCGCCGAGCACGACTGTAGCAATATCGTCCAGACGAACGATTGCCCCGCCCTGTTGCTTGACCGCGAGTTGTTTGAATGCGTCGACCGAGTGCAGGCTGGTACCCGCGGTCAGATCGACGCTGACCATCTGGCCCTTCGTCGTGCCGAGCGCCGCGAGGTAGTTGTTGTTGCCTAACGCTGTGCGCACGTCGGTGGCGGTGACTCCGTACGCTGCCATCTTCGTCGGGTCGAGCCACGCACGCAGCGCGAACGTACGCGCACCGAGGATTTCGGCGACTTGAACGCCCTCGACCGAGTCGAGTTTCGGCTTGACGACGCGCACCAGGTAGTCGGTGATGTTGTTGTTCGCCAACGACTTGCCGAAGAAGCCCATATACATCGCGTCGACTGTCTGCCCGACCGCCACCGACAGCACGGGCTGCTGCGCCTCCGGCGGTAACTGATTGCGCACCGAGTTGACCTGCGTGTTGATCTCGGTCAGCGCGCGATTAGCGTCGTAGTTGAGGCGCAGTGTCGCCGTGATCGCGGAAACGCCGGAAACGCTGGTCGACGAAAGATAGTCTATGCCCTGGGCCTGCGCGATAGCACCTTCGAGCGGTTGGGTGATGAAGCCGGCGACGGTCTGCGCATCCGCACCGTAATACGCGGTACTGATGGTTACGACCGCGTTTTCCGTCTTCGGATACTGTCTGACGGCAATCCCCACCAGCGAACGGACGCCCAGCACCAAAATCAACAAGCTGATCGTCATCGCAAGCACCGGCTTGCGGATGAATAGGTCTGTGAAATTCATGGTTGCGCCTAGTGTTCCTGTACCGTCGGATTCGGGTTGTCCAGCGGTACGACCGTGTTGTTCACGACGACCCGCGATCCGTTCTTCAGCTTGACCTGTCCGCTGGTGACGACTTCGGCGCCCGCTTCGAGGCCTTTGAGGATTGCGACCTGGTCGCCGCGCGTCGGGCCGGTGGTGACGAAAACCTGTTGCACGTTGAGTGCCACATTACCCTTCTCATCCTTCTTGTCCGTCGGCTTGACGACGAAGACGGTATCGCCGTAAGGGTTGAACGTCAGCGCGGTCTGCGGCAGGGTCAAGTAGCGATTCTCGGTGCCCGAATTTACCTTGACCGACGCAAACATGCCCGGCAGCAATTCGCGCTTGGCGTTCGGTATCGTCGCCTCGATCATCACATTGCGGGTCGCCAGATCGATCTTGGGACTGATCGCATTGATCTTCCCTACGAAGGTTTGACCCGGAGCGGCGTCGGTGGTCAATGTCAACTTCTGTCCGACGGACAGTTGCTGAAGCTGTTGCTGCGGCACGTTGAAGTCGACATAGATCGGGTCGATTGTCTGCAGCGTGACGAGCTTGTCGGCGGGGTTCATGTATTGCCCCGGATTGACCGTCGAGATCCCGAGCTTGCCCGCGAACGGCGCACGGATCGTCTTTTTCTGCACCAGCGCGAGCTGCTGTGCAACTTGCGCGCGCTTGCTCTTCAAATCGCCGGCATCGGTGTCGACCTGAGCCTTGCTCAGCACTTCTGCCGCGAGCAGTTCCTTGTCGCGTTCATAGACGGTGTTCGCCAGGTCGGCGGCGGCTTCGAGCGAGTGCAATGACGCGAGATCCGAGTCGGCATTGAGCTGCGCGAGCAGCTGCCCGGTTTTGACCTCGTCGCCCGACTTGAAGTGAATACTGCGAACGAGACCGGCGACTTCAGTTGTCACGTCAACGCCGCGGATGGCGCGCAATGTGCCTACAGCCGTGGTCTGCGGCTGCCACTGCTGGTAATCGACCTTCGTGGCGGTCACGGTCGTCGAAGGAATCGGTGCCGACGCCATTTGCTTTTGGTATTTCTTGAAGCCGTATACCTTGTACCCGACCACGCCTCCAACCAGCAATCCGATCCCCAGGAGCATGAGCAACATGCGCTTTTTCATCGCGTACTTCTCCGTTCGAGTTGTGCGTTTGGCCGCGCCGCCGAGTAGGGCGGCGCTTCTTTGTTCGAGACGTTGCCGGATGCGGTGTTCGTCGTGTCGCCGTTCCACCACCCGCCGCCGAGCGCCTGGAACAGCGCGGCGGTGTCGGCGTAGCGAGCGGCCTGCGCCTGCACCAGGCTGAGGCGAGAAAGGTTGAACTGCCGTTGCGCGTCGAGCAGCGCCAGGTAGTTCGCGGCGCCGAGCTGGAATTGACGCTGCGTGAGATTCAGCGTGTCGCGGGCGAGCGTTTCGGCTTCGGACTGCGCCTTGAGCGTGCGCGCGTCCGTTTCCAGCGCGCGCAGCGCATCGGCGACGTTCTGGAACGCGAGCAGCACCGTCTGCCGGTATTGCGCCGCCGCCTGGTCGTACGCGGCGACCGCGGCGCGGCGCTTGGCTTCGAGCTCCCCGGCGTGGAACAGCGGCTGCAGCAGGCCCGCACCGATGCTCCACACGCTCGGGCCGGCGAAGAGATTGTGCAGTTGCGTCGCCTCCACGCCGAAGCTGCCGGAGAGCGTGATCTGCGGATACTGGTTCGCCGTGGCGACGCCGATCTGCGCGCTGGCCTGGTGCAGCAGCGCCTCGGCGGCGCGAATGTCGGGGCGCTGCCGCGCCAGCGCCGAGGGCACCGACAGCGGCAAGTCCTGCGGCAGCGTCAGCGTCGCGAGATCGAAGGTCGGAATGCCGCCGTCGCTGGGCAGCCGGCCGGCCAGCGCCGCAAGCTGGTGACGGGTCTGCGCGAGATCGCGCTCGAGCGGCGGCAGCAGCGCCTCGGTCTGCGCCGCCTGCGACTGTTGCGCCACGAGGTTGAGCCGCGCGATCGCGCCGAGCTCGTACTGCCGCCTGACCAGCTCGAGCTGCTTGTTTTGCGCCTCGATGATGTCGCGAGTCGCATCGATCTGCGCGCGCAGCGACGCTTCGCGCACGGCCGCCGTCACGATGTTCGAGGTCAGCGCCAGGTGCGCTCCTGCCAGCTGGTAGTCCTGGTAGTCGACCAGCGACTGCAGCGCCTCGAGCTCGCGCCGGTTGCCTCCTGCCACGTCGAGCGCGTATGACACGTTCACCGACGCGTTGTAAAGGCTGAATATCGTGGACCCGCCGGGCTGGCCGAGCGCGGCGCCGGAGATCTTTTCGCGCGCGGCGCCGAGGTTGGCGTCGACGCGCGGGTAGAGCAGAGCCCCGGTCTGTGCGGCCAGGTTCTCGCGCGCGACGCGCAATGCGCCCCGTGCCGACTCCAGGTTCGGGCTGTCCGCGATGGCCTGGCGCACCAGGCGCTCGAGCGGCTCCGAGTGGTACACCATCCACCACTGTGCGGGCAGGTCCTGTCCGGGCACGAAACGCTGTGCGACGCCGGCCGCGCCGGGCGAGGACACGGTTTCGGGCGGCAGCGGCGTTTCGGTATAGCGGCTCGCTGCCGGGGAGGCCGGCTCCCGGAAATTAGGCCCGACCGCGCACCCGGCCAGGATCGCAGCGGAAACTGCCGCGACGAACGCTGCGCCCTCCATCTTGTTCACTTTGCCGCTCCCCGATCTATTGATTCATTTCGGCCCGCAATCGCGTGGGGCCTCGCCTTGCCGGCACGAAGACGCCGCCGCCTATCTGGGGCCGCATTGCGCGCATTCAACCCCGCAAACGGGGACGACGCGCGGCAATGGTGGGCCCGGCTGGACTCGAACCAGCGACCAAAGGATTATGAGTCCTCTGCTCTAACCAACTGAGCTACAGGCCCGCTCGGCGGTGCGCGATTATAGCCGACGCCTCTCGCCATCCGCGGTCACGGGCCCGTGCGAATCCCGTGGCAAGCCATCGACATCCTGCGACGGCGGCGACGATCGCCCGCGGCGCTCCGGCTTGTAACTTTTACTCGATGCCGCTGCCGAGCCGTCGGTCTCCTCGAGAGGGGTTTCCGGCTTCCAGCCGGCGTCCAGCCCGGCCGAGCCGCTGCGGCCCGCGGGCGCGTTGATGCGCCGGCGCGTGATCCGGGCCGCGACCTTCAATCCAATGGCTGCGAGCAGTGCGCCGGCGGCTGTCAGCAGGAGCTTGTGCGACAGCGCCGCGTCCTTGTCTTCCATCGCGGCAAACAGCGCCACGACGATCGACACGCCGATCAAGAGTCCTGCACCAAAATCAAGCAAAGGCTTCGCGCGGCGCATGATTTTTCCCGTCGCTACCCGGTCAATCGGCGCCGGCCGCGGCGGGAGCGCCGCCGGCGCCGGCACGGACCGGCCGCGCCAACCAGACGATCCCGATCAGCGCCACGAAGACCAGCGCCGAAACGTAGAAGATGTCGTTGGCGGAAAGCATGAAAGCCTGCTGGTCGATCAGCCGGTTCAGCGCCTGATAGCTCTGTTGATCGCTCATGCCCGCGGCATGCATGCTGGCCAGCGCCTGCGTTGCGCTCGGGTCGAAGCGCGAAACATGCTCGGCGAGCTGCGCGTGATGCAGATTCGCGCGGCGGTCCCACATCGTCGTCGCGATCGATGTGCCGAATGATCCGGCCGTGATACGCGCGAAGTTGAACAGTCCCGACGCGGCGGGAATCCGATCCGGCGCGAGGCCGGACAGGCTCAGGCTGACCAGCGGGATGAAGAAGACTGCCACCGCCGCACCCTGAAGGACGGTCGGCACCATCAAGGTGCGAAAGTCGGCATCGGTGTTGAACTGCGAACGCATGAACAGCACCACGGCGAAGATTACGAACGATGCGGTCGCGAACAGCCGCGGATCGACCTTGGCCACGTTCCTCCCGACCAGCGGCGATAGCAGGATGGCCAACAGTCCGACCGGAGCGAGAACCATGCCTGCCATCGTCGCCGTGTAACCCATGTATTGCTGTAGCCACAACGGTAGTAGAACCACATTGCCGAAGAATGTTCCGTACGCCAGCGCCATGGCCACCGAGCTGGTCCAGAAGTTCCTTCGCGCAAACAGTCTCAAATCGACGACAGGATGCCGTTCGGTCAACTCCCAGACCAGGAAGACCGCGAAGACCACCACGACGACGATCGCCAATATCGCGATCATCGGCGAGTTAAACCAGTCCAGATCCTTGCCCTGGTCAAGCATCACCTGCAGCGCGCCCACCCAGATCACCAGCAGGCCCATGCCGACGCCATCGATCGGCAGCCGCACCGTCGGCGTCTCGCGCTGCCGGTAGATGATCCAGGTCACGGCAGCCGCGGCGATGCCGACCGGCACGTTGATGTAGAAAATCCACGGCCACGAAATGTTGTCGGTGATCCAGCCGCCGAG
>JBOIGD010000123.1:0-12893 GCA_050742615.1 Casimicrobiaceae bacterium | reverse complement strand
AAAATCGACGTTTCACGAGGCGAGCGTGCGCATTCCGCTTATCGCGCGCTGGCCGGAGAGAATTCCGGCAAACGAGGTGAGCGAAGCGTTGGTGGAGATCGTCGACGTCTTTCCGACTCTCGTCGAGGCCGGCGAGGGCAAGCCGTCCACACGATGCCTGGGTCACTCACTATGGCCGCTGATCCGGAAAGAACGCATCGAGCCGAGAGATTGGCAGGTGAGCGAAATCGTCTACGGTGAAGCCCGCACCATGCTTCGATCCCGGCGCTGGAAGCTTGCGATCGATGCGAACGACGTCGCATTCATGCTTTACGATCTGGAGAACGATTCGCAGGAGCAGCATAATCTGGTGGCCGATCCCTCGGCCCGGGCCGAGGAGCTTCGGCTTCGAGAATGCCTTGCATCGAGATTGAAGGAATTGCGCTGCGGCCCGGGTGCGTCGCGGGGCGGCGGATGAATTCAGAGATCTGCTGACGGGAGAGCGCGATCTCGCGGACTCCGGCAAGCGATCGAGCCGCCGTCGAAGTCAACTTCGACGGCTTGCCCGGCCCGACGCACAACTACAGCGGACTGGCGAGCGGCAATCTCGCCTCCGAGCGCAACCGCAACGCGGTCGCCAACCCGCGGCTTGCCGCGATGCAAGGGCTCGCCAAGATGAAGGCGCTCGCCGACCGCGGCCACCGGCAGGCCGTGCTGCCGCCGCACGAACGGCCCGATGTGGACGCGTTGCGCACGCTCGGCTACGCCGGCGACGACGCGGCGGTCCTTGCCCGCGCCGGGCGCGACGACACACCGCTCCTTGCCGCGTGCTCGTCGGCTGCCGCGATGTGGGCCGCGAACGCGGCCACGGTGAGTCCGTCGGCCGACACCGCCGATCATCGCGTGCACTTCACGCCCGCCAACCTGGTGTCCCATTTCCACCGCGCGCTGGAAGCACCGACGACGACGCGCGTGCTGCGAGCGATCTTCGCCGACGCTGCGCGCTTCGCCGTGCACCCGCCGCTGCCGGCGGCCGCCCAGTTCGGCGACGAGGGCGCCGCCAATCACACGCGACTTGTCGCCGACTCCTCGGCGGCCGGCGTCGAATTATTCGTCTACGGCCGGGCAGCGTACGATCCCCGCGCGACCGCACCGCAGCGCTTTCCGGCGCGCCAGACGCGCGAGGCGTCCGAGGCGATCGCGCGCCGCCACGGCCTCGAACCGTCGCGCACCCTGTTCGCGCAGCAACACCCGGCCGCAATCGACGCAGGCGTATTCCACAACGACGTCATCGCCGTGGGCAACGGGGCGGTTCTCCTCTGCCACGAGGGCGCTTTCCTCGAACAGGAAGCGCTGTTCGAGGCGCTGCGCGCGCAAGTCGGCGCGGCGTTCACGCCCATCGTGGTGCGGGCGGCCGACGTGAGCCTCGAGCGCGCGGTCGCCACCTACCTGTTCAACAGCCAGCTCGTCACGCGCGCCGACGGCGGCATGGTGCTCGTGGTCCCGGCCGAATGCGTCGAGGACCCGGCGGTCAGCGCCTACCTGGCGCAACTGATCGCCGGCGGCGGACCGATACGCGAGTTGCTGAGCTTCGATCTGCGGCAGAGCATGCGCAATGGCGGCGGCCCGGCGTGCCTGCGTCTGCGCGTCGCGCTGACCGGCGCGGAATGTGCGGCCATCCGGGCGAACGTCTGGCTGGACGAGGCGCTTTACGCCGCGCTGGTCGCCTGGGTCGACAAGCATTATCGCGATCGGCTGTCCCCGGCCGACCTCGCCGATCCCGCGTTGCTGGCCGAAGGGCGGCGCGCGCTCGACGAGCTTTCCGCGCTGCTGCGCCTGGGCAGCGTCTACCCGTTCCAGCGAACGGCGTAACCCCGGCCATCACCCGTTTGGTCGCACGTTGTCGCTATGCGTCCTTCGCGAGGCGGAACAGCAGCGGCACCTCCAGCGTCTTGGCGTGCGACACGCCGTGCGCCCAGAGGCCGTCTTCGCCCCAGCAGTCGCCGTGATCCGCGCAGACGATCACCGTGCCGTCGGCAAAGCGCTCGAGCAGCGGTGCGAGCGCGGTGTCGCAGTATTCGATGCACGCGATCTGGCGGCGCCTCGCTTCGGCCGCGTCGTTGTTACGCCCGAACGGCACGCAGGGATTGTAGCTGGGATCCCAGCCTGCGCCGACATGCCAGTACGGCACGTGCGTCTCGGACAGATTGAGGAAGACGAACGGCGGCGTGCCCGGCCTGACTTCCGCCAGCATCTCGTCGATCCACTCGATCTGCCTTTTCACGTTCGCACCGGGCTTGTAAGCGAACACGTCGAAATCGACGCTGAGCACGCGGCCGGTGGCGTGCTCGGGATTGAACCAGCCCACGGCGCCGGTGCCGATGGTGCGATAGCCCAGGTTCTTCAGCCCATCGACGATATTGCGGCCTTTGAGCGTGGCATACGGCGGGACGACGCCGCGATCGCCGCCACCTTCCATGCGGAAGATCTTGCCGTACTTGGGATTCGCGTACGGCTCGCGGCGCGACGGGTCGCCGGGCGTGAATCCCATGAAAAACGCGGCGTGCGAGGCGTAGGTGAAATGCGACGGCGACTGCGCGCGCACCAGCGGCCCGATCGAGCTGAGGTTCGGCGTCTTCGCCTCGACGAAGGCGTCGTAGCGGCAGGAATCGAGGGTGACGAACAGGATCGGCGGCGGCATGGATCTTCCAGGTCTGCCGGACGGCGCTGGCCGCGGCTTCCGCGTGCATTCTAGCGCGGTGCTCGCGTTGCCGTGCGCCGGGCATCCGCATCGGAGCCGCGGAACGGTCCTACCTGCATCGCGACCGTCCACCGCACGATCATGCCGCGGACCGGCGCACGGCCGCTCCTAGGGTCTGTTAACAGGCCCTAGTCGATCGCGGCCTCCGGCAAGGTACGGTGGCGCCGGACAGGCGACCAGAGCACCGCCGCCGCCGACAGCAGCAGTCCCAGCATGCCGACGGCCAGCAAGGTCGAGCGCAAACCGATCGCGCTGGCCAGTGCGCCGCCGACCAGCGAGCCCACCGGCGCCGACGCTACGGTGAAAAAACGCATCGTCGCAGTCATCCGTCCGAGCAGCCGATCCGGCGTGATCGCCTGCCGCAATGCCAGATAGTTGATCCCGTACAGGACCGCGCCGAAGTCGAAGACCAGCATCGCCATCCCGAGCAGCAGCGTCGCGAGCCACGGCGGGCCGTCGATCAGGCCGTAGGCTTGCCAGCCGAAAGCGGACAGGATCAACCCGTGCACGATCACCGGGCCCACGCCGAAACGCGCGGACAAGCGCTCGGCCGACGCCGATGCGAGCACGCATCCCGCGCCGCCCAAGACATAGCAAAGACCGATCGCCCCGGCTGACAGGCCGAGGTTGCGCGTCGCGAACAGGATCAGCACGGCCACCTGCATGTGATGCAGGAACTGCCACGTCCCCGCGAGCCACGCGAGGCCCCACAGTGTGCGGTTGCCCCAGACGAGCTTCAGCCCTTCGCCGATCTCGCGCCATACGCCGCTGCCGCCGCCGTTGCGCGCCACGTCGCTGGGCGCGCGTATCCTGCGCAGCATCAGCGCGGAGGCGAAAAACGTCATCGCGTCCAGCGTGATCGCAAAGGGCGCGGTCAGGGCCGAAATCAGCCCGCCGGCGATTCCCGGACCGATCAGCGCCGCCGAAGTCTCGCCCAGCGTCACCTTGGCGTTGGCCTCGACCAGGCGCTTGCGTCCGGCCATTTGCGCCAGCAGCACCTGGTACGCCGCGCCGCCGACCACGTTCTGCATGCCGCACAGGAACCCGACGGCGAACAGAATTTCCATCGACAGCACGCCGAGCCACGCGCTGACGGGAATCGCGAGCAGCGCGACACCGCGCCCGACGTCGGCGGCGATGATCACCGGCAGCTTGCGCACGCGGTCGAGCAGCACCCCCGCGTGCAGGCTCACCAGCGCGAACGGCAGTGTCTCGAGCGCGACCAGGATGCCCATCTGCATCGGCGTCGCATTGAGCAGCAGCGCCGCGGTCAGAGGCAAGGCCAGATTGGTGATCTGCGCGCCGAACGAAGTGACCGTCAGCGACGCCCATAGCCTGCGGAAGCTCGCCGAAAGCCAAAGGCCGCGAAAGTTGCGGCGAAACCAGGGTTGTAATCGGGCGGTATCGTTCATGGTCGTTTCCTCCGGCCGCGTCGCCCAAGGCGCGCGGCCGCCGGTCTTTTCGCCGCCGGCGAGAAACGAAACGCGGGAAAACTGCGCCCGGATTCGGTTCCCGCCGTCCCCGGCGGGAACGCCCGGGCAGCTAGGGTCGCGGCAGCGGCGTCCCCGACCCGAGGCCGGGGAATTGCGCGCCGAAAGGAATCTCCGATGCGAACGCGCGCGCCGCGATCGCAATCGCGGTGACGAAGGTCGTCGGCGTTCGGGTCATGGCAGGTTCGCCCCTAAAGGAAAGTTGAAGTCGACGCCAGTGTACGCGCAATCGGCGCGAGGGCGCAATCGCAGCGCACGCATCGCGCGCGGTTGCCGCGTCCGATGTCGCATTTGTGCGACGCGGGCCTTGCGTCGAATCGACCACCGGCGACAGCAAGCTTTTCATCCCAGCGAACGGCGTGATCCGAGTTGCGATTGCTCGCCTGCCTGGATCGTTCCTTGTGCCCCGGCCTGCGCCGGGGCGACGACGAGTCTGTGTCAACCGCCGCCGGCCTTGCGCCGCCGGAGATCGATGTCGTAGTACTGCCAGGGGTGGACGTAGAAGGTGTTGTATTTGTAGCCCAGCAGCCAGGGCTGCACGAGGATGGTTTCGCGGCGATAGACGCTCAACTCCCACGGCGCATACGCGGTGACGAGCTCGGACAGGCGGTGGAAGATGGCGAGCCGCTCCGGGCCCTCGGGCATCAGCCGGGCACGTGCGAAGAGCGCATCGAACTCCGGCAGGCGGAAGCGCGCGAGATTCTGGTTGCCCGCGTTGGGCCCGTAGAGCAAGTCGAAAAATCCGATGCCGTCCGGTGTCGAGCTGGTGTTCGCCAGCGTCCACATCTGCAGCTTGCCGGCGCGGCCCATCTTCAGCAGGTCCGGCCACTTCTGCTTGACGAATTCGACGCGCAGCCCGACCGCCTTCAGGCTCTTCTGCCACAGCTCGTCGTACAACCGGTCACTGCTCGACGGGGGCGAAGCGAGCGACAGGACCAGCGGCTTGCCGTCCGGCTGCTCGCGCCAGCCGTCGCCGTCGCGGTCGGCGTAGCCGAACCTGTCGAGCAGCGCCTTGGCGCCGGCGACGTCGTGGCGCGCGTAGCCCTTTAATTCCGGATCGTAGCCTTCGACATTCGGCGGCAGCGGCTGCGTCGAGGGTTCGGCCTGCCCCTGGCGCGCGATGCGAACGTCTTCGTCGACGTTGTAAGCCATGCTGATGGCGCGGCGCAGCGCGATTTTATCCTTGGTCAGGCCGCCGACGACCGGGTCCTCCATGTTGAAGTAGGTGTAGACGATCGCGGGCTGAATGCCGGTGCCGGCCACGATACCGCGCTTGGCGAGCTCGGGCTTGAGCTTCTGGTCGGGAGTGAGTACGTTCCAGATGAGCTCGTTGGGCACCTGCACGTAGTCCAGCTCGCCGCTCTGGAACGCGAGCAGGCGCGGATTGGTTTCCTCGAAAATATTGATTTCGACGCGGCCGACCATCGGAATTTTCTTGCCGCGCATTTTCGCCAGCAGCGGCTGGTCGGCCGGATCGGCGCTGTCGGGGTAAGTCTCGTCGCGAAACCCCGGATTCGCTTCCAGCGTGATGCGCTGCCCGCGCCGCCATTCCTTCAGGCGATACGGCCCGGTACCGACCGGGTTCGCCATCGTCCATCCGTTGGCATCACCGTAGCCCTCGATCACCTCGCGCGCGACGGCGGAGGTGCCGACCGTCGTCAGTTCGGACAGCAGCGCGTATTCGGGCTGCCGGAACTTGAGCCGGATCGTATAGCGGTCGATCGCCTGCAGGCCCTCGAGCGGCGCGTCGTAGTCGAACCTGCCGCCCGGCTTTTTGGCCGCTGCGATCGCGGCATCGACGCCCTGCAGCTTGCCGTCCAATGTCGCCAGCACCGGCGAGCGCATCTTCGGATCGAGGATGCGCTTCCACGCATAGACGAAATCGGCGGCGGTGAGCTCCCGCTTCCCACCCTTGAAAACCGGATCGTCGGCGAAATAGATGCCCGGCCGGACCTTGATCGTCCACGTCTTGGCGTCGGGCGAGATGTCCGGCAGCGCCGTCGCGACGCTCGGCACGAGCTTGTACGGCCGGGCCAGGTAATCGTAGACGTAGAGGGTGTCGAAGATGGCGCGGTTGATGTATTGCGAGTAGAGGTCGCTCACCGCCTGCGGGTCGAAGCCGGTCTCGGCGATCGGCAAGGCGACATGCAGCACCTTGTTCGCATCGGCGGCGTTCGCGGGCGCCGCGCCGGTCAGCGTCGAGATCGCGACCGCCGACAGCGCGCACGCGGCAGCGGAGATCCACCGGCGGACGCCCGATCGATGCATCACCTGGTCATCCCGGCGCAGGCCGGGATCCAAGTTGCGTCGTGATCTGCCGACGTCGCGGATTGGGCCCCGGCCTTCGCCGGGGCGACGCCTGCACGAATGGGTCGTCCCGGCGGAATCTGCGCCGGCGCATTCTCGCTACCTGAGGACCGCGGCACGGCGCGTCGTGTCGATGTCCAGATATTGCCACGGATGCTGCTGGATCGGGTTGTACTTGTACCCGAGCAGCCACGGCTGCACCAGCGCGTTCTCGTAGCGGTAGATCGTCATCGCCCAGGGTACGTAGATGCCGATCAGGTCGGTCATGCGATGCATCAGCCGGTCGCGTTCCGGCCCTTCCGGCAGGGCACGGGCGCGGACGTACAAACTGTCGTACTCGGGCAGCCTGAAGCGGGTCAGGTTGGCGAATCCGGCGTTCTCGCCGTACAGCAGGCCGAGGAAACCGAAACCCTCAGGCGTCGTGCTGATATTCGCCGCCTGCCAGATCTGCAGCTGTCCGAGGCGCGCAGCCTTGAGCTGGTCGGGCCATTTCTGCTTGCTGAATTCGACGCGCAAGCCGATCGCCGCGAGATTGCGCTGCAAGAGCTCGTCCTGTTGCCGCGCCAGCGTATCGGGCGGCGAGGAAAAGCGCAGCGTCAGCGGCTGCCCGCCGGGCGTCTCGCGCACGCCGTCGCCGTCGCGATCGACGTAGCCGAATTTGGCGAGCAGCGCCCGGGCGGCCGCGACGTCGCGCCGGATGTACTTTTCGGACCTGGGATCGTAGCCGCTGACATTGGGCGGAATGAACTGCGTGGCGCGGCGCGCCTGGCCGTGGCGGATCACGCGGGCGTCCTCCTCCGCGTCGTAGCTCATCGCGATCGCGCGGCGCAGCGCGATCCTCGCGTTGTCGTAGCCGCCGACGACCGGGTCGTCCATATTGAACGCGAGGCCGGTGATCGCAGGCTGCGCGTCGCGCTCCAGGCGGACGCCCTTCTGCGCCAGCCGCGGCTTGAGCTTGTTGTCCGCGTCCAGCACGTTGGCCGCCAGATCGGGCGGGACCAGCAGGTAGTCCTGCAGGCCCTGCTCGAACGAAAGCAGGCGCGGATTCGCTTCCTCGATGACGCTGACTTCGATGCGGTCGATCATCGGTATCCGCCTGCCGGCGAGCGTCCGCGTCAATGCGCGATCGGCCGGGTCGTCGCTGGCCGGATAGACTTCGTCGCGAAATCCCGGGTTCGCCTCGAGCACGACGCGCTGCCCGCGCCGCCACTCCCGCAGTCGGTACGGGCCGGTGCCGACCGGGTTCGCCATCGTCCAGCCGTTCGGTGCGCCGTAGGCCTCGATCACTTCGCGCGCGACCGCGGCGCTGCCGACGATGGTCAGGTTGGACAGCAGCTCGGCGTCGGGAAAGTTGAGCTTCAGGCGCAGCGTGTAACGGTCGAACGCCTGCAGACCGTCGATCGGCGCGTCGTAATCGAACTTGCCGGTCTGCCTTGCTTTGGCGATGACCGCGTCGGCACCGACGAAGCGCCCCTCGAATGCGTTCAGGTTGTTCGAGCGCATCGCGGGATCGAGCGTACGCTTGATCGCGTAGGCGTAGTCGGCGGCGACAAGCTCGCGCCGGCGCCCCTGGAACACCGGATCGTCGGCGAAATAGATGCCCGGCCTCACCTTGATCGTCCAGGTCTTGCGATCGGCGGAAATATCGGGCAATGCCGCCGCGGTATTCGGGACGAGCCTGAACGGGCGCGCCAGGTAGTCGTACTTGTACAGCGGATCGAAGATCACCCGGTTGAAATAATTCGAATACGCATCGCCTGCGGCCTGCGGATCGAACCCCGTTTCGGCGATCGGTATGGCGACCCTCAAGACCTTGGCGGGATCGGCCGCGCGCGCCGGCGCGCTCGCCACAGCGGCCAGCACCACGACCGCCGCGGCGACCACCCGCCATCGCGGTCCCTGCGCGCGCCGCTGCATGCTACTAGAGCAGCTTTTCGATGTCGGGGGCGATCGCCTCGGGCTCGACCTTGGGCGCGTAGCGCTCGACGACGCTGCCGTGGCGATCGACCAGGAACTTGGTGAAGTTCCACTTGATCGCCTCCGAGCCGAGAAGCCCCGGCCGGGCCTTTTTCAGGTAGTCGTACAACGGCGAGGCGTTCTTGCCGTTGACGTCGATCTTGGCGAACAGCGGAAAGGTCACGCCGTAGTTGATCTCGCAGAAGGACTCGATCTGCTCCTCGCCTCCGGGCTCCTGCGCGCCGAACTGGTTGCACGGAAAGCCCAGCACTTCGAGCCCCCTCGAGTGCATCCTGGCGTACAGGGCCTCGAGTCCCTTGTATTGCGGCGTGAAGCCGCATTGGCTCGCGGTGTTGACGATCAGCAGCACCTTGTCCTTGTAGCTGGCGAGCGAGCGCGGCAAGCCGCGTATGTCGGTGACGGAAAAATCGTAGACGCCCGGCATCGGAGTCCTCCGAAGGATGGATGGCGGCGATTATGCGCCGCAGCGATGCGCGCCGCGAGCGCGGGTCGCTCTCCTTTAGCCCCCGGCGACGCCGAAGCCGCCGCCCCCCGGCGTCTGGATCACGAACACGTCGCCGGCTTGCATTTCGACCCGACAGGTGGCGCCGAATTCCTCGCACCCGCCGTCGCGGCGCTCGACCCAGTTGCGGCCGGGTGCGCCGGCGCCGCCGCCGGCCAGCCCGAACGGGGGCACCCGCCGGCGGTTGGCCAGCATCACCGCGGTCATCGACTCGAGGAAGCGCACGCGGCGCTCGCCGCCGTCGCCGCCGCGGTGCGCGCCGGCGCCGCCGCTGCCGGCACGGATGCGGTAGGCGTCGAGGCGCACCGGAAAGCGCCATTCGAGAACTTCCGGGTCGGTCAGCCGCGAATTGGTCATGTGCGTCTGCACGACACTGGCGCCGTCGAAGTCGGGTCCCGCACCCGATCCGCCGGAGATCGTCTCGTAGTATTGGTAGGTGTCGTTGCCGAAGGTGAAGTTGTTCATCGTTCCCTGCGCCGCGGCAAGGACGCCCAGCGCGCCGTAGAGCGTGTCGGTGATCGCCTGCGAAGTCTCGACGTTGCCGGCGACGACCGCGGCCGGATAGCGGGGCGAGAGCATCGACCCTTCCGGGATGACGATCCTGAGCGGTTTGAGGCAGCCGGCGTTCATCGGGATCTCGTCGTCGACCAGCGTGCGAAAGACGTACAGCACCGCGGCCTTGCACACTGCCGACGGCGCGTTGAAATTGCTCGTCTGCTGCGCGCTGGTGCCGGTGAAGTCGATCACGGCTTCGCGCCTCGCCTTGTCGATCGATATCGTCACTGCGATCTTCGCCCCGCTGTCCATCGCGTATTCGAAATGACCGTCCTTGAGCACGTCCAGCACGCGCCGCACCGCCTCCTCGGCGTTGTCCTGGACGTGCTTCATGTAGGCGCGCACCACCGGCAGGCCGAAATGCACGACCATCCGCCCGAGCTCGTCGATCCCCTTCGCGCACGCCGCGACCTGCGCCCGCAGGTCGGCGAGATTCTGCTCGATGTTGCGCGATGGATACCGGCCCGAGGCCAGAATCGCGGCGAGCTCGTTAGCCAGGAAGCGACCCTGCGCGACCAGCTGCACGTTGTCGAGCAGCACGCCCTCCTCGTCGACGTGCGTCGAGTCCGGCGGCATCGAGCCGGGCGTCGTGCCGCCGATGTCGGCATGGTGGCCGCGCGACGCCACATAGAATTCCGGGCGCGGCGCCGTGCCGGGGCCCGGCACGGCGGCCGGCGCGCGATCGAGAAAGACCGGCGCGATGACCGTGACGTCGGGCAAGTGCGTGCCGCCGTTGTACGGCGCGTTGAGGACGAACACGTCGCCGGGGCGCATCGTTCCGGCCCGCCGGTCGATGATCGTCCTGACGCTTTCTCCCATCGAGCCCAGGTGCACCGGCATGTGCGGGGCGTTGGCAATCAGCCTGCCTTCGGCATCGAACAGCGCGCAGGAGAAATCCAGCCGTTCCTTGATGTTGACCGAATAGGCGGTGTTGGCGAGCGTCACGCCCATCTGCTCGGCGATCGCCATGAACAGGTTGTTGAAGACCTCGAGCAGCACCGGGTCCGCGCTCGTTCCGGCCGCGTGCGCGCGCGCGATCGCCACCGCGCGCTCCAGCACCAGGTGATCGCGCGCGGTCAGCGTCGCCTTCCAGCCGGGCTCGAGCACGGTGGTCGCGTTCTTCTCGGCAACGACCGCGGGCCCAGCAATGACGTCGCCCGGACGCAAATCGGCGCGCGCGTACACGGGCGCGTCGTGCCACTGCCCGCCGGTGAACACGCGATTGACCGCGGCGGGCCGTAGCGGTCCCGCGCGCGGCGCAAACGAAGGCGGCGCCTCGTCGGGGGTGGCCGCCGCGCCAATCGCTTCGACGGCAGCCGCCTCGATGACCAGCGGCCTGCCCGGCATCAGGAAGCCGTATTGCGCACTGTAGCGCTGCTCGAAGGCGGCGACCAGCGCGGCCACGTCCGCCGCTCGTTCCGCCCCGCCGGTTCCATCTCGCTGCTCGCCGGTGCCGAAGGCGATTTCCAGCGTCGTATCGGTGCCGTCGTACTTCAGATGCAGGGCGCGCTTGATGGCAATCGCGGCGGGTGCGATGCCCTGTGCCGCGACTTCGCCGCCGGCCATCGCGGCGAGTTCGTCGAATACCGCGTCGACTTCGGCCAGAGCCGCCGCCGACAGCGGCGCTTCGACCGCGCGCTGGCGCAGGGCGCGCACGTCGGCCAGGCCCATCCCGTAGGCGGACAGCACGCCGGCGAGCGGATGGATGAACACCCGCGTCATGCCGAGCGCGTCGGCAACCGCACAGGCATGCTGGCCGCCGGCGCCGCCAAAGCAGCACAGCGTGTACTCGGTGACGTCGTAGCCGCGCTCGACCGAGATGTGCTTGATAGCGTGCGCCATATTGTCGACGGCGATCTGCAAAAAGCCTTCGGCGATCTGTTCCGGCGTCCGCCGGTGGCCGGATCTCGCGGCGACGTCGGCGGCCAGTGCCGCGAACTTTTCACCGACGACGGCGGCGTCGAGCGCCAGGTCGCCGCCCGGGCCGAACACGCGGGGGAAAAGCGCGGCGTCGATCTTGCCGACCATCAGGTTGCAATCGGTGACGGTCAGTGGGCCGCCTCGCCGATAGCATGCCGGCCCGGGATTGGCACCCGCCGATTCGGGGCCCACGCGGAAGCGCGCGCCGTCGAACGCGCAGACCGATCCGCCGCCGGCCGCCACCGTGTGGATCCGCATCATCGGCGCGCGCAGCCGCACACCGGCGACCTCGGTGACGAAGGCCCGCTCGTAGTCGCCCGCGTAGTGGGTGACGTCGGTCGAGGTGCCGCCCATGTCGAAGCCGATGATCGCGTCGAAGCCGGCCTGCCGCGAAACCTGCACGGCGCCGACAATGCCGCCCGCCGGTCCCGACAGGATCGCGTCTTTGCCCTGGAAGCGGCGCGCGTCGGTCAGGCCGCCGCTCGATTGCATGAATTGCAGCCGCGGTCCCGGCCGCCCGCCGGGCGTTGCCGGCCCGAGCAGGTCGCGCTCGACCTCGGCGATGTAGCGCCGCAGGATCGGCGAAAGGTACGCATCGACGACCGTCGTATCGCCGCGCGAGACGAGCTTCATCAGCGGGCTCACTTCATGGCTCACCGATACCTGCGTGAAGCCCAGCGTCCGCGCGACGCCGGCCAGGCGCAGCTCGTGGTCGGGATAACGGTAGCCGTGCATCAGCACGATCGCGCAGGCGCGCAGGCCCTCGTGGTACGCCGCGCGCAGCGCCTCCGCCGCCGCACCCAGATCGATCTCGCGCACGACTTCGCCGTGCGCGCCGATGCGCTCGTCGACCTCGATCACGCGCTCGTACAGCATCGCCGGCAGCACGATCCTGCGCACGAACAGCTTCGGCCTGTTCTGGTAGCCGATCCGCAGCGCATCGCCGAAGCCGCGGGTGATCGCCAGCACGGTGGGCTCGCCGCGGCGCTCGAGCAGCGCATTGGTGGCGACCGTCGTGCCCATCTTGACGGCCTCGATCGAGTCGACCGGAATCGGTGCGCCGTCGGCGAGGCCCAGCAGTTCGCGGATCCCCGCGATCGCCGCGTCGGCATAGCGCTCCGGGTTGTCCGAAAGCAGCTTGTGCGTCGCCAGCGTGCCATCCGGGCGTCGCGCCACGACGTCCGTGAACGTGCCGCCGCGGTCGATCCAGAACTGCCACTTGCTGTTTTCGTGCTGTCCCGCCACTGGCTCTTCCTCTAGAGCACGATCGCTTCAGATGGAACCACTCTACCCCATGAGCAACGTCGCGGCCGAAGCGTGAATCCGGTTCTACTTCTTTGGTCCAGAGCGAGATAAGCGTTCTCGGATGGAAGCGGTCCGCGGTTCCATCTGGAACGATCTC
>JBOIGD010000122.1:0-3971 GCA_050742615.1 Casimicrobiaceae bacterium | reverse complement strand
GACCTGGGCAGCACCAACGGCACGCTGGTCAACGGCAAGCCGATCGCCAAGCATTTCCTGCGCGACGGCGACCAGATCGACATCGGGCGGCACAAGCTGATGTATTTCGTCGACGACGAGGCGATCCCTCCCTCGGGCGTGCTCAAGAAGGCGCTGCGCGACGCCGTCGGCGACCTGGGGCAGAAGGTCGAGCTGGCCAAGCCCATCGTGCGCACCCGAGGCGTGAGCCCGGCGGTCGTGCGGCGCGACGGCCCGCAGGCGGCCGAAGCCGCCAAGACCGACGAGTCCACCCAGCGGATCGTCGCCGCCCCGGCCGCCGCGCTGGGGGAGGCGGACGGCGTGGACGCGGAGGCGGTGGCACTCAGGTTCCTTTCCGGGCCGCGGGCGGGGCAGGCGATCGCCCTCACCCGGGATCGGACGATCGTCGGCCGCGCCGGCGTGCAGGTGGCGCTGGTCGAGCGCTCGGGCGACGGCTTTCGGCTGAAACCGGTTGAGGGCGAGCCGCCACCCGTCAACGGCCGTCCGGCGGGTCCCGAAGGCGTCGTGCTGGCGGCGGGCGACGTCATCGAAATCGTCGGAACGCGGCTGGAATTCGTGTCTGGCCGGGTGGAAGCCCCAATTCCTGTAGCCGACAGTAGCTCGTAACTCCTGTTTGACTGGGGCGCGATACCCGATTGCCGACGGGACGAAAAGGGCCTGGGCGGTCACCGCCCCACCGCCAGCCCCGGCGGGACCGGACGTCGATGCCGATTTCGGCCGCTCGATCGCTGCCATTCAGCGGCAGCATGTGACGCTCCACGTCACATGCTGTTGTCATAACGTCGCGAACCGCGGCACCAAGCTGCTGCGACAGCCGGAATGCGGGGAGACGTTGGACGCTCGGAGTCCTCGCGGCCAGCCGCCGATCTTCGCTCGGCGGCCAAGCCATATCCGGGCCTCCGATGCCCCCGGCATAGGTTGGCATGCCAATTGCGACTCGCCTTTCGGCATCCCCAGATGCGAAGGGTTAGGGAGTCCTTACTAACGTTACGGAGATCGCAATGAAGCGAATACAACAGGGTTTTACCCTGATCGAGCTGATGATCGTAGTTGCGATCGTCGGCATTCTGGCGGCTATCGCGCTGCCGGCGTATCAGGACTACGTGATCCGCTCGAAGATGTCGGAAGGCGTGGCCGCGGCCGCTGCCTGCAAGACGTCGATCAGCGAATACGTGTCGACCAAGACCATTTGGCCGCCTACCACCGATTCCGCCGGTTGCTCGACGCTGGCCACGACGTACGTTGCCAGCTTGGCAGTTGGCGCCGCCGGTGTTATTTCCGTTACCACGAAGTGCACGGGTTCGAAGGCAGGCGACTGCGTTCTTATACTGACACCGCAGACCCCCGCCCTGCCCGACATTACCGGCTGGTCGGGTTCGTCCACGGGTTGCGACAAGAAATACGTTCCGTCGAACTTCCGATAAACGCGGAAGACTGACTACTCCGGGCCGGCCGGGCGTTTCGCCCCGCCGGCCCTTTTCATCGGCCGACGGGAGCCCGGCGCAAGCCCGCAACTCGGCGCCGATATAATCGGTAACCGGCCTGACGACAGGAGGCGTTATCGTGGGTTTGTTGCGAAAGCTCGCCGCGGCGGCGACCGGCGTGGAACCGAAGCCGGCACCAGTTGTTGTGGCGTCAGCCGATCGGGCCACGCGCGCGGCGGATGCGGCGCTGAGCGCCGCTGATCAGGCGCGCGCGCATTGCCAATCGGGGCGCTTCGCGGCGGCGCTGCGCCTCATCGACAGTTCATCGAAATCGACGCCAGACGACGACCTCCTGATCGCGCGGGTCTCGACCTTGGATGCGTGGGGCCGATGTCGCGAAGCCTTCGACGTGGCATCACGCGCGGCGCCGGCAAGGACGCGATCCCCGGCATTCGACATGATGCTCGGCTGGTCTTGCTTCCGGATCGGAAGGCTCGACGAGGCCGAGGCGCAGATGCGCAAGGCGATCGCCGCCGACCACGGCGCCAGCGCGACCCACACCAATCTCGCCGTCGTGCTGCAGGCGCTGGGCCGCCTCGACGAGGCCGCTGCGAACTATTCCCGCGCTCTCGAGTTGAACGGCGACGACGCGCAGTGCCTGCTCAACCTCGGCGTGTGCAAGCTCGATCTGCACGACCTGGCGGCGGGCGAGGCGTTGATCCGGCGCGCGATCGCGATCGACGGTGAGCGGGCGCGCACCTGGGCGAACCTCGGCGTCGCGCTGGCGCTACAGCATCGCCACGATGCGGCGCTCGAGGCCTTCGAACGCGCCGACGCCATCGAGGCGGACACCGGCGACGATGTAGAGAATTTCGTCAACCTCGCGCTTCATCTCCGTGAAGCCGGGCGCACGCTCGATGCGATCGCCCTGTACGAGAAGCATCTTCCCTCGCGGCCCAGCCCGACCGGGCACAACGACTACGCGTTTGCGCTGCTGACGGCGGGTCGCCTCGCGGAGGGCTGGAACCAGTACGAGTTTCGCTGGATGCGCGCGCCGTTGCTGCAACTACGCCCCGGCTTCAACCGTCCGCCCTGGGCCGGCCAGGACTTGAGGGGCAAGATCGTCATGCTGCGCGCCGAGCAGGGCTTCGGCGACGTGATCCAGTTCGTTCGTTACGCCCCGCTGGTCAAGGCGCTGGGAGCGACCGTGCTGATCCAGGTCCGCGAAGGGCTCGAACGACTGGCAAGCGGGTTCGCCGGCGTCGACCAGGTTCTCGATCGTTCGAAATCCGAATCGTTGCCGCACTTCGATTTCTACGCCAACCTGCCGAGCCTGCCGCGCGCATTCGGCACCGAGCTGGGGTCGATCCCGGCCGATATCCCGTATCTGCATGCGGACACCGCCAGCGTGGCGAAGTGGGCGCCCAAGCTCGGTGATCGCAAGCTCAGCGTCGGTCTCGCGTGGGCCGGCAGTCCGACGCATTCCAACGATCGTTTTCGGTCGATGGATTTGTCGGTATTGCGGCCGATACTGGAGGTTGGCGGGGTGCGCTTTGTGTCGCTGCAAAAGGGGCCGGCGGCACAGACGACTGGGCTGTTGCCGGAAGGGGTGGACTGGTTGGATGTCGGACCGGAGCTCGACGATTTCAGCGATACGGCGGCGGTGATCAGTCAACTGGACCTGGTGCTTTGCGTCGATACGGCGGTGGCGCACTTGGCGGGTGCGCTGGGCAAGCCGGTGTGGGTGATGGTGGCGCAGCCGGCGGACTTTCGCTGGCTGGAAGGGCGCGAGGATAGTCCATGGTATCCGACGCTGCGGCTGTTCCGGCAAAGCCGCCGTGACGATTGGACCGACGTGGTGGCGCGGGTGAAGGCGGCGCTGGAGGAGCGAGTGCGGGAAGGAGCGCCGGTGCTGCCGGTGAAGACGAGCGCGAAGGCGGCTGGGACGGTGGCGCTGCCGTGGACCAGCCCGGCGCAGCTCAACGTGGAGCATCGGCCGGGACTGAGCGCGGTAGCGGAGACGCGGGGAGGGATTCTGCAGTATTTGCCGGACGAGCCGGTGGTGGGGGATTCGATCGGCTGGTACGGCGAGTATCTGCAGCGGCAACTGGATCTGTTGGCGCGAATCGTGCGTTCTGGAGCGACGGTGATGGAAGTGGGCGCTGGCGTTGGCGCGCATGCGGTGTTCCTGGGCAGGATGCTAGGCGAGGCGGGGCATTTGTTTCTGTACGAGAGCCGGCCGGTGCAGCAACGGATATTGCGGCAGAATCTGGCGGTCAATGGCGTGAGCAACATGACGGTGATGCGGCGGACGCTGGGTAGCCTGGGAGAAGAGTCAGGTACGGTCGATGGCGTGCCGACGACTGAAACCCTGGATGAGCTGCTGCTGGAGAGACTGGACTGGCTCAAGGTCGGAGCGAGCGCCGATGCGCCGGATATCCTGGCCGGGGCGAGCGAGACGTTGTGGCGGCTGCGGCCGCTGATGTTCCTGGCGGCGGCCGACGAAGG
>JBOIGD010000121.1:0-30786 GCA_050742615.1 Casimicrobiaceae bacterium | reverse complement strand
ACGATGTTGAGCCAGAGCGCCAGCATCGTGTAGATCATCGCGAAGTTGAGTATGCGCACCCACGCCTGGCCGGCGAGCGCGGCGACGAAGGGCCGCAGCGCCAGCGCGACCGCGACCAGCGCAACGCCGGCCCAGATCTTCGCCGGGATCTTCCCGCGTTGGCCGGGTCTCACCGGCAGCCCCCGCTCCGCGCGGCCCGACTCATGCGCGATCGGCGACTTTTTCGCCCAGCAGGCCCGACGGGCGGAATATCAGCACCAGGATCAGCACGAAGAACGCGAACACGTCCTGGTAGTTGCTGCCGAAAAGGCTCACCTGGCCGTCGTTCGCCGCGCACTGCTGCTGCAGCGTTTCGCTCAGCGACGACAGGCCGCAGACGTTGGTGACGTCGCCGATATAGCCGGCGCCCAGCGCCTCGATGATGCCCAGCAGGAGTCCGCCGAGCATCGCGCCGGCGAGGTTGCCGATGCCGCCCAGCACGGCGGCGGTGAATGCCTTCAGCCCGAGCAGGAAGCCCATGTAGTAATGGGCGATGCCGTAGTACGCCATCACCATGAGCCCGGCGACGGCGGCCAGCGCCGCGCCGATGATGAACGCCGCTGAAATGATGACGTTGATGTCGATGCCCATCAGTCCGGCGACCTGCGGGTTTTGCGCCGTCGCGCGCATCGCCATGCCCAGGCGCGTGCGTTGCACGATCAGCACGAGGCCGCCCATCAGCAGCCCCGCCAGGACGACGATCAGCATCTGCAGGTCGGTCATCGCCGCCCCGAAGACGTTGTGCGGTGTCGGCTGGATCAGCGTCGGGAACGTGCGGTAGTTGCGGCCCCAGACCATCAGCGCGACATTCTGCAGGATGATCGACATGCCGATGGCGGTGATCAGCGGCGCCAGCCTCGGTGCCCGCCGCAGTGGCCGATACGCGATCTTTTCCATGCCGTAGGCGATCGCGACGCAGACCAGAATGGCGACGAAAAGCCCGGCAAGGATGATGACGACCGCCGGCAGGGAAGGATGCGCGCCGATGAGCCCGGTGATGACCGACAGCGCCACCATCGCCCCTATCATCACGACCTCGCCGTGCGCGAAATTAATCAGGCCGATGATGCCGTAAACCATCGTATATCCGAGCGCGACCAGCGCATAGACGCTGCCGAGCGTGAGCCCGTTGATGATCTGCTGCAGGAAAATATCCACGTATCACCCCCGGGGTTGCGCCGCGGCGGGCCTCTCGCCGATGACGGATTCTCCGCTGTGCCCAACGCGGCGGCAATCCCCGGCGCGCTCGACCAGGGCCGCATGAAAGAAAACGGCGCCCCGGAGGGCGCCGTCGTAAGCGCTGCAGCGCAATGCGTCGTTTCGCCGCGTCGAGCTATTTCTTCGCCGGCGCTTCCGATTTCATCGCATCGGCCTTCGCCGGTTCCGGAGCGGCCGCCGCCAGCTTCTCGGTCTTGCCGCCGACGTTCATCGCCATGGGCACCAGGGCGCCGTCCTTGACCGTATACAGCGTGATCGCGCCGTTCTTGGTGTCGCCGTGCTCGTCGAATTCCACCTTGGCCGTGATGCCGTCGTACGATATCTTGGCCAGCTCGGGCAGATACTTCGCCGGATCGGTCGAGTTCGCCTTTTGCATCGCGGCGATGAGCGTCATCGTCGCGTCGTAGGCATACGGGGCGTAAACCTGGATCGGGCCGTACTTGGCGGTGAAGCGCGTGACGAAGTCCTTGGCGTTGGCCATCTTGTCCGGCGGGACGCCGGCCTGCGTGCAGTACTCGCCCTCGGCGGCGCCGCCGGCGAGCTTCGGCCACTCGGCCGAACATACGCCGTCGCCGGCGATGAACTTGGCCTTGATCCCGAGCTCCTTCATCTGCTTGACCATCGGGCCGCCTTGCGCATCCATGCCGCCGAACATGATCAGATCGGGCCGCTTGGCCTTGATCTTGGTCAGGATCGCCTTGAAGTCGGTCGCCTTGTCGGTGGTGAATTCGTGCGCGACGATCGTGGCGCCCGCGGCCTTCGCCGCCTTTTCGGTCTCTTCCGCCAGGCCCGAGCCGTACGCCGTCTTGTCGTCGATGATGGCGACTTTCTTGGCGCCCAGCGTGGAGACCGCCTCCTTGCCGATGACGCTGCCTTGCTGGACGTCGTTGGCCATAACGCGGAATGCGGTCTTGAAGCCCTGCAGCGTGTATTTCGGATTGGTCGCCGACGGCGAGATCTGCGGAATGCCGGCGTCGCTGTAGAGCTTGGATGCGGGAATCGTGGTGCCCGAATTCAGGTGACCGACGACGCCGGCGACCTTGGCGTCGACTAGCTTCTGCGCCACGATCACGCCCTGCTTCGGATCCGCCTGGTCGTCTTCGGCGACGAGCTCGAACTTGACCTTCTTGCCGTCGATCATGATGCCCTTGGCGTTGGCGTCGTCGATCGCCATCCGGGCGCCGTTTTCATTGTCCTTGCCGAGGTGCGCCTGCGGCCCGGTTGTCGGGCCGACGTGACCGATCTTGACGACCTCTTCGGGCGCTGCCGGGGCCGCCGCCGCAGCCGGGGCTTCGGCGGTCTTCTTCGGCTCTTCCTTACCGCAGCCGTACGCGGTCATCAACGCTGCGGCGACGAGCGTCAGGCCGAGCGCGCGATTGAATCTCATGGATTTCCTCCGCAAAGGGGGGGTGAGCGAAAAAACGGGGAGCGCGAAATTATCGTTCGCGTGGCGTATGCTGTCAATCGCGTTCACTCGCCTGAAGCGGCCGACCTGCCGGCGCGCCTCGCGATTCGTCGGCGCTTGCTACGGCTGCTGCCTCGGCGGAGGCATTTCGTCGGCTCCGACTTGTTTTGCCGCACCGGAGCGGCCTAGACTCGCCCACTTTCTGAATCCGCCGGCGCCGGCTGGCGCATCCAACGGCCGGAGACAGGTTCGGGGCGGGGTCGATCCGGCTACCCGGGGCACGAGGGAGAGATACTGCTTATGGCACGCTGGTTGACCCGGCGCCGCGCAACCGGCGCCCTGGTTGCATTGCTGGTGATCGGTGCGCTGGTCGCGGTGGGGGTGGTTCGCCTCAACCAGCGCGCGGCGGCGGCTCCCGGCAACGGCCCTGCGGTGACGCTGGAGTTCACCGCCGCCGACGTGGCCGCCGTCGAGTCCCGCGCGCTGACGCGCTGGCTGCCGGTGTCGGGTACCTTGCAGCCGGTCAACCAGTCGACGGTCAAATCCAAGGTATCCGGCGAGATTCGCCAGGTGCTGGCCCGGGAGGGCGACGACGTCAAGGCCGGACAGACGATAGTGCGGCTCGACACCGCCGACCTGGAGGCCCGGCTGGCCGACCGGATAGGCGCACTGGAATCGACCCGCGCCCAGCTCGCGCTGGCCGAGAAGACCCGCGCCCAGAACCTCCTCTTGCTCAAACAGAAGTTCATCTCGCAGACCGCCTACGATAGCGCCGAGAGCAATCTGTCGGTCAACCAGGGCCTGCTCAAGTCGAACGAGGCCCAGGTGCAGCTCGCGCGAAACGCGCTGCGCGATGCGCTCGTGGCTTCACCGCTTTCGGGCACGGTGGCGAAGCGCCATGTCCAGCCGGGCGAAAAGGTGAACTTCGATTCGCCCTTGTTCACCATCGTCGATCTTGGCCGCATGGAGCTGCAGGCCATGGTCCCGGCCAACGATATTCCGGAGATCGCGGTGGGCATGCCGGTCGATCTGGCTACCGACGGCTTCGGCGATCGCAGGTTCAAAGGCACCGTCGAGCGGATCAATCCGACGACCGAGGCCGGGACGCGGGCGATCCTGGTGTTCGTGCGGATTCCCAACCCGGATGCGGCGCTCAAGGGAGGCATGTTCGCCACCGGGAGGATCGAGCTCAGCGCGGGCGCGCCCGTGCCGACCCTGCCGGCCGCCGCGGTGCGCACCGAAGCCGGACAGACGTTTGTCTGGACGATCGAGAATGGCAAGCTCGCCCGGCGTAACGTCACCGTCGGACGCAAGGACGAGGTGACCGCGCTGGTCGAGCTGAAGAGCACGCTACCCCCGGGCGCGACGGTGCTCGCCACGCCCTTCGACAACCTGAAGGACGGCGCGCCTGCGCTGGTTCGCGCGTCTGAGGCCGCACCGGCCAGCACGACCGCGAACCGCGCGAGCTAGGCTCGCCGCGGGCCGGGCGGGAAGGCTTCGATCCGATGGTCATCACCAACATATCGATCCGGAACCCGGTATTCGCGACCATGGTCATGGTCGGGATCACCGTGCTGGGCATCTTTTCGTACGCGCGCCTGCCGGTCGAGCAGATGCCCGACGTCAATCTGCCGTTCATTTTCATCCAGACCAACTATCCGGGCGCGGCCCCGGAGGCGGTCGAGTCCGATGTGACCAAGCCGATCGAATACGCGGTCAATCAGGTCGCCGGAGTCAAACTTATCCGATCGAATTCGACCGAGGGTCAGAGCGGCGTATTCATCGAGCTTCGCATGGCCACCGACGTGTCGCGCGCGATCCAGGACGTCCGCGACCGGATCGCCACGGTCCGGCCGGGGTTTCCACAGGACGTCAAAGACCCGCTGGTCGTTCGCGCCGACAACGAGAACAGCGAGCCGGTGCTGACGCTCGCGGTGCTGTCGCCGACGACCAGTTTGCGTGATTTGTCGTCGCTGACCGACCAGACCATCGTCAAGGCGCTCGAGAACCTGCCGGGCGTCGCACGGCTCGACGTCAACGGCCGGCTGACGCGGCAGATCCTGGTGCAGATCAAGCCGCACGCGCTGACCGCGCTGGGCATCGGGGTCGACCAGGTGATCAACGCCATTCGCGCCGCCAACCAGGACGTCCCGGCAGGCCGCGTCACGCGCGGCCAAAGCGACGCCGTCGTCCGCGTCGAGGGCAAGATCAAGGACCCGATGCAGCTCGGCAGGGTGATCGTCGCGCAGCAGGGCGGCGCCCCGGTCTACCTGTCTCAGGTCGCGGACGTCATCGACGGCGAAAAGGATCAGGATTCGATCTCGCGCGTCAACGGCGCTCCTGCGATCACCATCGACATCCAGAAGACGCAGGACGCCAACATCGTCGAGACCGGCCGCAACGTGCGGGCCGCGGTTGCGGCGCTCAAAGCCAGGCTGCCGTCCGACGTCGAGGTCCGCGTCAGCTATTCGGCCGCCGACCAGGTCGAGGCCAGCGTCAACCGCGTGAAGCAGACGATCGTCGAAGGCGGCTTGCTGACGGTGTTGATCGTGTTCCTGTTCCTGCACAGCTGGCGAAGCACGATCATCACCGGCCTGACCCTGCCGCTCGCGGTGATCGCTACCTTCATCGCCCTCAATGTCTTCGGCTTCACGCTCAATTTTCTGACGCTGATGGCGCTCTCCCTGTGCATCGGCCTGCTGATCGACGACGCGATCGTCGTGCGCGAAAACATCGTCCGGCACCTGGCCATGGGCAAAGACCACGTTACGGCGGCCCGCGAGGGCACCGGCGAGATCGGCCTGGCGGTGATGGCAACGACGTTCGCGATCGTCGCGGTCTTCGTGCCCATCGCGTTCATGAGCGGAATCATCGGTCGTTTTTTCTTCCAGTTCGGGCTGACGGTTGCCGTCGCCGTGCTGGTGAGTCTGTTCATCAGCTTCACACTGGACCCGATGCTGTCGTCGGTCTGGCGCGATCCGCCGGGGTCCCGCTTCAGCCGCGCGCCGTGGCTGGGCCGCTTCATGGAGGCCGTCGAGCGTCAGATCGAGGCGATCCATGAGCTCTATGACGGCATCCTCAACTGGGCGCTCGGCCATCGAAAGACAGTGCTGGCAAGCGCGCTCGTCACCTTCGTCGCGAGCTTCTTCGTCGTGCCGCTGGTCGGCACCGAGTTCGTGCCGCAAACCGATCAGAGCTTCATTTCGCTGCGGCTGAATACGCCGGTCGGCTCCAGCCTCGAGTACACCGACAGCAAGATGCGCGCGGTCGAGGAGACGCTCAAGCGCTTTCCGGAGATCGTGCTGACGATGACGTCCATCGGCACCGACGAAGGCCGCAACTACGCGCGGATCAACCTGCGGTTGACGCCGCGCAGCGCACGCCAGCTTTCGCAGAAAGAGCTCGAGCAGAGCATCCGCACGGCCCTCAAGCCCATCCCGGGCGTCGATCTGTCGATCGGCTACAACCGGCCGATCTGGGTCAACCTGCTCGGACCGGATCCGGAGACGCTGACGCGCCTCATCAACGAGTTCGCTGCCAGGGTCGCCAAGGTGCCCGGCATCGCCGACATGGAGACGTCGGAAAAGACGGCGAATCCGGCGCTGTCGATCCGCCTAAACAACGACGCGGCGGCCGACCTCGGCATATCGGTGCAGCAGGTCGGGGCCACGATCCGGCCGCTGCTCGCCGGCGACACCGTGAGCTACTGGCTGGCGCCCGACGGACAGAACTACGAGATAAACGTCCAGCTGCCGAAGGACAGTCGCCGCCTCGCGTCCGACCTGGGCAACCTTTACATCACCACCGGCAGGCGCGGCCCGGATGGCGAGCTGCGCATGGTGCCGCTGCGGCAGGTCGCGGAGATCGTCGAATCCACCAGCCCGCAACTGATCAAGCGGCAGGACCTGCAGCGCCGCGTCGCGCTGTATGCGAACGCCGAGGGCCGGCCTTCCGGCGACGTGGGCGCAGACGTGCAGAAGATCATCGACGCGACGCAATTGCCGCCCGGCTACCGCTTCGACGTCGGCGGGCAGCAGAAGGACATGAACGAGTCGTTTCAGGCGGCGCTTGCCGCGCTGGGCCTGGCCATCATCTTCATCTACCTGATACTCGCGTCGCAGTTCGCGAGCTTCACGCAACCGGTCGCCATCATGGCATCGCTGCCGTTCTCGCTGATCGGCGTCTTCCTCGCGCTGCTGCTCACGGGCACCACGCTCAATATCTTTTCGATCATCGGATTCATCATGCTGATGGGACTGGTGACCAAGAACGCGATCCTGCTGGTCGACTTCGCCAACCGGATGCGCCGCGCCGGAGCGAGCCTGCACGACGCGCTGCTGCAGGCGGGCCAGGTGCGGCTGCGTCCGATCCTGATGACCACGGCGGCGATGATCGGCGGCATGACGCCGCTCGCGCTAGGACTGGGCGAGGGCGGTGAAACGCAAGCGCCGATGGGACGCGCGATCATAGGCGGCGTCATCACGTCGACGCTGCTCACGCTGGTCGTCGTCCCTGTCATCTATACGTACCTGGACCGCTGGTCGGAAAGGCGCAAGGCCAGGCACGCCGCCCGCGCCGCCACCGCGCCGGCACCCGGCGACTGACGTGCGATAATGGCCGGCGCTGCGGCGGATCGCCGCGCCCCGAACAACGAACCAGCCGCTCGACCGGTGGACTGACGCCGGGCGGCGGCGCTCAAACCGCGGATCCTCTGATGGACGTCGAGCAGGCTCGATTCAATATGGTCGAGCAGCAAATTCGCACCTGGGAGGTGCTGAGCCAGGCGGTGCTGGACCTGCTGTTCGAGGTCCGCCGCGAGGACTTCGTGCCGGCCGCGTACCGCGCGCTCGCCTTTGCCGACCTGGAAATCCCCCTGGGCGACGGCGAGCGCATGTGGGCGCCCAAGCTCGAAGCGCGCGTGCTGCAGGAGCTCGACCTGGACCGCAACGACGCCGCGCTCGAGATCGGCACTGGTAGCGGCTACCTGACGGCATTGCTCGCTCGATCCTGCGCCGCGGTGAGGAGCGTCGAGATCAACCCGCGGCTGTCCGCCGAGGCGCGCAGCAAGCTCGCGCGCGCCGGCATCGTCAATGCGCACCTCGACCTGGGCGATGGCTCCCTGGGTTGGGGCGACCAGCAGTACGACGCCATCGTGCTCACCGGCTCGACGCCGGAACTGCCTGCATCGTGGCTCTCGCATCTCAAGCCCGGAGGCCGCCTGTTCGCCGTTGTCGGCGACCCCCCGGTGATGACTGCGCGCCTGATGCGATCGACCGGCCCGGGCGCGACCGCCGCCGAGCCATTGTTCGAAACGGTCATCGCGCCCCTGCGCAACGCCCCACAGCCGGCCCGCTTCGTGTTTTGAATCCACTCTGGAGCAAGCAACGTCTACCGCGCGACCAGCCTCCCGGGACGCCGGCCGGCTTCTGCCTCCGATCGACAGACGGGACCGTTACGATGGTGAAACGAATGCTCGTGCTCGCGCTCGCCGCCGCCTGCGGCGCGCCGCTCGGCGCCGCCTCCGCCGACGACCTGTTGCAGATCTACCGCGACGCGCTGGCCAACGACCCGGTGCTCGCCTCGGCGCGCGCCAGCTGGGCGGCGACGCAGGAAAACGTGCCACAGGCGCGCGCGGCTCTGCTGCCGGCGGTCGGCTTGGCGGCCAATGCCGGCGGGCAGGACTACTACGCCAACGTGCATGTCGATCCGGCGGCGAAAATTCGCGAACGGTTTCCGCAGGTCGCTTACACGGTTTCGGCGAGCCAGCCGCTGTACCGGCCGCAGAATTCGATCTCGCTCGACCAGGCGAAGCAGCAGGTCGGACAAAGCGACTTCGTGCTGTCGTCGGCGCAGCAGGACCTGATCGTCCGCGTCACCCAGGCCTACTTCGACGTGCTGCTGGCGCGCTTCAACATCGAGCTGACGGAGAGCCAGAAGGCGGCGGTCAGCGAGAACCTGGCCCAGGCCGAGCGCAATTTCGAGGTGGGCACGGCGACGATCACCGACACCAATGACGCGCAGGCCAAGTTCGACCAGATCGTCGCACAGGAGATCGCGACGCGCGCCGACCTGGAGAACAAGCTCGCGGCGTTGCGGGCCATCGTCGGCCGGTTGCCCGGCGAGCTCAAGCGCTTCGGCGGCAGGTTCGAGCCGCGGCTGCCGGCGCCGAATGCACTCGAGCCCTGGATCGAGCGGGCTCTCCAGCAGAATTTCCAGGTGCGCATCGCGCAGTCCAATTTCGATATCGCCACGCTCGAGGTCGAACGGCAGCGCGCCGCGCACTATCCGACCGTCGATCTGGTCGCGAGCTTCAACCAGGGTTACGCAGGCGGTTCCGCATCGACGTCCTTGGTCGCCTCGGCGAGCTTCGATTCGAGGCTGACCCTGTTCGGCGTGCAGCTCAACGTGCCACTGTACGAAGGGGGCGCGATCGACTCGCGTGTTCGCCAGGCGATCGCCAATCAGGACCGCGCGAGGCAGGATCTCGAATCCGCGCGACGCAGCGCGCAATTGCTTGCGCAGACGTCTTTCTCGGGCGTGACCAGCGGGGTTGCGCAGGTGAAGGCATTCGAGCAGGCGCTCGCCTCGGCGCAGGTTTCCTACGACTCCAACAAACTCGGCCTGGAAGTCGGGGTACGCACCAACCTCGACGTCCTCAACCAGCAGCAGCAGGTGTTCCAGACCCGCTTCAACCTCGCGCAGTCGTACTACAACTTTCTGGTCAGCGCGCTCAAGCTAAAGCAGGCGGTCGGCACGTTGACCGACGCCGATCTGGAGCAGATCAACCGCGATCTGGGCGCCTGATCGGGGAATGCGCTACGGCGTCGAGCCGCGGCCCGAGCCACGACCACAGGCGCACGGCGGCGCCCTGGTGTGCATTGTGGAAGGCGCGCGCCCCGGCGCGCATCGCGTCGCGGCGCGCGGGGCTCGACAGGATCTCATGTACGGTTGCGACCAGCGCGTCGGCATCGGCGACGACCCGGGCGGCGCCGGCGGCAACCGCGCCGGCGCTCGCTTCGGCGAAGTTGAACGTGTGCGGCCCGATCAGCACCGGCGTGCCGAGTGCCAGTGGCTCGATCAGATTCTGTCCCCCGAGCGGCAGCAGACTCCCGCCGACGAAAGCCAGATCCGCAGCCGCGTAATACGCCGGCAATTCCCCCATCGAGTCGCCCAGGACGACGCCGACGTCGGCGGGGACGGGGGCGTTGTCGCTGCGCCGCACGAATGGCACGCCGCGGCCGCGCAACAGTTCGGCTACCGCGGCGAAGCGCTGCGGGTGCCGCGGCACGATGACCAGTAGCACTTGCCGCGGCAGCGGTGATCGCGCAAGCGCATCCACGAGCATCGCCTCCTCGCCGTCGCGCGTGCTCGCCGCGATGCAGACCGGGCGCCCGGGGCCGAAGCGCTGGGCGAATTCCGCGCCGAGCGCCCGCGCGGAATCCGGAACACTCACGTCGAATTTGAGGTTGCCGGTCACGATCGGGGCGGGCGCGCCGAGCGCCGAAAGGCGGGCGGCGTCCGCGGCGGACTGCGCGGCGACGCCCGCGAGGCGCCCGAGCATCGGCCGCGCCAGCGCGTCGAACCGCCGGTAACCGGCGGCGGAGCGCTCCGACAGGCGCGCGTTGATCAGGTACACGGGTACGCGCCGCGCTTCGGCGCGCGCGATCAGGTTGGGCCACAGCTCGGTCTCGAGCAGGAATCCCGCCGCTGGGCGGAAGTGCGCGAGGAAGGCGTCGACCGCGAACGGCAGGTCGTACGGCAGCCAGGCCTGGGTGACTGTGTCGCCGTACAGCGCGCGGCCGGCCTCACGGCCGGTCGCGGTCATGTGCGTGAGCACGATGCCGAATTCGGGGTGGCTCTCCCGCAGATGCTGCAGCAGCGGCAGCGCGGCACGGGTCTCCCCGACCGAAACCGCATGGATCCACCAGAGCGCTTGTCCGGACGGCGCATCGGCGTAGCGGCCGAAGCGCTCGCCCCATCCACTCCGGTAGCCGGCCTCGCGCCGGCCGCGCCACCACAGCCGCACCGGCAGCAGCGGCAGCAGCGCCGACCCGGCGACCGTGTACAAGGCGCGCGCGAACTCCATCAGCAGCGCGGAAACTGCCGTAGTAACTCACCGACTGCGGCGATGACGGCGGCCGGCGCCGGCGAGCTGCCGGCACTGCCCAAGTCCCGGGCGCGCGGGCTCGCGCACGCGACACCGGCGAGCGCCGGGTCGGTCGCGACGAACAGCGCTACCGTCGGCGTGTTCAACGCCGCCGCCAGGTGCACGAGCCCGGTATCGACGCCGCAGACGACCTCGGCGCCGGCCAGCAGCGCCGCCAGCTCGGGCAGCTCGCGGCGATCGGCGACCGCGGCCCCGGCGATGCCTGCCGCAAGCCGCGCGCTGCGCCCGGCCTCCTCGCTCGTTCCCCAGGGCAGCAGCACCGCGATGCCGGCCTGGGTAAAATGCGCGATCAACGTCCGCCAGTGCGCGTCCGGCCAGAGCTTGTCGGCGCGGCTGGTCGCGTGCACGAAGACCGCGTAAGGCGTCCGCGGCGCGGCGAGCAGCGGCGGCGGCGCCAGGTCGAAGTGCGGCGGCCCGTCGGACGCATAGCCGAACGCGCCGGCGGCGAGCTGGCGGCAGCGGTCGATCAGGTGCTGCGCGGGATCGATGCGGTGATGGTGACGGTGGGCGAGGGTCGCCGCGGCCTCGCGGGTGCTGGCGCGATCGGGTCCGTGCACCGGGCCCCGTGCCAGCCACGCGATCAACGCGCCCTTCACCTGCTCCTGCAGGTCGAGCACCGCATCGTAGCGGTCGCGCGCAAGCTCGCGGCGGAATGCCCGCGCCTCGCGCCACGTCGCCCGATCGAAAAGACGATGCCGCCAGCGGCGCAGCGCGACGGGCATGACGCGATCGACGCCGCGATGCATCGCGACCAACGCGGCAAAGGATTCTTCGGCGACCCAGTCGATCGCGATGCCGGGCCGATGCTGCCGGATGTCGTGAACGATCGGCAGTGCGTGCACGATATCGCCGAGCGACGACGGACGGATGATCAGCGCGCGACTCATCGGATGCTTCTCATGCGCGGCGCATCGAGCAACGCCGCCCGCGCATCGAATGCGGCCGGCCGCCGGATGACTTGCGGGTGCGTTGCACGTAGAATGGGCGGCGCCCTCCGCCGCACGCCGCATCGAAAGACGCTCTCGTGCCCCGACGTCCGACGCGTTGTCCGATCCCAGCCGCGCTTGCCCCTACCTGATTTCAGCCTTGTGGTGATCACGCGCGATGCCGGCGCTCAACTCGCCGCTTGCCTCGATTCCGTGCGCTTTGCCGCAGAAACGCTGGTCGTCGATTCCGGCAGCCACGATGATACCGTAGAAATCGCCCGCGCCCGCGGCGCGCGGGTGGTCGAGCAGGCCTGGCTGGGATTCGGTCCGCAGAAGGGCTTCGCGGTCGCGCAGGCGGCGCACGACTGGGTGCTCTGCCTCGACGCCGACGAACAGGTCTCGCCGGAGCTTGCCGGCGCGATCCGCGCGGCGCTGCGCGATCCGCGCTGCGTGGCCTTCCGGATGGCGCGGCGCAACCGCTTCTTCGGACGCTGGCTGCGTCACGGCGAGGGTTACCCCGACTGGACGCTGCGCCTGTTCGATCGCCGCCATGCCCGGTGGAGCGACGACGCGGTGCATGAGCATGTCGTCGCCGACGGCCCGGTGGGACGGCTCGACGGCGACCTGCTCCATGCGTCGGCCGAATCGCTCGATGCCTACCTCGCCAAGCAGAATCACTACACCACGCTGCAGGCCGCGGCGATGCACGCGCGTGGCGAACGCTTCTCCTGGGTGCGCCTGATCGGCTCGCCGGCCGCGCGCTTCCTGCGCTTCTACGTGCTTCGCGCCGGATTCCTCGACGGCGTCGCCGGCCTCGTGCATATCGCGATCGGCTGTTTCGCGACCTTCTGCAAGTACGCCAAGCTGCGCGCGCTCGAGCGTCCGGCGGACCTGCCGTGACCAGCACGCTCGTCACCGGCGCCGCTGGCTTTATCGGCATGCATCTCGCGCTGCGGCTCGCGCGCGAAGGCACCGACGTGGTCGCCGTCGACAACTTCGATCCGTACTACGACGTCGTCCTGAAGCGCGCGCGCGCGGCGCTGCTGGCTGGCGCCGGCGTCCACTGCGTCGACCTCGACCTGGCCGATGCGCAAGCGACGGCGGCGCTGTTCCGCGACCACCGGTTCGGTCGCGTCGCCCACCTGGCCGCCCAGCCGGGGGTGCGCTACTCGCTGCTCAACCCGGCCGCGTATATCCGCAACAACATCGACGCGTTCGGCAGCCTCATCGAGGGCTGCCGCCACGCCGGCGTCGAGCACCTGGTGTACGCGTCGAGCTCGAGCGTGTACGGCGCCAACCACGCGCTGCCCTTTTCCGAGGATCAGGGCGTCGATCACCCGGTCAGCCTGTACGCGGCGACCAAGAAGGCCGACGAGCTGATCGCGCACAGCTACAGCCATCTGTATCGCCTGCCGACGACGGGTCTGCGTTTTTTCACCGTGTACGGGCCTTGGGGCCGGCCCGACATGGCGGCGACGCTGTTTGCGCGGGCCATCCTCGAGGGCTCGCCCATCAAGATATTCAACTTCGGCCGCATGCGCCGCGACTTCACCTACGTCGACGACATCGTCGAGGGCGTCGTTCGCGTGCTGGCGCAGCCTCCCGCCGCGAACGTCGACGGCGCGGCGCCTTACGCGATCTACAACATCGGCAACCATACGGCGATCGATATCGAATCGTTCGTCGGCGAGCTCGAGCGCCTGCTCGGCAAGCCCGCGATCAGGGAATACCTGCCGGCGCAGCCGGGCGATGTGCCGGCGACGTTTGCCGCGATCGACCGGCTCGCCGCGGCGACCGGCTTCGCGCCGACGACGCCGCTCGCGGTCGGACTGCAGCGCTTCGTCGATTGGTACCTCGACTACTATCGCGCCGGCGGTGGGGCGCGTGCGCCATGATAGAATCCGCGGCCCCGAGCAATCGCCTCGCTCGCCGGACGCGCATGGAGCTCGCATGATTCTGGTCACCGGCGGCGCCGGCTTCATCGGCGCCAATTTCGTGCTCGACTGGCGCGCCCACGCCCACGAGCCGGTCGTCAACGTCGACAAGCTGACCTACGCGGCGAACCTCGGCAGCCTGGCGCCGCTGAAGGACGATCCCGACCACCGGTTCGTGCGCGCGGACATCGGCGATCGCACGGCGATGGACGCGGTGCTGGCATCGCATCGGCCGCGGGCGATCGTGAACTTCGCGGCCGAGACCCACGTCGACCGGTCGATCCACGGCCCCGCAGCCTTCATCGAGACCAACGTCGTCGGCACGTTCGCGCTGCTCGAAGCGGTGCGCGCCTACTGGGCGACCCTGCCGCACGACGAAAGCTCGCGCTTCCGCTTCCTGCACGTCTCCACCGACGAGGTCTACGGCTCGCTCGCGCCCGAAGCCGACGGCTTCTGCGAGACCACGCCGTACGCGCCCAACAGCCCGTACTCGGCGTCGAAGGCCGCATCCGATCACCTGGTCCGCGCCTATCACCACACCTACGGCGTGCCGACGCTGACGACCAACTGCTCGAACAACTACGGTCCGCGGCAGTTTCCCGAAAAACTGATCCCGCTGATGATCGTCAATGCGATCGCCGGCAAGGCGCTGCCGGTCTACGGCGACGGCAAGAACATCCGCGACTGGCTGTACGTCGGAGATCATTGCGCGGCGCTCCGCACGGTGCTCGCGCAGGGCCTGCCCGGTGCAACGTACAACATCGGCGGCAACGCCGAAAAGACCAACATCGACGTCGTGCACACCCTTTGCCGTGTGCTGGCCGAGCAGCGTCCGGGACGCGACTACACGGCGCAGATCACCTTCGTCCGGGATCGCGCCGGCCACGACCGCCGCTATGCGATCGACGCGTCCAGGATGCGCCGCGAGCTGGATTGGACGCCGCGCGAGACGTTCGACTCGGGACTGGCGCGCACCGTGCGCTGGTACCTGGAGAATTCCGCCTGGCTGCAAGCGGTGAACAGCGGCGAGTACCAGAAATGGATTTCGCTCAACTACGCGGGTGAGGCGGCATGACCGCGCGCAAGGGCATCATCCTGGCCGGCGGCGCGGGCACCCGCCTCTACCCGGTGACGCAGGTGATCTCCAAGCAGCTGCTGCCGGTGTACGACAAGCCGATGATCTACTATCCGCTGTCGACGCTGATGCTTGCCGGCATCCGGGACATCCTGCTGATATCGACGCCCGAGGACACGCCGCGATACGCGCAGCTCCTCGGCGACGGCAAGCGCTGGGGGATCGGGCTGCGATACGCGGTGCAGCCGGCGCCCAACGGCCTGGCGCAGGCATTCGTCATCGGCCGCGATTTTGTCGGCCGCTCGGACTCGGCGCTGGTGCTGGGCGACAACATCTTCTACGGCCACGACCTGCAGCCGATGCTCGAGCGTGCCAATGCGCGCGCGGCCGGCGCAACGGTATTCGCGTATCCGGTCGCCGATCCCGAACGATACGGCGTGGCCGAATTCGACGCGCAGGGCCGGGTGCTGAGCCTCGACGAAAAGCCGCAGCGGCCGAAATCGCGCTACGCGGTCACCGGGCTGTATTTCTACGACAACCGCGTGTCGGACATCGCCGCCGGGCTCAAGCCCTCGGCGCGCGGCGAGTTCGAGATCACCGACGTCAACAAAGAGTACCTGGCGTTGGGCGAGCTCGCGGTCGAGGCGATGGGCCGCGGCATGGCCTGGCTCGACACCGGCACGCACGAATCGCTGCTCGAGGCCGGACAATACATCGCGACCATCGAGCGCCGGCAGGGGCTCAAGATCGCCTGCCCCGAGGAGATCGCCTATCGCCAGGGCTACATCGATGCCGCCGCGCTGGAAACGCTCGGGCGGGCGATGGCCGGGAACGGCTACGGCCAATACCTGCTCGGCCTTTTGCACGGGCCGGCGGTGCGCTGAAAGCGGTGCGCTTCGTGAAGGTCACGCCCACCGAGCTGCCGGAGGTGCTCCTGCTCGAGCCGACGGTTTTCGGCGACGGCCGCGGGTTTTTTTTCGAAAGCTACAATCGCCGCGCCCTCGCCGAGGCCGGGATCGACGCCGAGTTCGTGCAGGACAACCATTCGCGCTCCGCATGCGGCGTGCTCCGGGGCCTGCACTATCAGATCGAGCACGCGCAAGGGAAGCTCGTCCGCGTGACCGAGGGCGAGGTGTTCGACGTCGCGGTCGATCTGCGGCGCAGCTCACCCCGGTTCGGGTGCTGGACCGCCGCGATGCTGTCGGCGCAAAACCGCCGCATGCTCTGGATTCCTCCCGGTTTCGCGCACGGATTTCTAGTGGTGTCCGACAGCGCGGAGTTTCTCTACAAGACCACCGAATACTGGTATCCGCAGCACGAGCGCAGCCTCTTGTGGAGCGATCCCGCCCTGGGCATTCCGTGGCCGCTGTCCGGTGCGCCGACGATGGCGGCGAAGGATGCCGCGGGACGCCCGCTGGCGCAGGTCGACGCCTATCCGTGAGACGCCCGGTGATCCTGCTCACCGGAGCCACCGGGCAGCTCGGCTTCGAGCTGGCGCGACTGCTTCCCGCACACGGCGATGTCATCGCGCTCGATCGCGCCGCGCTCGACCTGTCCGACGTCGACCACCTGTCCGGCGCGGTGCGGCGAATCAAGCCGCAGATCATCGTCAACGCGGCGGGCTACACCGCCGTCGACCGCGCCGAGCGCGAGCCCGCGATGGCCGAGGCGATCAACGCCCGGGCGCCGGCGATCCTGGCCGAGGAAGCGAAGCGCCTCGACGCGCTGCTCGTCCACTATTCGACCGATTACGTCTTCGACGGTGGTTCAGGCGCGCCCTATGGCGAAGCCGCGCCGCCGAATCCGCTGAACGTCTATGGCCGGACCAAGCTCGCCGGCGAGCGCGCGATTGCCGCCGCGGGCGTCGCCCACCTGATCCTGCGCACCAGCTGGGTGTACGGACTGCGCGGACAGAATTTCCTGCTGACGATGCAAAGGCTCGCCGCCGAACGCGACGAGTTGCGGATCGTGGCCGACCAGTTCGGCGTGCCCAACTGGAGTCGCGCGCTGGCCCAGGCGACCGCGACCGTGCTGGGCCGCGGCGTGCCCGCGCTGATCCGCGCGAGCGGCATCTATCACCTGAGCGGGCGCGGCCGTGCGAGCTGGTTCGACTTCGCGCGCGCGATCTTCGGCGACGCCGACCGCCCGCGCGTCGTGCCGATCAGCACGGCCGAGTATCCGGCCGCCGCCCGAAGGCCCGCGTCGGCGGTGCTCGCCACGGCCAAGTTCGAGCAGACCTTCGGTTTCGCGCTGGCGGAATGGCGCGACATGCTGGCCGCGTGCAAGGCCAGCGCTTGAGCGGTCCAGCGACGATTCGCCAACCGGCGCCGGCCGCGCCGGATCAGAAGCGATACGAGTGCGCGACCGGGGCGCCGCGGGCAAGCGTCGCGCCGGCGCCCGCCGTGACGATCGCGTTCATGCCGAAGGCCACGCCGTCCAGCACCGCGTTGCGACGGTACGCGGCGAGCGTGCGCAGCGGCTCGACGCCGGCTTCCAGCGTCTGCTGGTCGATCGTCGTCACCTGGCAGCGAGTGCACGGCTTGACCATTCTCAGTGCGACCTCGCCGCAGCGCAGCTCGTCGATGTAGTCCTCGTCGTAGGCGTCGAGTCCCGAGAGCAGCAGATTCGGGCGGAAGCGATCGACCGGCAGCGGGGCAGCAGCCAGCCGCGTGTTCAGGTCGTCGAGCGAGGCTTGCGACAGAACCAGCAGCGGGTAGCCGTCGGCAAAGGCGATATGCGCACCGGAGGCGCCGGCGAATGCCCGATTGCAATGGCGTCGCGCGGCGGCATCGAAGCGAACCAGCCGGTACTCGCCGTCGAGCCGGGCGGACAGCCAGGTCGCGGCAGCCGGTCCCTGATCGATGCCGGGGATGGTGTCGCGCCATACCGTCACCGGGCCCGCGACGCCCACCCGATCCAGCGGAACCTGCAGCGGGTCGGCACCCGGCGCGGCGAGCTCAAGCGCACCTGCGGTGATCGCGGTGCCGATCGACGCGAGCCGCGGCTCGGTGCGCTGCGTGACAAAGCGTCCGGCGACGTCGACGACCATCCATTCGCGGTCGTGCTCGATTCCGCGCTCGGTGAGACGCGCCGACGGCAACGCGATGCCGCGGCATCCCTTGACCGGATAGACGAACAGCCCGGCGATCGCGCCGCCCATGTCAGCGCCGACAAAAAAGGCGGCGCCGGCGCCGCCTTGCCTCGAGCAGTCCCCGCTGCCTCAGCGCAGCCCCGCGGCGTATTGCGCCACCGACGCGATCTCGTGCTCCTTCATCCTGCCGGCGATCTGCGCCATGATCTTGCCGTTGACGTCCTTGCCTTCCTTGTCGGCGCCACGCTCGCCGGCCTTGAACGCGCGCAGCTGCGCGAGCGTGTAGTCGGCGTATTGGCCGCCGATGCGCGGGTAGCGCGACGAAATCCCGGCTCCGTCCGGTGAATGACACGCGGCGCACGCGGGTACGCCGGTGGCGGCATCGCCGCCGCGAAACAGCTTCTGACCGGCGGCCGCCAGCTCTGCGTCCTTCGCCGCCGATCCCTTGGGCTTCTGCTGCTCGAAATAGGCGCCCAGCGAGCGCATGTCCTCGGGCGTCAGCGTGGCGGCCATTCCGGCCATGATGGGGTTGGCGCGGACGCCGCTTTTGAAATGCGCGAGCTGCAGCGCGACATAGTCGGCGTGCTGGCCGGCCAGGCTCGGGTTCGCCGCGGTCGGGCTGTTACCATCGGCGCCATGGCACGCGGCGCACACCTGCTTGACGATCTGCTCGGCCTTGGCAAGATCGGGCTTGCCGGCCGCCTCCGCGGCCCGCGCCGGCGCCGCGCCGATCGCGGTGGCAACGGCCATCAACGCCAGCACCCACGCGCATTTCATATCTTGACGCTCCCCCGATTCGGTGGCCCGGCGGGCCTGTCCGCGCGACAGGCATTCACGGCGCATGCATTCAACGCAAGCCAGCCGCGTATTGTACCGAAAGTCGCGCGTGCGGCCAAAACCCGAACGGTCGGACGAGCGTGAAGCGCCCGTTTCTCAATGCCGAGTTCCTGACCACGGCGGCGGACTGGCATCAGCTCCCGGTCGGCGGCGCGCCCGAAGTCGCGTTTGCCGGACGATCGAACGCGGGCAAGTCGTCGGCGATCAACGCGCTGGCGCAACGCACGCGGCTGGCATTCATCAGCAAGACGCCGGGACGCACACAAAACATCAACTTCTTTCGCCTGCCTTCGGGCGCCTTGCTCGCGGACCTGCCCGGCTACGGCTACGCCGAGGTGCCGGCGGCGATGCGCCGGCACTGGCAGCATTTTCTCGCCCGATATCTCGCCGAGCGCGCGCCGCTGGCGGGGCTGGTGCTGGTGATGGATGCGCGGCGCCCGATGACCGAGCTCGACCGCCAGATGCTCGACTGGTTTCTGCCCTCGTTGCGCCCGACGCATATTCTGCTCACCAAGGCCGACAAGTTCGCCGCCGCAGAGCAGCGGCGAATTCTCGCGGCCGTCGAGCGGGGGCTTCAGCAGGACTACGCGACGCACGCGGAACGGATCGGCGTGCAGCTTTTTTCCGCGACGCGTAAGCTCGGCATCGCGGAGGCTGAGGGGGCGGTCGGTGCTTGGCTCGCGCCACACGCGGCATCTGCCGCCACCGTCCGCGCGACACCAAAAGAAAGGCCCCGGCATCAAGGGGAGTGAGTCGGGGCCCAAGAACGCCCCGCGATCGGTAGGGTTACGCAATCGAAGGGCACCCGCTCAGGGAGGAAAGCGGGAGACGATGTTACCGTCTGCCGATATGACCGGCCCGCCAACACGGAAGTTCCGCGTCGCGTGCGTCGATCGCGCAACCCGCGCGCGATTCGCTGGCGCGCGCTGTTGCCCGCGGGGAGGCGCGCGAGCTACGATGCGCTTCCGCGAGGCGTAAGTACCCGATCCGCCCTCATGCTATGTCAATGAACTTTACTGGAAAATTTCCCGAGCGGCGGCAGCGACGGATGCGCCGCGACGAGTTTTCGCGCCGTCTGATGCGCGAGCACCGCCTGTCCAGCGACGACCTGATCTATCCGGCGTTCGTGCTCGACGGCGCCCGCCGCGAAGAGCCGGTCCTCTCGCTGCCGGGGATTTCGCGCAAGAGCATCGACCTGCTCCTCGTCGATGCCGAGCGCTGCGTCGCGCTGGGCGTGCCGGCGATCGCGCTTTTCCCGGTCATCCCGCAGGCGCAAAAATCGCTGGATGCCGCGGCGGCCTGGGATCCGCAGGGCCTGGTCCCGCAAACGGTGCGCGCACTCAAGTCGCGATTTCCGGGCCTCGGCGTGATCACCGACGTGGCGCTCGACCCCTACACCAGCCACGGGCAGGACGGCCTGCTCGACGAGACCGGCTACGTCGCCAACGACGCCACGGTGGCCGCGTTGACGCGGCAGGCGTTGTGCCACGCCGAAGCCGGCGCCGATGTCGTGGCTCCGTCCGACATGATGGACGGGCGCATCGGCGCCTTGCGCGCCGCGCTCGATCGTGTCGGACAGGACAGGACCCGGATACTCGCCTATTCCGCCAAGTACGCGTCGGGCTTCTACGGGCCGTTTCGAGACGCCGTGGGCTCGGCGGCAACGCTCGGCGCCGGCGACAAGTACACCTATCAGATGGATCCGGCCAATGGCGACGAAGCGCTATGGGAGGTCTATCTCGATCTGCAGGAGGGCGCCGACATGGTGATGGTGAAACCGGGGCTGCCTTATCTGGACATTCTGCGCCGGGTCAAGGACAGCTTCGGCGCGCCGACCGTCGTCTATCAGGTGAGTGGCGAATACGCGATGCTCAAGGCCGCCGCGGCCAACGGCTGGCTCGACGAGCGCGCGTGCGCGATGGAGACGCTGATCGCGTTCAAGCGCGCCGGCGCCGACGCGATCCTGACCTATTACGCGCTTACCGTCGCAGCTTGGCTCAGGGAGTGATCACGGGCGATCGACGGCCCCGCCGTCGGCGGCCAGCAGCGACTCGAGCTCCGCGAGGGTGAGGCGTTCACCGTCGTCGCGCCGCGGCCGGTTGCGGCGCTGCTGCGCCGAGACGATGTCGAGCCGCACCGCGGCCGGACCGCGCCCGGCGTGCAGGCGCACGTACAGGGCTCCCGCCCGTTCTGGCGGCGCCGCCGCGTACTCGACCCCCGCGTTGATCAGCGCCAGCTCGACGGCTTTCGGATCTTCGGCCTCCAGCTCGACGCGCACATCGCTGTGCGCGGTCGCCCAGCCGGCCGCGACGCCGCCGACCAGCAGCGGCTGCCACTGCGCCAGGCGCTCCATCCACTGCAGCGCCGCCAGGCGCTGGGTCCGCAACGAGGCCGCCTGGGCCTGCGGCTGAAACAGGTTGTTGTAATCGCGCAACGCCTGCTCGATCTCTTCGTTCGCGGGCAGGGATTCGCGCTCGCTGAAGCCCAGTTCACGGCAGGCTTTGCGCTTGGCCGTGGCCCAGTCGCCCAGGCCGTGCTCGGCGATGAGCCGCGCCGCCACTTGCGCGATCCGCGCCCGGTTGCGCTGGCCTTGCGACGATGCCGCGTGCGATGCCAACTATTTTCAACCTTTAGAACAGCTGGTTACGCACCTCGGGTGGCGCCCGGCCGCCGTCGGTGGCCAGTGCGTCCTCGCGCTTGCGCGGCATGAACTCCGCGTAGAAGTACTCCGGAATGCCGGCGCGGTCATCGGTCTCCCGCAAGCCGGACTCGGGATTGATGCGGGCGACCAGGACGCCGACCGGCTGTTTCAGCGGCACCTCGGCCACGCCCTTGAGCGCCTTGGCCATGAAGGACATCCAGATCGGCAGCGCCGCCACCGCCCCGGTCTCGTTATTGCCGAGCGTTCGCGGCTGGTCGAAGCCGATCCAGGCAACGCCGACCACTGCCGCGTTGAAGCCGCAGAACCAGGCATCGATGTCCTCGTTGGTCGTCCCGGTCTTGCCAGCGAGGTCGTGCCGCCCGAGCTGGTTCGCGCGCGCGCCGGTGCCGGCGCGCACGACGTCGCGCAGCATCGTCGTCATGATGAAGGCGTTGCGCGGGTCGATCGCCAGTTCGGCATCGACGCCGGCCACCGCGGGCGTCGCCTGCGAGAGCACATTGCCACGGCTGTCGACCACCTTGTCGATCAGATGGGGCGCGATGCGATAGCCGCCGTTGGCGAACACCGCGTAGGCGGCGACCATCTGCAGCGGCGTCGCGGCGCCGGCGCCCAGCGCCATGGTCAGGTACGGCGGATGCAGCTTGGGGTCGAAGCCGAAGCGCGCGATGTAATCCTGCGCGTACTGCGGGCCGATCGCCTGCATGACGCGCACCGTCACCAGGTTCTTCGATTTCATCAGCGCCGTGCGCAGGCGCATAGGCCCGTCGAACGTGCCGTCGTAGTTCTTCGGCTCCCAGGGTTCGCCGCCGGTCTGCGCCGCATCGAAATACAGCGGCGCGTCGTTGACGACGGTGGCCGGGCTGAAACCCTTTTCCAGCGCCGCCGAATAGATGAACGGCTTGAAGCTGGAACCGGGCTGCCGGTAGGCCTGCGTCACGTGGTTGAACTTGTTGCGGTCGAAGTCGAAACCGCCGACCAGCGAGAGGATCGCTCCGTTGCCCGGGCGGATCGAGACGAAAGCCGCTTCCACCTGCGGTATCTGCGCGATCTGCCAGTTACCCTTGTCGTCGCTGCTGATGCGTATCAGTGCGCCGCGCCGGATGCGGGTGGCCGCCGGTGCCTTGTCGGACAGGGCGCGGGCCGCGAACTTGAGCCCGTCGCCGCTGAGCGTCATCGCTTCGCCGTCGCTGCGGACGACCTTGACCACCGAGGGCGAGGCTTCCAGGACGATCGCCGCCTCCATATTGTCGGCGTCGCTCACGTCCTGGAACGCGTTGTCGAGCGCGTCGTCCAGCTTCGACGGGTCGGCGGGGAGACTCACGAAGGCCTCCGGACCGCGATAGCCGTGGCGCCGGTCGTAGTCGAGCACGCCGCGCCGGACCGCCGCGTAGGCGGCCGCCTGATCGTCCTTGCGCAGGGTGGTGTAGACGGTCAGGCCGCGGGTGTAGCTGTCCTCGCCGTAGCTGTCGAAGACGATTTGCCGGGCCATCTCGGCGGCGAATTGGGCGTGAGTGTCGTATTCCTGCAACGCCTGGTGGACGGCCAACGGGGTGTTCTCGGCCACGGTGAACTGATCGTCGCTGATGTAATGGAGATCGTGCATGCGCCGGAGCACATAAAGCTGCCGGCCGCGGGCGCGCTTGGGATTGGCGACCGGGTTGTAGGCCGACGGTGCCTTGGGCAGGCCGGCGAGCATCGCCGCCTCGGCAATGCTCAGTTCCTGCAGCGGCTTGCCGAAATAGATCTGCGCGGCGGCGGCGAACCCGTACGCGCGCTGCCCGAGGAAGATCTGGTTGATGTAAAGCTCGAGGATGTCGTCCTTGGAAAGGCTGGATTCGATCTTATAGGCAAGCATGACCTCACGAAGCTTGCGAGTAAGCGTTCGCTCACGGGTGAGGAAGAAGTTGCGGGCGACCTGCATGGTAATCGTGCCCGCGCCCTGCGGCGCCCCGCCGGTGACATTGGCCAGGGCCGCCCGCATGACCGACAGGTAGTCGACGCCGCCGTGCTGATAGAAGCGCTCGTCCTCGGCCGCCAAGATGGCGTGGCGCATGACATCCGGGACATCCTTGATTTTGACGATCGCCCGGCGCTCTTCCCCGAATTCGCCCAGGATATCCCCCTCGGCGGACACAATCTTAAGGGGGATCTTCGGTTGATAGTCCGTCAGGCTCTCGAGTGACGGTAAAGTGGGATAAAGCAGTGCTAAGACAAAGGCGGCCAGCAGGGCTCCGACCAGCCCCAAACCCACCAGTACGGATGCAAGGTAGATCAGCCACCGCTTTAGCATGGGGGAATTAAAGTTACCGGGGGGTGGGGCGGGAAGCCGCGATTATATGCAGGGTTAGGATCAAGATAAACTTGAAAAAACAGTTTTACATGGATTATATTTGCTGCTAGTGTTTAATGTAATTTATATGAATTGCGCCTAAAGCTGCCATGCTGAAGGAAAAACTCGATTCCGCCTTTGCGTTTTTACAAACGAAGGCGCCCCCGCTGATCGGCGTCGACATCAGCTCGTCGGCGTTGAAGCTGGTCGAGCTGTCGGAGACCGGCAAGGGAGCCTACCGCCTCGAGCGCTACACCATCGAGCCGCTGACCAAGGACCTGGTGACCGACGGCAACATCGTCAACCTCGACCAGGTCAGCGACGCGCTCCGGCGCGCCCACAAGCGGCTCGGCAGCCGCAATAAGCATATCGCAATGGCGCTTCCGACGGCGATGGTCATCACCAAGAAGATCATCGTGCCCGCCGGCCAGACCGAAGAGGAGCTCGAGCTCCAGGTCGAGGCGGAGGCCAACCAGTACATCCCGTTCGCCTTGGACGAGGTCAACCTCGACTTCCAGATTCTCGGCCCGGCGCCGAACAACGCCGAGGACGTCGAGGTCCTGATCGCGGCTTCGCGCAAGGAGAAGGTCGACGACCGCGTCGCCATCGCCGACAACGCGGGGCTGCGGCCGCAGGTGATGGACGTCGAGTCGTACGCGACCGAGGAGGCGTTCCGCATGATCGCGCCGTCGCTGCCGGCCAACGGCCGCGACCAGAACGTGGCGCTGGTCGACATCGGCGCCCACGTGATGCACTTCTACGTGATTCGCAACAACCAAATTCTGTTCTCCCGCGACCAGGCCTTCGGCGGCAACCAGTTGACCCACGACATCCAGCGCGCGTTCAACTTATCGCCCGAGGAGGCGGAATCGGCGAAGAAGAATGCCGGACTGCCGGAGAATTATGACGCCGATGTGCTGCAGCCTTTCATGGAGACCCTGGCGCTGGAGGTGACCCGGGCGCTGCAGTTCTTCTTCACCTCGACCTCCTACAGCCAGGTCGACCAGGTGATCATCGCGGGGGGTTGCGCGCTGCTGTCCGGCCTCGACGAGCTGATTTCCAAGCGCGCCGGCGTCAGCACGATCGTCGGCAACCCGTTCGCCAGCATGACGGTGTCGGATCGGATCCGTCCGCGGCAGCTTGCCGCCGACGCGCCGCTGCTGCTGATCGCCTGCGGCCTGGCACTGCGCGGATTCGAATAGCCATGGTACGCATCAACCTTCTGCCGCACCGCGAGCAGAAACGACTGGCGCGGCAACGTCAGTTCATCTCGATGGCGATCGGGCTGGCCGTGCTCGGGATCGCGGTCGTCGGCCTGGTGCACATCGTCATCGCCGCGCGCATCGAGAACCAGAACGGGCGCAACACGCTCCTCAAGACCGAGATCGCCAAGCTCGACGAGCAGATCAAGGAGATCGACAAGCTGCGCGAGCAGACGGCCGCGCTGCTCGCGCGCAAGCAGATCGTCGAGACGCTGCAGTCGAACCGCACCGAGGCCGTCCACCTGCTCGACCAACTGGTGCGGGATCTGCCGGACGGCCTGTACCTCAAGTCGGTCAAGCAGGTGGGCGCGAAAGTCACGCTGACCGGATACGCGCAATCCAACGCGCGCGTGTCCACGCTGATGCGCAGCATCGAGAGCTCGCCGTGGCTTACCGCTCCGGAGCTGATCGAAATCAAGTCGGTGCCGCTGGACAAGCAGAAGGTCAACGAGTTCACGTTGAGCCTGCAGATGAAGCGTCCGGCCGAGCCCGGCGCTGCACCGGGCAAGGGACCGGCCCGCGCCCCGGCGGCGAGAACGCCGGCGGCCGCCCCGGCGAAAGGGCCCAAGGCATGACACTCGACGACATCCGCCGACTCAATTTCCGTGACGCCGGCAACTGGCCGCTGCTGCCGAAGGTCGTCGTGCTCGGGTGTCTCGTCCTGCTGATCCTGGCCGCCGGCGCGTTCTTCGACTGGAAGGATCAGCTCGACACGCTGAGCCAGGCCCAGGACCAGGAAGCGAAGCTCCGCCTGTCCTATTCGGAAAAGAAGGCGAAGGCGGTCAACCTGGAGCTCTATGTCCAGCAGTTGAAGGAGATCGAGCAGGCCTTCGGCGCGCTGCTGAAGCAACTGCCGAACAAGAGCGAAATGGACGCGCTGCTGACCGACATCAACCAGGCCGGCCTCGGCCGCGGCCTGCAGTTCGAGCTGTTCCGGCCCGCCGCGCGCGAGCGGATGGCCGAGTTCTACGCCGAATTGCCGATCAGCGTGAAGGTGACCGGCACATATCATGATATGGGAGCGTTCGCCAGCGATGTGGCGCAGCTTCCGCGTATCGTCACACTGAATGACATTGGCATCGTCAACGACAAGGGGACGCTGGTGATGGATGCGACCGCGAAGACGTTCCGCTATCTCGACGAGGACGAGATCGCCAAGCAGCGCAAGGCTGCCAAGGACGCCAAGGCCAAGAAATGAACCTGCTGCGACTGGCCGTGTGCGGCGTCGTCGGCATCCTCGTCGCCGCGTGCGGCGGCGAAAGCCATCAGGATCTCCGCGCCTGGATGCAGGAGCAGGGGAAAGGGGTGAAGGGCAAGCTCGACCCGCTGCCGCAGGTCAAGCCCTATGAGCCGTTCACCTACAACGCATTCGACCTGGCCGATCCATTCAAGCCGCGCAAGATCGAGCCGGTCAAGGGAGGCAGCAAGCTCGCGCCGGATCTGAACCGGCGCAAGGAGCCGCTCGAAGCCTATCCGCTGGAATCGCTGCAGATGGTGGGAACCCTGCAGCGGGGCACCAACAGGTTTGCGCTGGTCAGAACCACCGACAAGGACATCTACCAGGTCAAGATCGGGAACTACATGGGGCAGAACTTCGGCGTCATCATCGGTATCGAGGACGGCGACATTCGGCTCAAGGAACTGGTGCAGGACGGTGCCGGCGACTGGACGGAACGAACCAGTACGCTCCAGCTCGCCGAAGCGGACACAAGACAGGAGCGACGCAGATGAGGGCCATGCGATCCACCGAAGCGAAACGCTGGGGCTGGCCGAAAGGCGCTGGCATTGCCGCCGTTGCCGCGCTCTTCCTGCTCGGGGTCGGCCAGGCGATGGCTCAGGCCGCGAACACCATCGAGGCGCTCACCGTCTCCAAGGGAAGCTCGGGGCGCACGATCGTCAGGGTCCAGCTGAAGGCCCCGCTGGCCAATCCGCCGGCCGGCTTTGCGATCAACAATCCTCCACGCATCGCGCTCGATTTTCCCGATACCGGCAACGGCCTCGGCCGCGCGGCGCAGGACGTCGGCGACCCGGCGCTGCGCAGCGTCAACGTCGTGCAGGCCGGGAATCGAACCCGCGTCGTCTTCAACCTGAACAAGCCGCAATCGTTCGAGACCCAGCTCGAAGGCAATGCCGTGGTCGTCACCTTGACCGAGACCGCGGCAGTCGCGGCCGAGGCGCCCGTGTCGCGCTTCGCCGAGGCGCGCCCGGGCGAGGCGACGCACGTCCTGCGCGACATCGATTTCCGCCGCGGCCGCAACGGCGAAGGACGCATCATCGTCGACCTGTCGGATTCGACGACCGGCATCGACATCCGCCAGCAGGGCAAGTCGCTGATCGTCGACTTCATCAAGACCTCGCTGCCGCGCAACCTCGAGCGCCGCCTGGACGTCGGCGACTTCGCCACGCCGGTGACGACCATCGACACGTTCGAGCAGGCCGGCAACACGCGCATGGTGATCGAGCCGAAGGGCCTCTGGGAGCATTCGGCATACCAGACCGACAACCGCTTCATCATCGAGGTCAAGCCGATACAGGAAGACCCGAACCGCCTGACGCAGGGGACTCGCGCCGGGTACAAGGGCGAGAAGCTCTCCCTCAATTTCCAGAACGTCGAAGTGCGCGCCGTCCTGCAGGTGATCGCCGACTTCACCGGCTTGAACATCATCACCAGCGACACCGTGACCGGCAGCCTCACGCTGCGCCTCAAGGACATCCCTTGGGACCAGGCGCTCGACATCATCATGCAGACCAAGGGCCTGGACATGCGCAAGAACGGCAACGTCGTTCTGATCGCGCCCCGCGAGGAGCTCGCCGTCAAGGAGAAGCAGCAGCTCGAGTCGATGCAGCAGATCAACGACCTGGAGCCGCTGCAGACCGAGATGTTCCAGCTCAACTACCAGAAGGCGGACGCGATCAAGGCGCTGTTGTCGGACAAGGAGGGCAAGTTCCTGTCCAAGCGCGGCACCGCCGTCGTCGATGCGCGGACCAACATCCTGTTCGTGCAGGATACCGGCTCGCGACTCGAGGAAGTGCGACGCCTGATCCGGCAGATCGACATTACCGTGCGCCAGGTCGTCATCGAAAGCCGCATCGTCATCGCCGACGACAAGTTCGGCCGCCAGCTCGGCGTGCGCTTCGGCATGCAGACCGGCTTCACGCTGAACAGGCGTTACGCGGGCGGCATCGGAGGCAGCCTGAATACGCAGCCGGTGGTCAGCAGCACCACGGGAACGACAGCGACCCGGGACACGCGCACGCAGACGCCGTTCGAGCTCGCATCGGGCATAGCCAGCGCCGGCTATTCGGATTCGCCGCAGCTCAACGTCAATCTGCCGGTCGCGACTCCGGCGGGCCAGCTCGCGCTGACCCTGATCAACCTGGGCAGCGGCAACCTGATCAATCTCGAGCTGTCGGCGCTCGAGGCCGACAGCCGCGGCAAGGTCGTGTCCAGCCCGCGGGTGGTGACGGCGGACAATCAGAAGGCGCACATCGAGCAAGGCACTGAAATTCCCTACATCATCCAGGGAACCAACAACACGGTGCCGACGGTGCAATTCAAGAAAGCGGTGCTGTCGCTCGACGTGACGCCGCAGATTACGCCTGACAATCGCATCATCATGAATGTCGAAGTCCGCAAGGACACCGTCGGGCAGACGGTCGTCATCGCCGGCAGCCAATATCCGGCGATCGACACCAAGAGCGTGACGACGCAGATCGCCGTCAACAATGGCGACACCGCCGTCATCGCCGGCATCTACGAGGAAACGGTCAACAACGACGTCACCAAGGTGCCGCTGCTGGGCGACATACCGTACCTCGGCTATCTGTTCAAGACGACCAACAAGAACATCGAAAAGACCGAACTCCTCATCTTCCTGACGCCGCGGATCGTCAAGGACTCGGTCACGGCGGTGCGCTAGACACGCTCCGGATCGCGAAGGAAGCGGTCGGCCGGGAGCGATGAGCCGAAGCCGCCGCTCGCACCCGCCCCTCGCCGGGCTCAGACCGGGCACGAGAGATTGCTCTTTTCGCTTCGCCGGCCATTCCGCCTCCGGGGTCGCATCCCCGCGCTTCGCGCGGGGCCCCTGCTCCGCCCTCTGGCGTCGCCGGCTCAGACCAACCGCGAAAGATTGTCGGCATCGCTTCGCCGGCCATTCCGCCTCCGGGGTCGCATCCCCGCGCTTCGCGCGGGGCCCCTGCTCCGCCCTCTGGCGTCGTATGCTCTAGAATGCCCCGGTGCAGATGCATCGGGGCAATTTGTTTCTGGTGGGGATGCCGGGCAGCGGCAAGTCGACGCTCGGGCGCCTGCTGGCCAAACGTCTGGGCAAGGCGTTTTACGACGCCGACAGCGAGCTCGAGCGCCGACTCGGCGTTTCGATTCCGGTGATCTTCGAGCTGGAGGGCGAGGCGGGTTTTCGCGACCGCGAGCAGGAGATTGTCGCCGAATACGTGACGCATACGCACACGATATTCGCCACCGGCGGCGGCGCGGTGCTGCGCGAGGCCAATCGCGTGAGCCTCAAGCAGAGCGGGACGGTGCTCTACCTGCACGCGACGCCCGAGACGCTATGGGAACGAACCCGGCGCAGCAAGCACCGGCCGCTGCTGCAGGGGCCGGACCCGTACCTGCGGCTGCAGGAGCTCTATGCGGCTCGCGACGCGCTGTACCGTGAAACGGCCGACTTCGTCGTCGAATCGGACCAGGAGCAGGTGATCCGCCTGGCGCAACGGCTGGAGCAGCAACTGCGTGCGGCGGAGCAGGCCTAGTGCCGGCGGCGCGCCGATCCGGAATTTGACCGGGACGCGCCGCGCGTGCCGACGCTGACCGTGGCGCTCGCCGAGCGCAGCTATCCGATCCATATCGGGCAAGGCCTTCTCGCCCGCGCCGGCGAACTGCTCGCAACCCCGCACCCCGCACGCGCGATCGTCGTCACCAATCCGGTCGTCGCCGCGCATCATCTCGCGCCGCTCGAGTCGGCGCTCTCGCGAGCCGGCGTGCGCTGCGACCGCGTGCTCGTGCCGGACGGCGAAGCCCACAAGGACTGGACGACGCTCTACGAGATCCATACGCGGCTGCTGGAGTTGGGCGCCGATCGCTCGACCTTGCTGGTCGCGCTCGGCGGCGGCGTCATCGGCGACCTCGCCGGGTTCGCCGCCGCCACCTACCAGCGCGGCATGCCGCTGCTGCAGGTCCCGACGACGCTGCTCGCGCAGGTCGATTCGTCGGTCGGAGGCAAGACCGCGGTCAATCATCCGCTGGGCAAGAACATGATCGGCGCGTTCCACCAGCCTTCGGCGGTCGTCATTGATACGGCGACGCTCGCGACGCTGCCGGAACGCGAATACGTCGCCGGCGTCGCGGAGATCATCAAGTGCGGCGCCGCGTGCGACCACGCGCTCTTCTCGTGGCTCGAGACCGGGATCGTGGCGCTGCTCGAGCGCGAGCACGGCGCGGTCGAGCACGCGATCGTCGAGAGCTGCCGCATCAAGGCTCGCATCGTCGCCGCCGACGAGCGCGAGGGCGGCGCGCGCGCGCTGCTCAACTTCGGCCACACGTTCGGGCACGCGATCGAGGCCGCGGCCGGCTACGGGACCTGGCTCCACGGCGAGGCCGTGGCGGCCGGGATGGTTCTCGCGACGAGGCTTTCGGCTCGGATCGCCGGATTGCCGCAGGACGATGCCGACCGGGTCGTGCGCCTGATCGAGCGCGCCGGGCTGACCGTGCAGCCACCGACGCTTGCGTTCGAGCGCTGGATCGCGCTGATGTCGCGCGACAAGAAGGTGCGGTCCGGCACGTTGCGTTTCGTGGTGCTGGAAGCGCTCGGTCGCGCATCGGTGCGC
>JBOIGD010000120.1:0-2708 GCA_050742615.1 Casimicrobiaceae bacterium | reverse complement strand
GGCGACGATGCTCGCCGCGGTGACGCCGGTGCCGGACGCGCTTTCCGAATACCAGTTCGCGGGATTGCTGCGCGGCGCCCGGACCGAGATCGTGCGGTGCATCACCCACGACCTGCAGGTACCGGCGTCGGCCGAAATCGTTCTCGAGGGCCACATCCGCCCGGACGCGGCCGACGCCAGTGGCTTCGAGAGCGCGTGCGAAGGGCCGTTCGGCGACCATACCGGCTATTACAACGAGGTCGAGCGCTTTCCGGTGCTCACGATCGATCGCATCACCATGCGCCGAGCGCCGATCTACCACAGCACCTACACCGGAAAACCTCCGGACGAGCCGGCGATTCTCGGCGTCGCGCTGAACGAAGTGTTCGTGCCGCTGCTGCAGAAGCAGTTTCCCGAGATCGCCGACTTCTATCTGCCACCGGAGGGGTGCTCGTACCGGATGGCGATCGTCAGCCTGAAGAAACAGTACCCGGGACATGCCAAGCGCGTGATGTTCGGCGTATGGAGCTTCCTGCGGCAGTTCATGTACACCAAGTTCATCGTCGTCACCGACGACGACATCGACATCCGCGACTGGAAGGAGGTGGTCTGGGCGATCGCGACCCGGGTCGATCCCGCCCGCGATACGCTGATCGTGGAGAACACCCCGATCGACTACCTGGACTTCGCCTCGCCGGTCTCGGGTCTCGGCGCCAAGATGGGCATCGACGCGACCGGCAAATGGCCGGGCGAAACGGTGCGCCCGTGGGGGCGCCCGATCCGGATGGACGACGCGGTCAAGCGGCGCATCGACGCGCTCTGGCAGACGCTGGGACTCTAGGCCTGCGGCGCACCGGTCGCGGCCTTCCCGCCGATCCGGCGGGCGAGGCGCTCGGCATAGCGAAGGACCAGCGCCAGGCTGTCGGTCCGTCCGACCTCGTCATGCCGGTTTTGAAAGTCGGCCAGAAACGGATCGACCGTGAGCTCGACGGCGACCGGCTCGATGGCCGCCGGATCGACCCGGCCGTAGCTCGCGGCGATCGCCGTCAGCATTGCGGGCGTGAGGGGGCGCCCGGCGGCGAGCAGCGCGAACACCTCGCTCCAGTGGTGGCACAAGCGCTCGGGCCGATCCGGCTGCACCAGGCAGGCCAGCCAGCCGACGGCGATCTTGGCGCTGAATTGCATCGCCGAGCGGATCGGCACATGGGCGATCGCGCAGGCATCGGGCGACAACGGCCTGTGGCGCGCCTCCGCGGCCGCGCGGTCGTCGCCGGCGTACAGGACCATGTGATTGCCTTCGGCGATCACCGTTGGGCTGTGCTGGAAATGGCGCGATACGATCGCCTTGGTCACCGGGGGCGGTGCCGCCGGCGCCCGGCGCGCGCTTCGCAGCAGGGTGAGCGTATCCAATCCGGGCGCGAAGTCGGGAACATAGTTCTGCCACGTGCACACCGCGTGGACGCGGCGCGGCAGCGTCGCCAGGCGGGCTTCGAGCTGCGGCCGCGACGGAACCTTGAGGAACTCGTCGGCGTCGAGCGGGAAGATGAAATCCGGGTCGTGGGTCGCGAACGCCTGCCGCGCCAGCTGCGAGATGACCGCGGACTGGCGAAAGTCGGTGGTCGAATCGGTCACGGTGGTCACCGGCAGGCCCTCCGCGGCCAGCGCGGCAAGAATCTCCGCGGTGCCGTCGGTGGACCCGTGATCGAAGATCGCGAGGCCGTCGAGTACCGTCAGATTGTGGCGGACGAAGGCCTCGATGATGTCGGCCTCGTCGCGCACCATGGCGACGCCCCAGAACTTCACTGCGCCCGCTCAGTCGTCGGCGGTGCGCCACTTCCGTGCGATGCGCGTCACCGCGAACGCGATCGACGCGAGGCGCACCCAGCGCGCGTAGCGCTGCAGTCCAAACACCGGCGCGATCGCCTCGACCAGCGCGATGATGGCGGCCGGCTGCGCGACGGCGCCGCCGATCAGGCCCGCCGGCCGCAGCGCGCTGCGAACGTCGCCAGCGTGCAGCGCGAGCTCCATCCGCTGCAGCCGCAGCTGCGCCACCAACAGCGATTTGCGCGCGGTGAGCTCGTCGAGGCGAGCGCTCATGGCCTGCGCCGAAGGACCTCGGCGTCCTCTTCGAGCTGCGAGAGCGTTGCCGCGAACGGCACGCGCTTCTCCCCCATGCGCTGCCGCAGCCTGACCAGGAAGATGACCGCGAGCACCAGGTAAAACCCCGTCACCGCCCCGACCGCGGTCAGGCGGGAGGTGTCCCAGAAGTAGGCGATGATGAAAACGGACGCGAACAGCAGCGCGAACAGCGCGACCAGAATCGTCGACAGCACCAGCAGCAGCATCTCCTTGGCTCGTTCGCGCTCTTCGGTGAATTCCACCGTGGCGAGCTCGAGGCGCGTGCGCAGCATCGCGAGCGCGCTGCCGCCGAGCTGCGACAGCGCGCGGCCCAGCCCTGTGGCGGGTCTGGCGTGCGGATCAGCCACCGGCGGCTAACGGCGGCTCAGAGCCAGTCCGGCCAGGAAGCCGACGGCCGCCGCGATGCCGATCGCCTGCCAGGGATTGTCGCGCACATAGTCGTCGGTCACGCGCGCCGCCGCCTTCGCGCTTTCGGTGGCGTCGTCGTGCAGGTCGTGCAATCGTATCTTGGCCGACCGCAGCTTGGCCTCGACCTGCGAGCGCAGGTCGCTGGCCTTTTCACCCGACTCCTTGGCGGCCTGCTTCAACAG
>JBOIGD010000119.1:0-16859 GCA_050742615.1 Casimicrobiaceae bacterium | reverse complement strand
GGTGAACGCGGTGATCAACGCGTTCCGCCTGTTCGACCACATCGTGGTGATGACCCGCGGCGGCCCGGACAACGCGACCGAGTTGCTGCTCTATTACATCTACGAGATAGGCTTCCGCTTCCAGGATTCGGCGTACGCCGCGACGCTGACCATCGTCCTGCTGGCGGTGCTGGGATCGGTCGCCCTGGCGCAGTTCTGGTTCCTCGACCGCAGGATACATTACCGATGAGCGTCGACCGGTGAGCGCGATCGCGTTTCAGACGGGTGGACCGGGCCGCGCCGTCGAAACGGCAGGCGCGTGGCTCCTCGGGCTGCTGTGGATCCTGCCGCTGGCCTACGCGTTCTGGACCGCGTTCCACCCGGGCGAGTTTTCGACCCATTTCGTGCCGACCGCGCCGCTGACGCTGGAGAATTTCGTCAAGGCCTGGCATGCCGCGCCTTTTGCGCGCTACTTCCTGAACACGATCTTACTGTGCACGATGGTGCTCGCGGCGCAGCTCGTGCTGTGCACGCTGGCCGCGTACGCGTTCGCGCGCTTCGAGTTTCCGGGGCGCAACATCCTGTTCGCGCTGGTGCTGGTGCAGCTGATGGTGATGCCCGACGTCCTGATCGTCGAGAACTACCGGACGATGAACGCGCTGGGCCTGCGCGACACCATACTGGCGATCGGCCTGCCGTACATGGCGAGCGCGTTCGGCATCTTCCTGCTGCGGCAGACGTTCAAGACGGTGCCGAAGGAGCTCGACGAGGCGGCGCGCGTCGAAGGCTGCACGCCGCTGCAGATCCTGTGGAAGGTCTACGTGCCGCTGGCGCGCCCGGTCTACATCGCCTACGCGCTGGTCAGCGTCAGCTATCACTGGAACAATTTCCTGTGGCCGCTGATCATAACGAATTCGGTGGAATCGCGGCCGCTGACGGTCGGGCTGCAGGTGTTTTCGTCGACTGACCAGGGCATCGACTGGTCGATCATCACGGCGGCGACGCTGTTGACGACCGCGCCGCTGCTGGTCGCCTTTCTCCTTTTCCAGAAGCAGTTCGTGCAGTCGTTCATGCGCGCGGGGATCAAGTAACGACGCCGCAGCCTGTCCCGGGCTCGGGGTCGCTGGACGAGGCGCAAATCGCCATGCCGCGCGGGCCGTTGGAAGGACCGTCATGAAGATCATCACCTGGAACGTGCAGTGGTGCCGCGGCGTCGACGGCCGCGTCGATCCGGCGCGGATCGTCACGCAGGCGAAGCGGCTGGCCGACTTCGACCTCCTATGTCTGCAGGAGATCGCCGACAATTTTCCCGATCCGGCGCTCGCCGGCAGCCGCGGTGAAAATCAATTTGCCGAGATCGCCCGCCTGCTGCCCGGTTTCACGCCCGTTCCCGGCGTCGCGGTCGACGTTCCGGGCGATGCGGGCCGGCGGCGCCACTTCGGCAACATGATCCTGTCGCGGCTACCGGTCGGGCAGGTCTTCCGCCATCTGCTGCCGCATCCGGTCGACCCTGGCCTGCGCGGCATGCCGCGGATCGCGCTGGAAGCGGTCGCGCGGGCTTCGTTCGGGGAAGTCCGCGTCATCACCACGCACCTGGAATACTATGGCAGGGTCAAGCGCACGGCGCAGGTGGAGGCCTTGCGCTCGGTCTACGCCGAGGGCAGCGGGCAAGCCCGTCGCGGCCGCATCGTCGAAAGGGGGGACGGTCCGTTTCACGACTACCGGCGGCCCGCGGCGACGATCATCACCGGCGACTTCAATCTCGAGCCGAATGATCCGCTGCACGCGCGCTTGGTCGAGCCGTTCGGCGACGGCACCCCCGCGCTGGCCGACGCCTGGGAGGTCGCGCATCCGGGCGTCGCGCATCCGTCGACCTTCAAGATCCACGAGAAGGAACGTCCCGACGAACCGGAGCAGCATTGCGATTTCATTTTCGTCTCCGCCGACCTGAGGCCGCGCCTGAAGTCGATTCGCGTCGACCGGGAAACGCAGGCGTCGGACCATCAACCGGTGCTGGCCGAATTCGGTTGACCACGCCGGCGCGATTGTTCCGTTGAACGCCATGCCGACGCCCGCCGGATGCTCGCCGCACGATCCGGCCGCGGTGCGCGGCAGCGCGGCGCTGCAACGGCTGGCGGCTTCGCCGAAGCCGCGGATCCTGTTCGTCGCGCACGCCTGGGGCGGCGGCATCCGGCAGCACATGAGCGCATTGGCGGCGCTCCTCGCGGCGCACTCCGAGGTGCTGCTGCTCGAGCCCGTGGCCGGTGACACCGTCAGACTCTCGTGGCTCGAGCCCGGCGAAGACCTGGCGGCATACTTCACCTTGCCCTCGGACAAGGATTCGCTCGTCTGCCTGCTGCGTGACCTCGATCTCGCGCGCGTGCACTTCCACCATGTCCACGGGCTGCCGCGCTGCGTCCTCGATCTGCCGGCGGCGCTCGGCGTGCCCTACGACTGCACAGCGCACGACTACTACGCGGTCTGTCCGCAATACCACCTGGTTACCGCGGAAGGCCGCTATTGCGGCGAGCCGGACGCGGCCGGATGCGCGGCCTGCCTTGCGCGAAGGCCCGCCCAATGGTCGCTGGACATCATCGGCTGGCGGGCCGCATTCGACCTGCTATTGCGCGGCGCCGAGCGCGTGTTCGCTCCGTCGCACGACGTCGAGCGGCGCCTCGTGCGCTATTTCCCCGGCTTGTTCGTCACCGTGCTGCCGCACGCCGAAGCGCCGCCGGCGACGCCCGCGCGCGTTGTTCGCGTGATCACCCTGGGCAGGCTGTCGCCGGAAAAGGGCCTGCATATCGTCGCCGCCTGCGCCGAGGATGCGCGTGCTCGCTCGCTTCCACTGTCGTTTGCCGTCCTGGGTCCGGTGTCGGAGCCGGTGCCGCAGCGGCCGCGGGTGCCGCTGTCGGTGCGCGGCGAATACGCCGGCGCCGATCTGGCCACCCTGATCGCCGCCGAACGACCCGACGTGATCTGGTTCCCCGCACAGGTCCCGGAGACCTATTCGTACACGCTGTCGGCCGCGCTCGCCGCCGATGCCGCGATCGTCGCCTCGGCATTCGGCGCGTTCCCCGAACGCCTCGCCGGCCGGTCGCGTACGACGCTCATGCCGTGGGATGCGACGCCGGCCGAATGGAACGACGCGCTCTTCGGCGCCGTGGACGGGACCGACATCGCGCCGGCGCCTGGCCACGCGGCTGGCCACACCATGACCGATCCGCAACGCTATCTCGAGATCTATCTGGCGCCGCTGGCCGCGCGGCGACGCAACGGCGATGCCGCGTCGCCCGCGCTCGATCCCCGCCACTGGTCGATGCCGGAACAGGGCGAGGTCGCGGACGATGCGCTGTCGCTGCCGCAACTCTTCGAAGCCGGCGTCGAATGCGGCAATGCCGAAGCCCGCGCCGAACTGCAGCGCCAGGTCGCGGCGATCGATGCCGCGATCGCCGCCCTGCCGGGCGCGACAGCGGCGGCCGAGCCGGCGCGCGCTCGGCGGATGCTGGGCGCGCTGCGCCGGCAGCAGGATATGCAGCTCCAGATCGATCACGGCGAAGCGATGCTGCGGGCCGCGCGCGATCGCATCCGGGAGCTCGAGACGAGCACCCTGTGGCGCGCCACCGCGCCGCTGCGCAGCGGCGGCCAGTTCGTCAAGATCGCCTGGGCTCGGGCGCGCGGGCAGTGGACGATACTCGGCCAGGCGCCGCGCTATGGCGGCATCGCCGCGACGATCCTGCGCGACGAAGGGGCCGGTGCGCTGGCGCGCCGCGTCGTGCAGCGGCTGGCGCGTGCCCGGCGCTACAGGCCGCCGGCGCGCACCGTGTTCGTGCAGGAGACCGCGATCGCGCCGCTCGCCTTCGTCTTCGCCGACAAGCCCCGGGTTTCGATCGTCGTCCCGATGCACGGCAAGCCGCTCTTCACCTACTCCTGCCTCAAGAGCGTGCTTGCCCACACGCCCGCGGGCGCGTACGAGGTCATCGTCATGGACGATGCGTCGCCCGAGACTGCCGCCGACGCGCTGGCCGCGGTGTCGGGCGTGCGCTTCGAGCGCAATGCCGTCAACGCGGGCTTCATCGCCAGCTGCAACCGCGCCGCGCCCCTCGCGCGCGGCGAAATCCTGGTGCTGCTCAACAACGACACCATCGTCACCGGCGGCTGGCTGGACGCTTTGCTGGCCGTGTTCGACGACCACCCGGACGCCGGCCTGGTCGGGGCGAAGCTCGTCTATCCGGACGGGCGCCTGCAGGAAGCCGGCGGCATCGTCTGGCATGACGGCTCGGCCTGGAATTACGGGCGCGACGACGACCCGGGCCGGCCCGAATACAACTATTTGCGCCAGGTCGACTACTGCTCGGGCGCCTGCTTGGCCGTGCCGCGGAAGCTCTTCGTCGAGCTCGGCGGCTTCGACACGCGCTACGCGCCGGCGTACTACGAGGATACCGACGTCGCATTCGCGGTGCGCGCGGCGGGACGAAAGGTCTACTACCAGGCGGCCGCGACGGTCGTCCATTTCGAGGGGACGACGTCAGGGACCGACGAGACCGCCGGCGTCAAGCGGCACCAGGCGACGAATCGCGGCCATTTCGCGGCCAAATGGGCCGGCGCGCTGACCACGCACCGCGCCAACGGGGTCGCCCCGGGACTCGAGCGCGACCGCTGGGCGGCGCGGCGAGCGCTGGTGATCGATGCGTGCATGCTGACTCCGGACCGGGATTCGGGGTCGCTGCGCATGCAGCGCGTCATGCAGATACTGACCGGCCTCGGCTGCAAGGTGACCTTCGTCGCCGACAATCTCGAATACCGTCAAGGTTATGTCGAGGAGCTACAGCGAGACGGCATCGAAGTGCAATTTCACCCGTACGCCAAGTCGGTCGCGGCGTTGCTCGGCGCGCGCGGGAGCGAGTTCGACCTGGTGCTCTTGTCCCGGCACTACATCGCGGCCCGGCACATGGCCGCGGTGCGTGCGTTCGCGCCGAACGCGCTGGCGGTATTCGATACGGTCGACCTGCATTTCTTGCGCGAAGAGAGGCTGGCCGACCTGGACTCGAGCCGGGCCGCGCGCGGCGCGGCGGCGGTGAAGCGCGCCGAGGAGCTTGCGCTGATCGGCAAGGCCGACGTCACGCTGGTGGTCAGCGACGAGGAAAAAGCGCTGCTTGACCGGATTGCGCCGCGGGCCCGGGTGATCACCTTGTCGAATATCCACGAGCTGCACGGGCCCGGCAACCCGTTCGCGGCGCGGTCGGGATTGCTGTTCGTCGGCGGCTTCCGGCATCCGCCGAACACCGACGCGGTGCGCTGGTATGCGAGCGAGATCCTGCCGCGCATCCGCGAGCGCCTGGCGGGGGTCAAGACCTACGTCGTCGGCGCCGATCCTCCGGCGATCGTTCGTGCGCTGGCCGGCGACGACCTGATCGTCGCCGGTTACGTCCCCGACCTCGGGCCGTACCTCGAAGGCTGCCGGCTGTCGATCTCACCGCTGCGTTACGGCGCCGGCGTCAAGGGCAAGGTCAACCAGGCGATGAGCGTCGGGCTGCCGGTGATCGCGACCACGCCGTCGATCGAGGGCATGCACCTCGACCCCGGCCGCGACGTGCTGGTCGGCGACGACCCGCGAGCGTTCGCCGATGCGGTCGTTCGGGCGTACCGCGACCCGGCCCTGTGGAATCGGCTTGCCGCGGGCGGCCGCGCCAACGTCGCCAGGCACTTTTCGCGCGAGGCCGCGAGCGCGGCGATCGCCGAACTGCTGGCGCTGTCCGATGCCGGCAGCCGCCGCAGGCAATCGGCGTAAGCCGCTTCCTTCAGCGCCGCGTGAATACGATGTCGCGGACGCCGTGCCCGAGCGCCAAGCCGCGGCGCTCGAATTTGGTCGTCGGCCGGCCCGCGGGCCGGGACGCAAATCCGGCCGCGGCGTTCGTCAGCAGCGGATCGCCGCTCGCCGCGGCAAGGATGTCGATCGCGTAGTCCTCCCAGTCGGTCGCGGCGTGCAGATAGGCCCCGGCCGCCAAGCGCTGCGCCAGCGCGTGGATGAACTCCGGCTGCAGCAGCCGGCGCTTGTGGTGGCGCTTCTTCGGCCAGGGGTCCGGAAAAAAAACATGGATACCTGCCAGCATGCCCGGAGCGATCATGCGCGTCACCACTTCCACCGCGTCGTGCTGCACAATGCGCACGTTGGTGAGCTGCCGCTCGTCGATTAGCTTCAGCAGGCTGCCGACCCCCGGCGAATGCACTTCGACCCCCAGAAAATCCTGGTCCGGTCGCGCTTCGGCGATCGCTGCGGTGGTTTCGCCCATGCCGAACCCGATTTCGAGGATCTTCGGGTTCTGGCGGCCGAAAGCGGCCGCGAGGTCGACCGGCGCGGACGTGAACGCAATGCCGAACCGCGGCAGCAGCGTCTCGTACGCGCGCCGCTGCGCCGGTGAAAAGCGGCCCTGGCGCAGCACGAAGCTGCGGATCGGCCCCGGCAAATGCGGCGGGCGCGGTGCGTTCATCGGGGCGCGCCGGCGAGCCTGCTCGCGCACCGGCAACGCCGGCGCCAGGCGCGCGCGATCGGCCCGTTCACGGCGGCGCGATGCGTGTCCACACCGCGTCGCCCAGCTTGCGCTCGATAATCGCGGTCGCGCCGGCCGCCCCCGCCGTGTACTCGAGGGCCAGCGTCTGGTCGTCCCGCCACGTCGCCTCGGCGTCGGACCAGGCCGCGCCCGGCGCCCAGCGCAATTCCTTGCGGAAGCCTTCGCGTGAGATCCGCCAGACGGTGATTTCGTTGGTGCAGTGTTGCGGGCAGATGTCGGCGACGACCAGCCGTTGCCGGTCGGGGGAGAGCTGCGGCTCCGCGGGCAGATCGGCCCGCCGGTTGGTCCTGCGTTGCAACAGCGTGAAGCTGCTCGCGTCGCCGGTCGTCACATACAGGACGATGGTATTGATGCCGTCGAGGTAATCCCACAGGCTGTACGAGCTGCCGTTCACCGGATCGTCGCTGTCGGTGAACGTCGCGCTGCCGGACGGAAAGAGCGACACGACCAGGTCGCTCCCTTCGCGGTGGGCGAGGCCGGGCAGGCGCTTGAGCTGCAGCGCCTCGATCAGCCGTCCGCACTGGGCGGCGTCTTCGGCGCCGGTGCAAGTCTCTTCGATGTCGGCGCGCGTCAGGCGCGCGGCCCCACTGATCAGCGGAAGGCAGCAAAGCAGCGCAACGGCGCCGCGGCGGGCCGCCTGCAGCCCGGCCGGATGGAACGCACCCATCAAGCGATCAGCCCGGTCGGGGGCGAGCTCGGACTGGCCGCGTAGAACTTGCGCGGCATGCGACCGGCGAGAAAGGCCTCCCGCCCGGCCTCGACCGCTTTTTTCATCGCCCCGGCCATCAGCACCGGGTCCTGCGCCAGCGCGATGGCGGTATTCATCAGCACGCCGTCGCACCCGGCTTCCATCGCGATCGCCGCATCGGAAGCCGTGCCGATGCCGGCGTCGACGAGCACGGGCACTTTCGCCTGCTCGATGATCAGCTTCAGGTTCCACGGATTGAGAATTCCCATGCCGGAGCCGATCAACGAGGCGAGCGGCATGATGGCGACGCAGCCCGCGGCCTCGAGCTGCCGCGCGGCGATCGGATCGTCGGAGGTGTAGACCATCACCTCGAAGCCTTCGGCCACCAGCGTTTCGGCCGCGCGCAGGGTCTCCCGCACGTCGGGGAACAGCGAATGGGCGTCACCGAGGACCTCGAGTTTCACCAGCTTGTGGTCGTCGAGTAATTCGCGCGCCAGCCGCAGGGTGCGCACCGCGTCCGCCGCGCTGTAGCAGCCGGCGCTGTTGGGCAGCAAGGTGAATTGCGACGGCGGCAGGAAATCGAGCAGCGAGGGTTCGCCCGGGTTCTGGCCGATGTTGGTGCGGCGTATCGCCACGGTGACGATCTGGGCTCCCGACGCGTTGATCGCGGCGCGCGTGGCGGCGAAGTCCTTGTACTTGCCAGTCCCGGCCAGCAGCCGCGACACGTAGCGGCGCCCGGCGATCACCAAGGGATCGTCCTGGACGAGGGGCAGGTTTTCAGGAGCGTTCATGACTTGGGCCTTAACCGCCGCCGACGGCGGCGACGACTTCGATTCGATCCCCGGCCTGGACAAGAGTTTCGGCATGCCGGCTGCGCGGCACGATCTGGCCGTTCCTTTCGACCGCGATGCGTTTGCCCTCGAGCGACAGCTCGCGCACCAGGTCGGCAACCCTGGGCGAGGCCGATCGGCAGAGGTACGTTGCGCCGTTGAGCGAGATCGAGACCATTGCCGTTGGGACCATGATTACGGAGTACAGATTATCACTTTGACGTGGCCCCGGCGCAGGCGGGATCCCAAGCTTGCCCGGGTGCAAGGCGTCCGGCATCGCCGCGACGAACTTGGGTTCCGGCCTGCGTCGGAACGACAATTACGCGCGGGGACGCCGGCTTCGTCGGAACGAGACGCTGCTGCGCCGCCTATTGGCGATAATGCCGGATCGCCTCGCGGAGGACGGCGAGCTGCCGCTCAAAGCGCCGGCAGGCTTCGCACCACGCCAGATGCAGCCGGACGAGCCAACGCCTCCGGCGCGGCAGGGTGCCGTCCTGCATCTGCGAGATCAGGCGGCTCGCGTCCTTGCAAGAGATCAGAGGGCCCAATTGGCCTGGCGCGGTCGGATATGTCAGCCGGCACGAGGGGTCGCGGCAAACCAATGCTGCTCGAGGCATTGCCTGAGCGCCATCCTGGCCCGGTAGAGGATGACCCACAGGTTGGTCGATGTGATCGTCAGTTCCTTACAGATCTCGTCGCCGTCGAGCTCCAGCACTTCGCGCATCATGAACACCCGCGCGGTATTCGGCGGCAGCTTGTCGAGGCAGAACTGCACGATATCGAAGAACTGCCGGCGCGACAGATCGCCTTCGGGATTGCCCCACTCGGCGGGCGGATTCTCCCAGTGTCCGGACTCGTCGAACAACGCATCGAAATCGTCGATCTGGCATTCCTCGTTGAGCGCGGCGAACGCAGGCTCGCGCGCCCTGCGGCGGATCACGTCGACGATCTTGTGCTTGAGGATCCCGGTCAGCCAGGTCTTGACGCTCGAGCGGCCGGAGAATCCCGCAGCGCCCTGCAGGGCCGCGACGAGCGTGTCCTGCACGACGTCCTCGGCCGTCTCGCGGTTGCGCAGTTGCAGCATCGCCACGCGCAGCAGGTAGGCGCGATGCACGTGGATCTGGGCGGCGAAGTCGTTGTCGTCCATGGCGCGGAGGGCGGATGTCGATGATAGACGCAATCGCCGGGCGCAGCCAGCGCACCGCACGACACGGCATTGCGAACGCGCCGGGGGACTACGCGGCCCAGTCGAGGATCACCTTGCCGCTCTGGCCGGATTTCATCGTCGCGAACGCCTGCTCGAACTGCTCGACCGCATAATGGTGGGTGATGATCGGCGAGAGGTCGAGGCCGCTCTGCAGCATCGCCACCATCTTGTACCAGGTCTCGAACATTTCGCGGCCGTAGATGCCGCGGATTTCCAGACCCTTGAATATGACCTGGTTCCAGTCGATCGCCATCTCCGCCGGCGGAATCCCGAGCAGCGCGATCTTGCCGCCGTGGTTCATGTGCCGCAGCATGTCGCCGAAAGCCCTGGGCACGCCTGACATCTCGAGGCCCACGTCGAATCCTTCGGTCATCCGCAGCTCGGCGACGACGTCGCCCAGATCCTCGCGCTCGACGTTGACCACGCGCGAGGCGCCCATGCGCCGCGCCAGGGCGAGGCGGTAGTCGTTGACGTCGGTGATCACGACATGGCGCGCGCCGACGTGCCGCGCGATCGCCGCCGCCATGATGCCGATCGGCCCGGCGCCGGTGATCAGCACGTCTTCGCCGACCAGATTGAACGACAGCGCGGTGTGCGTCGCGTTGCCGAACGGGTCGAAGATCGACGCCAGGTCGTCGGATATGTCGTCCGGAATCTTGAACGCGTTGAACGCGGGAATCACCAGGTATTCGGCGAACGCGCCCTCGCGGTTGACGCCGACGCCGACGGTGTTGCGGCACAGATGGCGGCGGCCCGCGCGGCAGTTGCGGCAGAAGCCGCAGGTGATGTGACCTTCCCCCGACACCCGGTCGCCGATCGTGAAGCCACGAACCTCCTGTCCCATGGCGACGATCTCGCCGACGTATTCGTGGCCGACGTGCATCGGCACGGGAATCGTCTTGCGCGCCCACTCGTCCCAGTTCCAGATGTGCATGTCGGTGCCGCATATCGCGGTCTTGCGGATGCGGATCATCACGTCGTTGTGGCCGACCTCGGGCTTTTTTACCTGGGTCAACTTGAGGCCCGGCGCGGAGTCGAGTTTGGCGAGTGCCTTCATAGCGGTTGCAGCTCCAAGTGCGGTCAACGGATGGCACCCAGCTGCCTGCCGACCCTGGCGAAGGCCGCGGCTGCAAGGTCGATCTGCGCTTCGGTGTGCGCTGCGCTCATCTGCGTCCGGATGCGCGCCTTCCCCTTGGGCACCACCGGATACGAAAACCCGATCACGTACACACCCTCGGCGAGCAGCGCGTCGGCCATCCGCGTCGCGAGCGCCGCATCGCCCAGCATTACCGGGATGATCGGATGCGCGCCGGGGACGAGATCGAAGCCGCTCCCGCTCATCGCCGCGCGGAAGCGCTCGCCGTTCTGCCGCACGCGCCGGCGCAGGGCCGCGCCTTCGTCGCCAGCCAGCAATTCGAGAGCGCGCAGCGACGCGGCCGCGACGCACGGCGCCAGCGTGTTCGAAAACAGGTACGGGCGCGAGCGCTGCCGCAGCAGCTCGACGATCTCCTTGTGCCCCGATGTGAAGCCGCCCGACGCGCCGCCCAGCGCCTTGCCCAGCGTGCCGGTGACGATGTCGACCCGGCCCTCGACGCCGCACAGCTCCGGCGTGCCCCGGCCGCCCTCACCGACGAAGCCGACCGCATGCGAATCGTCGACCAGCACCAGCGCATCGTGCTTGTCCGCCAGGCCGCATATCGATCGGAGATCGGCGATGGTGCCGTCCATCGAGAACACGCCATCGGTCGCGATCAGCTTGAAGCGCGCCCCGGCCGCATCGGCCTCGCTCAGCTTGGCTTCGAGGTCGGCCATGTCGTTGTTGCGGTAGCGCAGGCGCCTGGCCTTGCACAGGCGGATGCCGTCGACGATGCTGGCGTGATTCAATTCGTCGCTGATAACCGCATCTTCCTCGCCGAGCAGGGTTTCGAACACCCCGCCGTTGGCATCGAAGCAGCTCGAATAGAGAATGCTGTCGCCGGTTCGGAGGAACGCGGACAGCGCCCGTTCGAGCTCCTTGTGCACGGCTTGCGTGCCGCAGATGAAGCGCACCGAGGCCATGCCGAAGCCCCAGCGGTCGAGCCCTTCGTGCGCCGCCGCGATGAGCCGCGGGTCGTCGGCCAGGCTGAGATAGTTGTTGGCGCAGAAATTGAGAACGTCCGGTCCGGCGGCGAGACGGATCTGCGACGCCTGCGGGCTCTGGATGACGCGCTCCGACTTGTAGAAGCCGTCGGCGTGGATGGCGTCGACGGTGCGGCGCAGGTGGGCTAGATAGTCGTCTTGCATTGTGGAACCGATTGGCGTCGTCCGGCAAACCCGCTCGCCTGCCGCCGGGTCAAGTGTCAGGTGGTTGTCCGCAAAACGCAAGGTGCGCGCAGGTTGGATGGCGCGCATCAGGTGACTTCGAGTCGACGCGGCGTTAGACTCCATCGACCCGACGACCGTCAAAGGGGGAGGACGCCTGGGCATTCCGGTACTGCTGGCTGCGACGGCGACGAACTGGGCGGGACCGGCGCGCCTGCCGCGCGAATTGGTGCGCGCCGGATTCGACGTATCGGTGCTGGCACCGAGGGGGGCGCTGGTGACGGCAAGTCGATACGTCGGCGCCGTGACTTACCTGCCGGAGGCGGCGACGCCGATGCAATGGGCGTACATGCTCGCCGCCAGCCTAGGTGAGCGCTCGCCGCGATTGATCGTGCCCTGCGACGACACGGCATTGCAGTTGATGATGTCGTTCGTCGCATCGCCGCCCGCGGGCATGGAAGAGGCAATGCGGGAGCGGCTTACCGCGCTGCTGCGCGAATCGCTCGGCGATCCCGCGCACTATCGGACGAGCATCGACAAGACCTTGTTGCCGGCCGCGGCCGAGGCGCTGGGCGTACGCGTGCCGGCGCACGCCGTCGTCGTCGATGCTGTCGCGGCCCGCGCATTCGCGCACGCGAACGGCTATCCGGTGGTGCTGAAGCGCGCGTTCGGCACGGCAGGCCAGGCCGTCGAGGTGATCCGGGACGAGACGTTGCTAGAGCCGGCGTTCCGCAAGCTGGCAGCCGCCGAAAGCGCGACGCTGTGGAATTCCGCCGATCTGCTGATTCAGACCTGGATTCCCGGCAACGGGCTGTTGCACGCCGCCGCGGCGTGGGACGGGATCGCGTATGCCGGAATGACGCGCGAAGTGCTGATGCGCAATCCGGCGACCGGCCCCTCGACGGTCGTGCGCTGCCGCTTTGCCGCGGAGGCGGCGCGATTCTCCGAGATGCTCGCAGCCGGTTTCGGCATAAGCGGCTTCTTCGGACCGGAGTTCATCGAGCACGATCAGACCGGCCAAGTCTACCTGATCGAGATCAATCGTCGCGTGACCAACGGCGTGCAGATGGGCGGTCTCGTCGGAGTCGATCTGTGCGCCGCGTTGGCGTCGGCGCTCGCCGGTGATGCTTCAACGGTGCGACGCGACATCCCTGACGGCGAGGAGCATCTGATCGCCGAGTTTCCGCAGGAGTGGCTGCGCGACCCGGGCAGTTCCTACCTGCGCCAGGCCCGCACCGATGTACCGTGGGACGATCCGCAGTTGCTGCGCGCCATGCTGGCGATGCGCCACAGGCCCTGAGAAACGGCGCCGGAACGAAGGCTCCGTCCCGGGGCGGATGCGCGAAGCGTCCTGCGGTCCACGGCGTAACCAACAAGGGAACGCGCGACTGCTGCTTGTCTCGCGCACGGCACGGTCCGCGCGTTGTCATGCGATAGGAGCCCGCGACCGCGGCAACGTTAAGCCGTCGACCGGTCGGATCAACGGATTAGAAAATGAGTGGTGGCGAATCAGGGACTCGAACCCCGGACCAAAGGATTATGATTCGGACAGAACGAGAAAACGAACATACACGACAACAAACAATAACAACGCAGTCAGTGGTTTATCTGTTTTCGCTTGCTCCTCTCAGCTCTCGGTTTTTGCGACTCAGTGTGCCGCCAGTGTGCCGTGGATTTTCGAACTCAGGGACCACCCAGTGGGAGCCCGACGGGGTGGCGAAAGTTGGGGACCAGCTTCCGGAAATGCTATGGATGTTCTCCGCCTTCACGGCGGCAGCTCAAGAACAAGCTGAATTTTGACTAAGCCGATCCGTTCGCAACGGTTGGTCCGATTTAACGCAAGCGCGCGCGCGTCATGCTATCGAAACCCATGGCGGATGGGTTCCGCCGCAACCCTTCCTTCGCATGGGCGAGCCACTTTTTGCAAGCGACAGTGGGCGCAGGTCCGCGCTGGGTTACTTGCGGATTTCATTCGCGTCAGTGCACAGGAATTGAACTTCTGCTTTTGGATAGTTGCCCAGGAGGTACGGAGGCTGTGCCTCGGTCGCCTGGACTACCTGCATTGTCTTCTTCTGGGCGGCACAGAACTGGTTTGCCTCTTGCAACGCTTCTGCTTTGAGCGTGCCGGAGCCAGAAAATCCCGTTGCCGCTTGGCGAGACACCACGTAAGTATCCCTCCCCATTGGAACAACTCCTGAATTGGCAGCACAGCCAACAAGCAACATCCCGACTACGCTGGTCAAATATTTCATGTGAAGTCCCGTCCGTTTTTCAGCGCGTGCAGGCACTCATCGCGTTCGCGTAAGTCTGACCGCCCCTTACATTGCCATCTACGCAGCCGTAGTCCGTGACCGGTATTCGCTGTTGCGCTTGATAGCGGGTACAAGCTTGCATCGCGTTGGCCCAGGTCTGACCGCCGCGAATATTCCCATCGACGCAACCGTAATCCGTGACCGGTACTCGCTGTTGGGCTTGATATTGCCGTCGAGGCGGGAAATTCATCTGCGGCGGCGGCCCACACTTGCTGGCGTCGTTCGTTGCTCGCAGACAACTGGTGTATGCGTTAATCGCCCAGGTCTGGGCCTCCATTAGCTGATTTTGCGTCTGCGCCTGAATTGCCGCTGAGTAACCGCCTTGGTACTGTTGCGCCACCGCCGGTGCTGATACCGACGTGAGCAGCGCGACAGTTGCCAGAATGGGCTTTAACATGACCGACGCCTCCTCGCTGGAAACCCTACCAGTTCAGATTGTACGCTGCGCAACACCAGCGCAACGCCAATAGAGGGTCCCCCGCAGCGCTTCCTTTTTCCCTTCGGCCCCCCTGTGATCCACTAACTTGCGCGGCGAAGTCGACGACTCACCGTGGAGGGATTGACGCCAAGGATACGGGCTATCTGCCGCACTCCCCAGCCGTGCGCGGCAAGTTCGGCGATACGCAGCCCCAGAGGGCCCGGCGCGATCATGGCAACCGGAATTGCCGCGCCTTCGTGGGATTCGGCGCACGGTCCTCCAATCACCTCCAAGACAGACGTGCACCGCTCGGGCACGGCCAGAGCGTTCTCCCTATAGCGCGGATCGTCACGCCCAGTGCGAATCAACCTAAGCACCGCCTCGATAAGCGTCATCGTGTAAGGAGGCAGGTTAGAGGTACTCATCGGCGCCGCAACCTGGTGAACTGCCCCACACCCCTGTTGCTCGATCAATGCCAGCAACAGAAACGGGTCGCATTTTTCTCTCGGTATTCGCAGCTCGCGCCCCCTGGCCTTCAATCGCAAGCGCCGGGAGCACGGCGTCGGAGCGCATACCGGATGCCTGTGCGTTCGGCGAGCATGGCAAGCACGTGCTGCCGTCGCGCTTCCGCTGCAGGATCGGCTAGCACGTCAGTTTCGTCATCCTGTGGAATCGCTACTGCTACAGTCGCTACAGTTGCTACAGGTGGACGGTATTGGACGATAGGTGTAGCAGGTGTAGCGGGTGTAGCGGTAGCAACGTCCCCAAGCCACGCGCGCAGGCTCATGATTGAGCCCCCAAGAGCGCCGGATTGATTGCCACGTCACGGCGCATGGTGTCCCGGTATTCGCGTATCCGACCGGCCTCGCATAGCTCGCGCAAGGCTTCGTCGAGCCGCTTGCCGTCCCGTGTCGCGTTCGGCCCCTTTTGCTGAATGGTCCGGCGTCGGAGGATGCCGGTGCCGGCCGCTCGGCAATAGTCGAGAAGCCAAGCGTCGAGCCGCGCCGCATTGGCGAGCGCAGGCGGCAGGGAAAACTCGCCCAGGAAGCGCCGCGCCTCGGTCAGATGCCATGCGACCAGGCGGCACGCGGCTTGCACGTGCGCCAGCGATACCGCGCCGGCATCGCCCTCGAAAACATGAAACAGCGCCGCCAGGCGGGCCGCGTTATCGGCCGCCTTGCTCGCCACGTCGCGCACGTCTGTTAGGTCGCCACCAGCGCGCAGTTCGGTTTCTACATCGTCATAGAAGCGAATCCATGCGGCTTTAGCCTCGGGCGCGAGCGTCAGTGTCGGCGGGTTTAGTTCCCCTCGCTCATTGAATGCCGGGGACGATGCCAACAATGCGGCCACGCGATGATTGAATGCCGACAGTGCCGGCCAGGCCTGCGGCGCTTCGCGGTACTGGCGCGTTCCTTGTGTTGACTGCGGCCAGGCCACAAGAAACCGGGCGATGAATCCAACGCCACGCGCCAGCGGGCCGGCCTTGTCGAAGAAATCCCGCATCGCCGCCGGCTGTGCTTGTAGCGAGATGGTCAGCCGTGCGCCGCGGACCGTGAACGATTCGGACGTGCGCCGGTCAACGCGGAGCTCGCCACCGTCCCATAGTGAATTCAACAGGGCTAGGTTGCGGACGATGGAATCCCGGCCCATCGCGTGCGCCCCCAATACAGCGCCGGCCTCGGGTGAGATAACGGCGGACGACGGCCAACGTTTCATGCCATGCGCCAATGCTTCCGGGGTGGCGTCCGAGTAGAGCAGGCGCGGAACCGGCGTGGGCAGCGGCATATCTGCCTGAACCTCTCGCAGGCGTTGCTCGTCGGCGTCCGTCGCCTTGCCACGTTTTGTCGCAGTCTTGATTGCCTCGCGCAACCCGGCACTTTTCGCCTCCCATGCCCCGACTGCGGCCATGTGTCTCGCGATGGCAGGCTTCGCCAGTTCCGCTTGCTCGGTTTCGTACTCGCGGATCGCATGCGTAAAGTGTCCGTCCGCCGTGGACTTGCGCTCGCCCGATTCCGCAATGGTCAGAAACCAAAGACCGATTGGTCCGGTAAGCCCTTCGTCTCGCTGCACGTTCGCCAACCCCTGCGCAGCGACCGATATCGCTGAGAGCGCAGACGCGGCGATCAGCGCCGCCGGCGCTTGCGTGAACGCCTGCACTTCCTCAACGGCTTCCCGCACGCTGGCTGGCAGCGCGACGACGGGATACGGCTGCACCTCATCGTCTTGCGTCAGCGATTGCGGATCAGGCCATTCGCGGCCTTCAGAATCGACCGCTGTTGCATCCGGCGTCGTCGGTTGGGCCTCCGGTATGTCCGGCGGTTTTGCGTCGCGCGGAGAACGTTCTATCCGGGCATATGCGGCTTGCTCCGTAGGTGTCGCTGGGCGTATCGTTGGGCCTTTTGTCATTGCCGGCCGCCGCCGTAAAAAGCCAGTGTGCCAAGCTGTTAGCGCCGGAGTAATACTGACCCACTGCGTCGGAGTAAAACTGACCCACCCGGGCGATGATCGCGGCTTTTGGGCCGCCGAGCATGTTGACCCAGGAGCAGGTCGTGGAG
>JBOIGD010000118.1:0-17779 GCA_050742615.1 Casimicrobiaceae bacterium | reverse complement strand
TTCCTCGGCAACTCGCACGGCTTCAACAGCGTGCACGGGCGCATGCCGTCGGTGCTGACCGGCGCCAATCTCGCCAACCGCGATCTGATCTACCTGGGCGTGTCGGGCGACGGCGATTCGGCATCGATCGGGCTCGGCCAGTTCGCGCACTCGATGCGCCGCGGCGTCAACATGGTCTACATCGTCGAGAACAACGGCGTCTACGGGCTGACCAAGGGCCAGTTCTCGGCGACCGCGGACAAGGGGTCGAAGAGCAAGCGCGGCGCGATCAACAACGAGCAGCCGGTCGACATGGTGATGCTCGCGCTGCAGCTCGGCGCGAGCCTCGTCGCGCGCGGCTTTTCCGGCGACAAGACACAGCTCGTGCCGCTGATCAAAGCTGCCGTGCGCCACCAGGGCGCTGCGTTCCTCGATGTCATCAGTCCGTGCGTCGCGTTCAACAATCACGTCGGGTCGACCAAGAGCTACGACTTCGTGCGCGAGCACAACGAATCGGTCAACCGGCTGGACTTCATGCCGCAGCGCACGGAGATCACGGCCGACTACGCGCCGGGCACGGTGCGCGAAGTCCGCCAGCACGACGGCTCGGTGCTGCGCCTTCGCAAGTTGCACGACGACTACGATCCGGGTGATCGGATCGCCGCGATGGAGTACCTGCAGCGCCGCCACGCCGACGGAGAGATCGTCACGGGTTTGCTGTATCTCGATCCCGACGCCCGCGATCTGCACGCCGCTCTGAACACCGTCGATACTCCGCTGAGCGAGCTCGGCGCCGGCGAGCTGATCCCCGGCGCCGCCGCGCTGGAGAAATTCAACGCAGCGCTGCGTTAGATAACACGTCTCGTGCCGGCGGTGTCCCAGCCGGTCACGATGGCGGCGACCCTTTCCCCGGGCCAAGGCGCGTTACAATCGTCCGATGCGACTCTTCTGGCGAATGCTCGCGGTCTTCGGCGGATTGCTGCTGCTGGTGATCGTCGCCGCGGGCATCACGCTGCGCAAGTTCGACGCCAAGGACCTGATCGACCCGATTCAGCAGCACGTTCGCGACGCCACGGGCCGCGAACTGACGATCCGGGGCGGCGCCGAGCTCAAGCTCTCGCTCGAGCCGAAGCTCGTGATCGACGACGTCACACTGGGCAACGCGGCGTGGGGCACGTCACCGCAGATGCTGACGGCCAAGCGCATCGAGGCGCAGGTCGCGCTGCTGCCGCTGCTCAGGCGACGCGTCGATGTCGTCCGCTTTGCGCTGATCGAGCCGACGATCTCCCTCGAGACCGACGGCAAGGGCCACGGCAACTGGGAGCTCGGCGTCGCCTCCGGCCCGAGCGCTGGGCCATCCGGCTCCGCCTCGAGGCTCGCTTTCGGCGATCTGGCGATCACCAACGGTACGATGACGTACAAGGACGGCGGCACCGGCAAGGTGACCAATATCGCGATCGATATGCTGTCGCTGCACGCGCGTGATCCGCAATCGCCGATCAGCGCGCAGTTCCGGGGCAAGGTGGACGACATCGCCGTGTCGGTCGAAGGAGATCTCGGACCGCTGGACGCGCTGCTGCAGCATCGCTGGCCGTACCCGGTGACGCTGAAGGGCGAAGTCAATGGCCAGAAGACTTCCGTTGCGGCCAAGATGCGCGTCGAAGGCTCCGCAATCGGACTCGACCAGGTCAGCTTGACCACCGGCGCGAGCCAGCTCACCGGTCAGATGGCGATCGTGCAGCAGGCGCCGCGCGACAAGCTGACGTTCCGGCTCGCGGCGCCGAGCTTCGCGCTCGCCGACCTGCCGCAGGCCGGCGGCGCGGCGCGGGCCGTCGCCGCCGTGCAGGCGGCATCGGCCAGGCACGACCTGGCCGAAGAGCCCATCCCCGTCGCCCTGCTGCAGGCCTTCGACGCCGAGGGGGACATCTCGATCGGCGCGCTGACGCTGTCTGGCGGGCGCCGGCTCGACCAGTTTGCGTTGCAGGTCAAGCTGCAGGACGGGCGGCTCGATGTTCCCAGCCTGCAGGCCTCGGCGTTCGGCGGTACGGCCACCGGCAACCTAACACTCGATGCGGCGCATCACCCGAGCCCGGTGTTGTCGGTGCACGCGCAAGTGAAGGGAATGGACCTGGGTGCGCTGCTCGCCGCCGTCGGGACGAAACGTGAGGTACGCGGCGGCAAGACCGACGTGCGCATCGACCTTGGCGCCGTCGGCAGCACGCCGCACGAGTGGGCTGGCACGATGAGCGGCACCGTCACGGCGTTGGTCGGCCCGGCGACGCTGTCCAAGACCCGCATCGATCTCGATGCGCCGCTCAACAAGCTAGCCGACGCGATCAATCCCTTCCACAACGTCGATCCTTCGACCGAGCTGCAATGCGCGGTGATCCGCCTGCCGTTGCATAACGGCGTCGCGCAGATCGATCGAAGCATCGCCGTCGAGACCCGGAAATTCGGCGCCACTGCCAGCGGCAAGATCGATTTCCGCAACGACACGCTGGATCTCGCGATCCGGCCGCAGATCAGAGAAGGCATTCCGCTGGACATCCCACAGGTCGCCGACCTGGTCCGCTTCCAGGGGCCGTTTACGGCGCCGGCGGTGGCGATCGACTCGGTGGCGACCGCCGCAACCGTCGCGCGGATCGGCGCGGCGGTTTATACCGGGGGCTTGTCGATCGTCGGCGAATCGCTGCTGTCGCGCGCCGGCGGCAGCCCCTGCGCAATTGCCCTGGGCCGAACCACGGCAGCGGCACCGCAGACACCGGCCGGCAGCGTCGGCTCGGCGGTCGACGACGTGGCGAAGGCGCGGGGTCGCGTCTTGCAGCGCTGACCCGCGGCGACCCAGCCGGCGGAAACCGCGCGGCGTTCCTGCGATCAGGCGGCCAAGGCCAGGTCCGGCGTATCGAGCAGCCGTATCGCTGTCTTGGCGACTTGTAGCGTGTCGAAATAAGCGTAGCCCGCCACGGCAGCCGCGCCGACCACCGGAAGCCAGCGGCTCGCCGTCGTGCCCGCAACGCGCTGCGTCACCGACATACCTACGCCGGTCAGCACGCTCTTCAATGCGCCGCCCGAAATCTGGCGGATCACCAGGCGCTCGCCCGCCCGCACGACGGCATCGCGTGCCAACTGGCTCGCGGCATGCCGAAACAGGCAATACACCATGTGCGAGCGCGTCAACTCCACTTCCTTCCCGTACAGGCCCGCGATGTCGGCGACCAACTGCGCCTGGATGCGCCAGATCGCGACCAGATCGGGCAGGACCGTGAGCATGCCGAGGATGCCCGGCGGAAGCGCCAGCGCCCCGGACAGTGCCGCAGCGCGGGTCGCGGACTTGCGCGCCAGCGCCCGCGCCGCGATGCCGGGGTGCCTGCTCGGCGCCTTGCGCGCGGCCGGCACGCGGGAAACGACGTTCTCGATGGCGTCTGCCAGCGTGCCGGCAAGCGGCGGTATTGACGATAGACCGGTCATTCGCGACCTCCATGTACGTCCCCGCGGCATCGCTGGACCTGCGCCCGGCGACGCCGACAGCGGACAGCACAAGTATAAAGGTTACAATCGCCGCAGGAACAGCAGCCACGCGCCCTCGATGTCGCCGATCCTGCCGTATGCGATCTTGCCGCCCGTCTACGTCGAGTACGACGCCAACGCGCCCGACGTCGCCGCGCGGGTGATCGCGCTGGTCGGCAGCGCGGCGCCCTGGGCGCGCAGCGACCATATCGGCAGCACCGCGATTCCCGGTTGCGCCGGCAAAGGGATCATCGACCTGGTCGCCCTGTATCCCGACGGCAGGCTCGCGGCAATGCGCGACGCCATCGACGCGCTGGGTTTTCAGCTGCAGCGCTCCGGCCACGCGTTTCCGGACGACAGGCCGATGCGCGTCGGGGCGATCGAGCACCGCGACCACATCTACCGCCTGCACATGCACGTCGTCGCGGCCGACTCGGACGAAGCTCGGTCGCTCTATCGATTCCGGGACGTGCTGCGCGCGGATTCGCCGCTGCGCGACGCCTATCAGGCGAAGAAGCGGGCGATTCTGCAGTCCGGGGTCAACAGTTCCAGCGACTACACGCAAGCCAAGGGCGACTTCATCAGCGCCGTGCTGAGCCGCGAGCTGCGTTGACCGGCCGATACTCGCAGCAGCGCAACTTCCCGCTCGACCGCGACGACCGGGAACGCCGCGCTGCGGTCGCGCCGGACTCCGCGCATGCGCGCGCCGTCGTGCCGCGACGCGTGTCCCGATGCGGGATTGACGGCGCGATTTGGCAATAGCGCTTGCCCGGGGGCGCGAACTCCAGTACAAAACAGCGCTGCACCGCAACGGGAAGGGCAATGCAGGTATTCGGTTTCGCCGGCTGGTCCGGGAGCGGCAAGACGACGTTGATAGAACGGCTGATTCCGCGCTTTCGTGCGCAGGGACTCACCGTGTCCCTGATCAAGCACGCGCATCACGAGTTCGACGTCGACCAGCCGGGCAAGGATTCGTACCGCCACCGCGTCGCCGGTTGTCAGGAAGTGCTGGTGTCATCGGCGACGCGCTGGGCGCAGATGCACGAGCTGCGCGGTGAACCGGAGCTGACGCTAGCGCAGGCTTTGCAGCGTCTCTCTCCCTGCGACCTCGTGCTGGTCGAAGGCTACAAGGCGGCGCCCATCCCCAAGCTCGAAGTCTACCGGGCGAGCGTCGGCAAACCGCTGTTGCATCCGGACGATCCGCACATCGTCGCGATCGCTTCCGACTGCGCGCTGGCCACTGCCTTGCCTCGCTTCGACATCGGGGACCTGCCGGCGATCGTGAACTTCATCGGAAACCGTCGGTCGCCGGACGAGGCCCTCCGGAACTAGGGGGCGGGCCGGACGTCGAACCCGCATCGACGGCGGCCGGGCGAGCCTTGGTGGCGGCCCGTTGTCGCGGCTGCAACAACGGCCGTCCGGAGGCCCGCCGGGGGGCGCCTCGATTTGACACCGGTTCGGCCGGAAGGTAAGGTCAAGCTGTGGAAATCCCGGTGGACGAAGGCGTGGGCAGCCTCGCCGCCGGGGGCCAAAAATCATGAAAAAACAGCTACTTCTGACGGCGATCGCCATCGTGCTCGGCGCCGCTGCCGCTTTGCCGGCGCAAGCCCGGGAGGGTTTCTACGGTGGTGTGTCGCTGCGCCAGGCAAACGCCGACGGGACCGGGCTGAACCTCGGAAGCCCGGCACTCGCCTGGAATCGTTTCGCGGTGCCGAACAGCGACGACAGCATGCAGCAGACGCTGCTTTTCGGCGGCTATCGCTGGAAGAGCGATGTCGCCGTCGAGGCCGCGTTCAACAGCCGCGACCAGTACGCGCTCAAGCCGGGCTCGAACCTCCCGCCCGGCGGCGCCGGCGTCGGCCTCGGGCTCGCCGGCACGCAGATGCACGCATGGAACGCCGACGTCTACACCAGCTGGGATTTCCTCCGCAGCTTTTCGCTTTACGGCCGCTTGGGGTATGCCCAGAACGACGCCCACCCGCTGTTCAGCGGCGCCTCGCTGGTCCCCGGGGATGCGCGGCGGACGCGCGACGGCGTCAACTACGGCGTCGGGCTGCGCTACGTTCTCAGCCGTTCGCTGGGGCTGCGCGTCGAGTATGCGCGGTTCAGCCATTTCGCCGGCGAGTCGGCCAGCGTCGGCGTCCTTCCGGATTCGGATCAGGTGACGATCGGCGTCCAGTACCGCTTCTGATTCGATTTTTCGCCGCGCGGTGAGCGGCCGCTGCCATTCCCGCGCGGCCGGCGCGCCAACACTCGAGATCATGGTCCAGCTCGTCTACCTCGCCCGCTTGCGCGACACGTTCGGCACGCGCGGCGAGCAGGTGGCACTCCCCGGCAACGTCGGCACCGTCGACGCGCTGCTCGCGTGGCTCCGTGCGCGCGGCGGACCCTGGGCGTCCGAGCTGGCGCCGGGACGCGCGGTCCGGGTGGCCGTCAATCACGACGTGGCGCAGGCCGACACGCCGGTGCGCCCCGGCGACGAGGTCGCGTTGTTCCCGCCGGTGACCGGAGGCTAGGCCGCATGAGCGTTCGCGTGCAGACCGAGGACTTCGACGTCGGACGCGAAATCGCGCTGCTTCGCGCCGGCGACGCGCGCGTCGGAGCGATCGCGTCGTTCGTCGGACTCGTGCGGGACCAAAACGATGCGGCGTCGGTGTGCACGTTGACGCTCGAGCACTATCCCGGCATGACCGAAAAGGCGTTGACGCGCATCGTCGATGAAGCCAGACAGCGTTGGTCGATCCACGATTCGGTCGTCATTCATCGCGTCGGCGAGCTCGCTCCCACCGACCAGATTGTGCTGGTGGCGGTGAGCAGCGCGCATCGCGGCGATGCCTTCGCCGCCTGCGCGTTCATCATGGATTACCTGAAGACCCGGGCGCCGTTCTGGAAAAAAGAACGCACGCCCGAAGGCGAGCGCTGGGTCGAGGCGCGCTCCAGCGACGACGCTGCCGCAGCCCGCTGGTAGCGTTCGGCAGCATTTCCGCCGCGGCCGCTTCGGGCGGCCCGTGCCGCGCCGCTTGACCCCTCCCGGGTTCGGTTCTAGAGTGCGAGTCGCTGCGCCTGCGGCGGCGTGCGTCGCCGCTGCAAGAAACGTCGCCGCGCAGCATCCATCATTCCCGGCATGCAGGACATCGCCTTGCTCGCCATCGACTGGGGCACCAGTTCGTGCCGCGCCTACGCGCTGGACCGGCACGGCGGAATCGCGGCCAAGCGCAGCGCGCCGCTGGGCGTGCAGCGGGTGGCCGACGGCGAGTTTGCGCAGGCGCTGAGCAACCTTTGCGCCGGCATCGTCACCGCCCGCGTGCCGATGATCGCCTGCGGCATGGTCGGCAGCCGCCAGGGCTGGGTCGAGGTGCCGTATTGCGTTTGTCCCGCCGATTTCGCGGCGATCGCCGCCGGCCTGACGCCGGTTCCCGGCACTGCGCTCGCCATCGTTCCGGGCCTTATCTGCCGCGATGACGATGGCATCGCGGACGTGATGCGTGGCGAGGAGACGCAGATCCTCGGCGCCCTTGCCGAGGAAGCGATGGCGCCTCAGGCGGTGCTGCTGCCCGGAACGCACAGCAAGTGGGCCATCGTCGGTCGCGGCGGCATCGAGGCCTTTTCGACGTTCATGACCGGCGAGCTCTACGCCTTGCTGATGGACCACGGCATCCTCGGCCGCCTCGCGTTGCCCGGCGAAGACGACGCGGCCCTCGAACGCGGCGTGCGGCACAGTCTTCGCGGCGGTGCGGCGCTCACGCACGACCTCTTCAGCGCGCGCACCCTCGCGTTGATCGACGTGCTTGCGCCTTCGTCGGTCGGCGATTACCTTTCGGGCTTGCTGCTCGGTGCCGAGATCGTGGCGGCGCAGCGCTGGCTTCGCCGCCTGCAGTCCGCACCGCTGCCGCTGACGCTGATCGGTGCCCCTGCGCTGGTGGGCCGATATCGGCGCGCCCTGGCGATCGCCGGAATCGAGGCGGATGTCGGGGCCGGGGATGCTGCGGCGCGAGGCCTGTGGCGCATCGCCCGACACGCGGGGCTCCTGCAATGACGACGACTGGATTGCGCACCTATCTCACCCCGCTGCCGCTGGTCGCGGTCCTTCGCGGCATCCGCCCGCCGGAGATCGATGCGATCGCGTCGGCGCTCACCGAGCAGGGTTTTCGCATCCTCGAGGTTCCGCTGAATTCGCCCGACCCCTTCGAGAGCATCGCGCGCCTCGCGCGCGGTTACGGCGAGCATTGTCTGGTCGGCGCCGGAACCGTGGTCAAGCTCGCCGACGTGGCCCGCATCGTGGACGCCGGCGGCCGTCTGGTCGTGATGCCGCACGGGGATGTCGCCATCGTGCGCGAAGCCAAGCGGCGCGGACTCGTCTGCCTGCCTGGCGTCGCGACGCCGACCGAGGCATTCGCCGCGCTGGACGCCGGTGCCGACGGGCTGAAGATGTTCCCCGCCGAGCAATTGTCCGTGGCCGTGCTCGCGGCTTGGCGTGCCGTGCTGCCGCGGGAGACGCTGCTGTTTCCGGTCGGCGGAATACGTCCCGACAACATGGCCCCCTACTGGGCGGCTGGCGCCGACGGATTCGGCACCGGATCGAACCTGTACAAACCCGGGGCAACGGCCGACGCGGTACGCGCTGCGGCGGCCGCCTACGCCGCGGGATTTCGGGCGCTGCGCCGCGAGCGATGAGCGGCGCTGGCTTCGACCTGGTGGCCCTGGGCGAACCGCTGCTCGAGTTCAACCAGACGCGTGGCGGCGGCGACGAATATCTGCAGGGCTTCGGCGGCGACACGTCGAATTGCGCCATCGCGGCCGCGCGCCTCGGCGCCGCAGCCGCCTACGTGACGCGGCTGGGCGACGATGCGTTCGGACGCAAGTTCATCGACCTGTGGCGGCGCGAAGGCGTCGACAGCAGCGGCGTGGCGATCGAGGCCGGCGCCAGCACGGGCATCTACTTTGTCGCGCACGGCCCAGCCGGCCACGAGTTCAGCTATCTGCGCGCCGGCTCCGCGGCGAGCCACATGCGCCCGGCGGATCTTCCGCTCGAGATCATTCGCGCCGCGAGAGTCCTGCACGTGTCGGGCATCAGCCAGGCGATCAGCGCGACCGCATGCGACGCGGTGTTCGCCGCGATCGGCGCCGCACGCGACGCCGGGGCGCGTATTTCGTTCGATTCCAACCTGCGGCTGCAGCTCTGGCCGCTGCCGAGGGCGAAGGCGGTGATCGTCGCCACGATGGGTCTTTGCGACTGGTTCCTGCCGAGCTTCGATGAGGCGGCGCGCCTCTGCGGCCAGGACGAGCCGGAAGCGATCCTCAAATGGTGCCATGCGCGCGGGGCGCCGATCGTCGCCCTGAAAATGGGCGGCGAAGGCGTCTGGGTGTCCACCGGCGACGCGCGCGAGCACATTCCGGGTATCCGCGTGAATGCGATCGACGCCACGGGGGCGGGCGACTGTTTCGACGGCGCGTTCGCGGCGAGGATCGTCGCCGGCGATCCTCCGCTGACCGCGGCGCGTTATGCCAACGCCGCGGCGGCGCTGGCCACGACCGGATACGGCGCCGTTGCGCCGCTGCCGAGGCACCACGATGTGATCGCCTTGCTGGCGACGGCGGACCGATGAGGATGGGCGAGACCTTCCGCAGCGGCCTCTTTACAGGCCGGATCGCGCTCGTGTCCGGCGGCACCAGCGGCATCGGCGCGGCGATCGCCGCCTTGCTGGCGCGCCTCGGCGCACGCGTTACCGTGACCGGGGCCTCCGCCGCCGAGGCGGCCGCAGTCGGCGAGGGCGCGGGATTTGCAGCCGAGCGGGCGATCGCCCTGGACGTGCGCGACGGCGCCGCGATCGCGGCGTGCCTGCGCGGCTTTGCGCGGCTCGACATGCTGATCAATTGCGCCGGCATCATCCGCCGCGCCGCGGAGCATGATCCTGCCGTGTTCGCCGAAGTCGTCGATGTGAATCTGACCGGGACGATGCGGCTTGCCGCCGCGGCGCGCCCGCTGCTCGCGAAGACGGCAGGGTGCATCGTCAATACGGCGTCGATGTACTCGTTTTTCGGCGCACCGCACGCGCCCGGCTATACGGCAAGCAAGGGTGGCGTCGCGCAGCTGACCAAGGCGCTGGCCGTCGCTTACGCTCCCGAAGGCATCCGCGTCAACGCCATCGCGCCGGGCTGGATCGCCACGGCGATGACGCAGCCGGTCCGCGACGATCCGCAAAAGGACGCGGCGGTGCGCGCCCGCACGCCGCTCGGGCGCTGGGGCGAGCCGGAGGAGGTCGCCGGCGCCGCCGCGTTCCTGTGCTCGCCCGCCGCGGCGTTCGTCACCGGCGTCATCCTGCCGGTCGATGGCGGCTATCTGGTGGCATGAGTAGCATAATGGCGCACAAACACCCGTCCGCTGGAACTCCTGCGGGGAGACGCGATGTCGCGTCGCCGCACGGACAGCGGGCAGAAGAAAGAGAGGGGGACGGCGATGCAGATCGGGACGGCGATTCGTCATCTGAAGAAGGGCGAGTGGGACAAGGCGCACGAGATCGCGCAGCAGGACGAAAGCAAGCTGGGTTGCTGGGCGCACGGCATCGTGCACATCGTCGAGGGCGACCTGGGCAACGCGCGCTACTGGTATCGGCGGGCCGGCAGGCCGTTTCCCAAGGATCGCGATGTCGACAGCGAAGTCGCCGCACTGGCTGCCGCGCTGAAGAAAGCGCAGTGAGCGGGGCAGCGGTCCACCCGGCTAGCGGCGTCGTTCCCGAGCTCGCCGTCGCGGCGATTCCCGACGACGAGCGGGTCTGGGTGCCGCAGGCGCCGGACGTGTGGTTCCGCCCGCTGCTGCTCAACACCGTCAGCGGCGGCTGGTGCAACCTGCTGCGCGTGCGCCGATCGGGCATCCTGTCGCGGCACCGCCATCCGATGCCGGTCGTCGGCTACGTGATCAGGGGCCGCTGGCGCTACCTCGAGCACGCCTGGGTGGCCGAGGAAGGAAGCTTCGTCTACGAGCCTCCCGGCGAGACGCACACGCTGGTCGTCCCCGACGATTGCGCCGAAATGATCACGTTCTTCAACATCGCCGGCGCGATGATCTACCTCGACGAGACCGGGCGGCAGACCGGCTACGAAGACGTGTTCAGCAAGATCGAAATGTGCCGCCGGCACTACGCGGCGGCAGGACTCGGCGTCCGTTTCGTCGACCAGTTCATCCGGTGAGTGACGGCGCGGGATGATACCCGAGACGCAGGCTTCCCGCGTTCGGCATCGAGGTCCCGCGCTGCTTCGACGCGTTGCCAATGCCGTATGCTTGCGCGGGAAGGGATTTGCATGCCTTGGGGCGGAATTCTCGCGGTAGGCGGCGGCGCGGCCGCCGGGGCGTGGCTGCGCTGGTGGCTGAGCATTGTGCTCAACCCGCTGTTCCCGACGCTGCCGCTGGGGACGCTCGCCGCCAATCTGGCCGGCGGGCTCTTGATGGGCTTCGCAATGGAGGTGATGACCCGCCACGCCGTGCTGTCGCCGGAAGCCCGGCTACTGATCACCACCGGATTCCTGGGCGGCCTGACCACGTTCTCGACATTTTCGGCCGAGATCGTTACGTTGCTGCTGCGCAAGGAATTTCTCTGGGGAGTGGTCGCCATCGCGTCGCACGTCATCGGAGCGCTGGCGATGACCATTCTCGGGATTCTGCTGGTGCGGTTGCTTTACGCCTGGTGCACGGCCGCCTGAGGAGGAGGGACGCCGCATGACGGGAACGATACTGCGCTTCTACGTACACGAAAATCGGATCCATCGCCATGTCGCGCTGTTCGAATGGTTGCTTGAACAGGCGAAGAAGCTGGGCATACACGGCGGGTCGGCATTTCGTGCCATCGCCGGGTTCGGCCGTCACGGGATCCTGCACGAGGAGCATTTTTTCGAGCTCGCAGCCGACATGACCGTCCAGGTCGAATTCGTTGTCGCCGACAGCGAAGCCGATGCCCTGCTGGCATTGCTGGCCGAGGAGCGGGTCAGCATTTTCTACGCCCGGATCCGAGGCGAGTTCGGCACGGTCGAAGGCGATCGCTGACCGCGCACGCGGGCGATGATCGGCGTCGCCAGGGCAGTGATCGGGCCCTGATCGCCGTCGCGAAGCGCGCCGATCCGGCGCGCACGCTGCGGACGCGGATCGTGGGGTAAAATTCCTGCCCCATCCAAACGCAAGGAAAGAGCATGGCTAACGCGATTCGCTTTCACCGGACCGGTGGCCCCGAAGTGCTGCAGTGGGAGAGTGTCGACGTCGGCGATCCTGGACCGGGCGAGGCGCGCGTCCGGCACACGGCGATCGGGTTGAATTACATCGACACCTATCATCGCAGCGGTCTGTACAAGCTGGCCCTGCCGTCGGGTCTCGGAACCGAGGGCGCCGGCGTTGTCGAGGCGGTCGGACCCGGCGTCAACGACGTGCGGCCCGGCGACCGCGTCGCCTACACCGGCGGCCCGCTGGGCGCGTACGCCGAGGTTCGGGTGATGCCTGCCGACAAGCTCGTCAGGTTGCCGGAAGGCGTGTCCGAAAAAGTCGCGGCGACGCTGATGCTCAAGGGCCTCACGGTCCAGTACCTGCTGCGGCAGACGTTCCCGCTCAAGGGCGGGGAGACGATTCTGTTTCATGCAGCCGCCGGCGGCGTCGGGACGATCGCGTGCCAATGGGCGCGCGCGCTCGGCGTCACGGTGATCGGCACCGTGGGTTCGGATGAAAAGGCCGAACTGGCCAAGGCGAACGGCTGCACGCACGCGATCGTCTACACGCGCGAGAATTTCGTCGAGCGGGTCCGCGAGATCACCGGCGGCAAGGGCGTGCCGGTCGTCTACGACGGCGTCGGGAAGGATACGTTTCCGGCCTCGCTCGACTGCCTGTCGCCGCGCGGCATGTTCGTGAGCTTCGGCAACGCATCGGGGTCGATCGCGGCGTTCGACATCCTCCTGCTTTCGCAAAAAGGCTCGCTGTACGCGACGCGTCCGACGCTGGCGACATTCATCGCCAACCGCGCCGCCATGCTGGCGATGTGCGAGGAGATGTTCGCGCTGGTTCGGGCCGGGAAGTTGAAGAACGAGGCGCACCAGACCTATGCGCTCAAGGACGCCGCGCAAGCGCATCGCGATCTGGAGCAGCGCAAGACCACCGGCGCGACCATTCTGCTGCCCTGATCAGGCGCCGCTAGTGTGCTGAGTCAAAAGTTCCGACGATAAAGGAGCGAGTGGATTTGGCCGCCAGGCAAGGCGCGAGACGGAAACCGTAGCTCGTGCTACGGTGAGGTCGAGCAACGCAGCATGGCGGCCAAAGCCGCCGCGAACTATCGAGCGAATTTCTGACTCAGCACACTAGGCGATTGCCGCGGCGGCAGCGGCCTTGGCCTCATTGAGCAGGCGGCGGGCTGCCGGAGCAAGCTCCGACGCGGTCAGCCCCAGCGGTCCGACTCTCTGTGCGACCAGCGCGTCGGCCGCGGCGCCATGGACGCACACGGCGAGCGGCAAGGCGTCGTCGACCGCAATCCGCTGCGCGAGCAGCGCACCGAGCATCCCGGAGAGCACGTCGCCGGTGCCGCCGGAGGCGAGCCCCGGATTGCCGGTGCCATTGATCGCCCATCGGCCGTCGGGGAACGCCAGCACGCTCCCCGTACCTTTGAGCACGACCGCGGCACGGAGCCGGCGCGCCAGCCCAAGCGCGGCCTGCAGGCGGTCGCGCTGAATGTCGGCGGTTGCGATGCCCGCGAGTCGCGCCGCTTCGGCCGGATGCGGTGTCAGCGCGGTCGGCGCGCTCCGCGCGGTGACCGACGCCGCGAGCGCGGCATCGGCGGCGATCAGGGTCAGCGCGTCGGCGTCGATCACCAGCGGCGTCGCCAGGTGCAGCGCCGCATCGAGCAACTCGCGTGCCCAATCGGTCGTGCCCAGCCCGGGCCCGACGACCAGTGCATCGAGCGAACCACCCAGCACGTCGCCGGCGCCGCGGAGCATCAATTCGGGCTGCATGCAATCGACCGCCGGACGGTCGGCCGCCGCGAGGCCGACCAGGACCTTGCCGGCACCGAGATAGAGCGCGGCGCGCGCCGCCAGCAGCGACGCGCCGACCATGCCGTCGCCGCCGCCGACGATGCCCAGCGTGCCGAAGACGCCCTTGTGCACGTTGCGCTGCGAGCGAGCCAGCACGTCGGGCAACGCGGCGCGCGGCAGCGGCCAGTCGAGGCGCCTCCCGCAGGAAGCCGGCACGTCCTCCGCAGACAGCTCCAGACGATGCACGCTGATCGTGCCGCAATGGTCGGGCCCGTCCAGCGTCAACAGGCCCGGTTTGAGGCCGATAAAAGTCGCCGTGGCCGCAGCGTGGATCGCCGGGGTCTGCGCGACGCCGGTCTCGGCGTCGAGACCGCTGGGCACGTCGAGCGCAAGGATCGGAACGCGCTCGGCATTGGCCTGCACGATCCATCGTGCGGGCTCCCCGTCGATCGCGCGCGCGAGGCCGACGCCGAAAAGCCCGTCGACGATGAGTCCGAAGTCGCGATCCGCGGTCCAGTCCGCCACGGTCGCGCCGCCGCTGGCTCGCCAGTCGCGGCGCGCCGTCGCGGCATCCGGAGGCATGACCTCGGCGCTTCCGGGCGCACAGACGACGACGTCGAAGAACCAGGCTGCGAGATGCCGCGCGACGACATACGCATCCCCGCCGTTGTTGCCCGGGCCGGCGAGCACCAGCACCCGCGAGCGGCGCCCGGCCAGCATGTCGCGGGCGACCGCGGCGGCGGCCAGCCCCGCTCGTTCCATCAGCGGCTTTCCCGCGGCCCGCGCCTCGATGGCGCGAATGTCCGCGACGCGATAGATCGGATCAGGCCCCATCGGTCGATTATAAGCACCGTTTCGCGGCTTCGGCAGCGCCTGCGGCTGCCTGGAACGTCGCCGCGGACGATTAGACAGCGGCGGCACCAGTCGATACACTAACGGCCGAAGCCGACGCCGCGCTCGCGCGCGTCAGTGCCTGCCGCGCATCGCTGCACGGCAGCCATAACCGGCATCGCCGGAAAACACGGCGCCAGGACAATTCATTTCAAGGGAGATCTCATGCAGCAGTTCATCACCAGAAGCTTGCTCGGCTTGCTCGCCCTCGGCATCGCCGCTTCGGCGTGCGCGCAGGAACTGACCGGCACGCTCAAGAAGATCAAGGACTCCGGAACGATCACGATCGGACATCGCGACTCATCGATCCCGTTCTCCTACTACGACGAGAATCAGAAGGTCGTCGGCTATTCGATGGACATCTGCATGAAGGTCGTCGATGCGGTCAAGGCCGCGCTGAAAATGCCGAACCTGAAGGTCGTGCTCAACCCGGTCACCTCGGCTACCCGGATCCCGCTGATCGCCAACGGCACGATCGACCTCGAATGCGGGTCGACCACGAATAATCTTGATCGCGAGAAGCAGGTGGGCTTCACCAACACCTACTTCGTGACCGCCAACCGCTACGTGGCGAAGAAATCGTCGAAGATAAAAAACCTCGCCGATCTGAAAGGCAAGACCGTCGTTTCGACTGCCGGAACGACGAACATCAAGTGGCTGACCGAAGAGAACGGCAAGCAGAACATGGGCATGAGCATCATCCCCGCCAAGGACCACGCCGAAGCGTTCCTTATGGTCGAGACGGGCCGGGCGGCGGCCTTTTTCATGGACGACATCCTGCTGTACAGCCTGGTTTCGAGCGCCAAGAAACCGTCCGACTATACGATCGGCAGCGAGGCTTACAGCGTCGAGCCGTACGCCGCGATGATGCCCAAGGATGACGCGGAGTTCCGCAAGGTCGTCGATACCGCCACCGCCAATCTGTACAAGAGCGGACAGATTCACGCGATCTACGCCAAGTGGTTCCAGAAGCCGATTCCACCCAAGGGCATCACGCTCAACGTTCCCGAGAGCCCGCAACTGAAGAAGGCGCTGGCCAATCCCACCAGCAGCGGCGATCCTGCGGTATACCAATAACCGCTGCGCGCACGGCCCCGCCGGCAATGGGGAGCTTCGGCTCCCTGTTGTCGTTTGCGGTGCGATGCTGGTCCTGATCGGCGCGGGCCGCCCCGGCACGACGTGAACTACAACTGGAACTGGGGCATCTTCTGGGAGATGTCGGCCGACGGCCACCACTCGTGGTTCATGACCTTGATCATGGGACTCGGGTGGACGCTCGCCGCGGCGTTCTGCGCGGGCATCATCGCGTTGGTGTTCGGCACGATCATCGGCGTGGTCCGCACGACGCCGGTCCGCTGGGCGGTGCGCCTCGGCAACGCCTACGTCGAACTGTTTCGCAATATTCCGCTGCTGGTCCAGCTGTTCCTGTGGTTCTTCGTCGTGCCCGAGGTCCTGCCGGCGTCGATCGGCGACAGAATCAAGGAGATGGCGCCGCCGTGGGCATCGTTCGTTCCGGCGGTGCTGGGCCTGGGGCTGTTTACGGCGGCGCGCGTCGCCGAGCAGGTCCGGGCCGGTATCCAGGCCTTGGCGCGCGGCCAGGGGATGGCCGGCACCGCGCTGGGCCTGACGCTGGCGCAGACCTACCGCTCGGTGCTGCTGCCGATGGCATTCCGCATCATCATGCCGCCGCTGACGTCGGAGACGATGAACCTGATCAAGAATACGTCGGTCGCATTGACGATCGGCCTGATCGAGCTCACCGCCGCCGCCCGGTCGATGCAGGAGTTCACGTTCCAGGTCTTCGAGGCGTTTACCGCGGCGACCGTCATCTACATCATCGTCAACCTGATCGTCGTCAACCTGATGCGCTGGCTGGAAAGGCGCGTCGCGGTGCCCGGATTCATCGGTCCCGTCGTGGGCGGCGGAGGGCACTGACGTGGGCGATTTCGATTTCGGCGTCATCGACCGGTCGCTGGGATACCTGTTCCGGGAGGGCATGACCTTCACGCTGACGCTGACCGGGCTGGCCGCCGCCGGCGGCATCATCTTCGGCACCCTGCTGGCGATGATGCGGCTGTCCTCGCACAAGTGGCTGTCGCTGCCGGCAACCGGCTACGTCAACCTGATGCGCTCGATCCCGCTGCTGCTGGTCATCTTCTGGTTCTACTTCCTCGTGCCGTACATCGGCGCCTGGCTGACCGGCTCGTCGCAGCCGATCAAGGTCGGCGCCTTCACCTCGTCGGTGGTCACGTTCATGATGTTCGAGGCGGCGTACTACTCGGAGATCATGCGCGCCGGCATCCAGTCGGTGGCGCGGGGGCAGGTATGGTCCGGCTACGCGCTCGGCCTGAACTACTGGCAGACGATGAAGGAAGTGGTGCTGCCGCAGGCATTCCGCAACATGGTTCCGATACTGCTCACGCAGACGATCATCCTGTTCCAGGACACCTCGCTCGTGTACGTCCTGTCGATCACCGACTTTCTCGGGGCTGCGTCCAAGATCGCCCAGCGCGACGGGCGGCTGGTCGAGATGTACACGTTTGCCGCGCTCGTCTACTTCATTGTCAGTTACACGCTGTCGCAACTCGTGAGGCGACTGCAGCTGCGCATCGCCATCATTCGCTGATGCGCGTGCCGGGGAGTCCGATGCCATGCCGATGATCGAGATCAACGACGTATCCAAGTGGTACGGCAAGTTCCAGGTGCTCACCGACTGCACGACCAAGGTCGAAAAAGGCGAAGTGATCGTCGTCTGCGGCCCTTCCGGATCGGGCAAGTCGACGCTGATCAAGACGGTGAATGCCCTGGAGCCGTTTCAGAAAGGCAGCATCGTCGTCGATGGGACGAAGGTGAACGCGGCCAGGACGAACCTGCCGAAGCTGCGGGCGCGGGTCGGTATGGTGTTCCAGAATTTCGAGCTGTTTCCCCACATGACGATCACGCAGAACCTGACGATCGGCCAGATCAAGGTGCTGAAGCGCAAGCCCGCGAAGGCCATAGAGCGCGGCCTCAAGTATCTCGATCGCGTCGGCCTGATCGAGCAGAAGGACAAGTTTCCCGGCCAGCTCTCGGGGGGGCAGCAGCAGCGCGTGGCAATCGCGCGGGCGCTGTCGATGGATCCGATCTGCATGCTGTTCGACGAACCGACCTCCGCGCTCGATCCGGAGATGATCAACGAAGTGCTCGACGTGATGGTCCAGCTCGCGAAGGAGGGGATGACGATGATGGTCGTCACCCACGAAATGGGATTCGCGAACAAGGTCGCCAACCGCGTGATCTTCATGGACAAGGGCCAGATCGTCGAGGACTGCACGCAGGAGGAATTCTTCGGCACCCCGCGCAGCGAGCGCGCCCAGCTCTTCCTGTCGAAAATCCTGCACCATTGATGTGACCCGGTTCACAG
>JBOIGD010000117.1:0-15140 GCA_050742615.1 Casimicrobiaceae bacterium | reverse complement strand
CGACCTCGCAGCGCGCGCTGAAGATCACCGTGCTGGGAATCCGCGACGTCCCCGCGACGTCCCGTCCAGCGCCGCCCGCCGCGGCCGCGCCGATCGACGGCGAGGCGTTCAGAAAAGCGCACGCGTCCCCATCGGTGCGCGCGTATGCCCGCGCGCTCGGCGTCGACCTGGCGAAGGTCAAGGGCAGCGGCCCGAGCGAACGCATCCTGCAGGAGGATGTGCAAAACCACGTCAAACGGGTGATGAGCGGCGCCGCGGTCGCGAGCGCCGTTGCCGGCGCGGGTGGCGCCGCGCTGGGGCTGCTGCCCTGGCCGCAGGTCGACTTCGCCAAGTTCGGCCCGATCGAGACCAAGCCGCTCTCGCGCATCAAGAAGATCGCAGGCGCCAACCTGCATCGCAACTGGGTGCTCATACCGCACGTCACCAATCACGACGACGCCGACATCACCGAGCTCGAGGCGTTTCGCGTTCAGCTCAACAAGGAAAACGAGAAGACCGGCGTCAAGCTCACGCTGCTCGCCTTCCTGATCAAGGCATGCGTCGCCGCGCTGAAGAGGTTCCCCGACTTCAATGCTTCGCTCGACGGCGACAACCTGATCGTCAAGCAGTACTACCACATCGGCTTCGCCGCCGACACGCCGAACGGACTGGTCGTGCCGGTCATAAGGAACGCCGACCAGAAGGGCGTGCTCGCCATCGCGGCCGAGATGGCCGACCTGTCAGCCAAGGCGCGGGAAGGCAAGCTCGGCCCTGCCGACATGCAGGGCGGATGCTTTTCGATTTCCAGCCTGGGCGGCATCGGCGGCACCTATTTCACGCCGATCATCAATGCGCCCGAGGTGGCGATCCTCGGCGTCTGCCGCTCGGGCACGCGGCCGGTGTGGGACGGCAGGCAATTCGCGCCGAGGCTGATCCTGCCGCTGTCGCTTTCCTGGGACCACCGCGTCATCGACGGCGCCGCGGCCGCGCGCTTCAATGCCTATCTTGGCGCCCTGCTGGCCGACATGCGGCGACTGATGCTGTGAGGGAAACCATGAGGAATCCGCTTGCCATCCTGCTGGTCGCGGCCCTGGCGACGCCATGCCTTGCCGCGGAAGAAGTCGTCGCCATTCCGACGCGAAACGGCGTCACCCTGTCGTACCTGCTCGATCATGACAACTCGGCAGCGCCCAAAGTCGTCGTCGTCTCGTTCGTCGGCGCACTGGGCGCGATCAACCTCGAAAGACGCGCGAACAAGGGCCCGGTCAAGTTCGGGCCGGGGGCGAACTTCCTGGTGCGCATCCGAGACCAGATCACCGACGCCGACTTGGCCGACGTCATCGTCGATTCGCCTTCGGACCAGCTGCCCGGCGGCATGAGCGATGCCTTCCGCCTGGGGCCGGATCACGCCGCCGACATCCGCGCGCTGATCGGCGATCTCAAGCAGCGCTTCCCCGGCGCCAGAATTTTTCTTCTGGGCACCAGCCGTGGCTCGATCTCCGCCGCGGCGCTGGGAGCGAGCCTCGCCGATGTCGTTCAAGGCGTTGTGCTTACCTCGATGGTGACCAACGCCGATCGCACGGGGGTTGCGCTGTCGAATTTCAATTTCGGCTCCATCAAGGTGCCGGTGCTGCTGGTGCACCACCGCGATGACGGCTGTCGCGCCAGTCCCTACTTCGGCGCGGAACGCCTGGCCAAGCGCTTCCCGCTGATCAGCGTCAGCGGCGGCGATCCACCGCAGAGCGGGCCCTGCGATGCGATGTCGCAGCACGGCTATTTTGGCCGCGAAACGCCGACCACGCAGGCGATCAGGAACTGGATGCTCGGCCGCGAGTACGCTCGCGACATCAACTAGCGTCGTTCATGCGCAGCTTTGCCAGCCGGCGCCCGCCTTTCCACTCGAGGTCGCGATGAGCACAATCGAAGTCAAGGTCCCCGACATCGGCGACTTCAAGGACGTGCCGGTGATCGAGATCCTGGTCAAGCCGGGCGACGCCGTGAAGGCCGAGGATTCGCTGCTGACCCTCGAGTCGGACAAGGCGACGCTGGACGTGCCGGCGCCTGCCGGCGGTGTCGTCAAGTCGATCGCGGTCAAGCTGGGCGACAAGGTCAGCGAAGGCACCCTGCTGCTGACGCTCGATGCTGCCGGGGCCGAAACCCCTGCGAGCGTCCGACCGCCGGCGCCGTCGGCTGCAGCACCGTCGGCTGCGGCATCGGCGACGCCGGAGCCGCCCGCTGTCGCCGTGGCGGCAAAGCCGCCGGGCGGCGCGCCCGCAGCGAGTACGGCGGCGGCACGCGGCGCCGCAACCTACCGCGGCCCCGGCGACATCGAGTGCCAGATGCTGGTCATCGGCGCGGGACCCGGCGGCTACAGTGGGGCGTTCCGGGCCGCGGACCTGGGACTCGAGACCGTGCTGATCGAGCGCTATCCGACCTTGGGCGGCGTATGCCTCAACGTCGGCTGCATTCCGTCGAAGGCGCTGCTGCACGCGGCCAAAGTGATCGACGAAGCGGAGGCGATGAGTCACTTCGGCGTGACTTTCGGCAAGCCTGCGATCGACCTGGCGAAGCTCCGCGGCTGGAAGGAGTCGGTGATCCGCAAGCTGACCGGCGGACTCGCGGTGCTGGCGAAGCAGCGCAAGGTCAGCGTCCTCACCGGTGTCGCGGCCTTCCTCGATGCGCAGCACGTCGAGTCGAGCGCCGCCGACGGCAAGAAGCAGGTCGTCAAGTTCCAGCATTGCATCATCGCCGCCGGATCGCAGGCGGTGAAGCTGCCGTTCATTCCCGACGATCCGCGCGTCGTCGATTCGACCGGCGCGCTGGAGCTCGGCGGCACGCCGCAGCGGATGCTGGTCATCGGCGGCGGCATCATCGGCATGGAAATGGCGCAGGTGTATTCGGCGCTGGGCGCGAAGATCACCGTCGTGGAGATGCTGGGCCAGCTGATGACCGGCGCGGATGCGGATCTCGTACGCCCGTTCGCCAAGCGGATGGAAAAGCGCTATGAAAAGATCATGCTGAAGACGCGTGTCACCAAGGTCGAAGCGCACAAGGACGGGCTCAAAGTCTGGTTCGACGGCGAGCAGGCGCCGGCCGCGCCGCAAGTCTACGACCGCGTGCTGGTCGCGGTCGGCCGCTCGCCCAACGGCAAAAGGATCGGCGCGGAGCGCGCCGGCGTCGTCGTCGACGAGCGAGGCTTCATCCCGGTCGACGACCAGCTGCGGACCAATGTCTCGCACATCTTCGCGATCGGCGACGTCGCCCGGCCTCCGATGCTGGCGCACAAGGCGGTCCACGAGGCGCATGTGGCGGCCGAGGCCGCGGCCGGCGAAAAGTCCTGGTTCGACGCGCGGGTGATTCCTTCGGTCGCCTACACCGATCCCGAGATCGCCTGGGTCGGCGTGACCGAGGAAGAGGCCAAGGCGGACAACGTCAAGTACGGCAAGGCCACGTTTCCTTGGGCGGCCAGCGGCCGCTCGTTGTCGCTCGGGCGCGACGAAGGCATGACCAAGCTTCTGTTCGACCCGGACACGCACCGCATCATCGGCGGCGGCATCGTCGGACCGAACGCGGGCGACCTGATCGCCGAGGTCGCGCTGGCGATCGAAATGGATTGCAACGCCGAGGACATTGGCAGGACGATCCATCCGCATCCGACGCTGTCCGAAACCATTGGCTTGGCCGCCGAAGCCTTTGCCGGGACGATTACCGATCTCTACCTTCCGAAAAAGAAGTAGGCCGGACCCTGCGGCCGCGGCGGGGCCTTAGCCGCATGTCGGCAGGCGCAGCGCGGGTTGCCAAGGTTGCCGCCAAGGCTCTGGCGGCAACGGCGGCGGCAACGGTCGTGCTGGCAATCCTGGTCAACCTGCGCGACCCGGAGATTTCGCTTCAGGCGCGGGCGATGTCCCGCTTCGATCTCCCCGCCGTGCCGGAGGCAGGCAACGCCTACGTCGCGTTGCTCGGCCTGTCCGCCGCGCCCGATGCCGACCCGCTCGCCGAAGGGGCGCGGCTCGTTGCCGAACGCGACGACGCAACCGGCCGCGACCCTTTCGCGCGCGAGCGCGCACCGCGCCAGGAACGCGAGGGCGACGACATCGAAGACGGCCGGATCGCGTTCAACGGTGATCGGGATCTCGCCTGTGACATATTCGACGAGCCCTGTCTCCCGTTCGCCAAGGCGCGCGCCGCCGCGATTTCCGCGCTGCTCACGAACAACAAGCTGCTGATCGAACGCTACCTCCAGGCGCGGCAAATGCCGGTATTCGCGGCGACCGTGATCGCGAACACGCGGCGCGCGAACCTCGAACGCAGCAACCTGGTCTTGGTGCATGCGCTGCTGCTGACCCAGGCCGCGCTCGACGCGCAGCAGGGGAGCGCCGGCGATGCCTGCCGCTTCCTGCGCGACGACGGCGCGTTCTGGCGGCGCGCGATGTCGGGCGGTGCCACATTGGGCGACAAGCTGTCCGCGTTCAATGCCTTCAGCGAAGACTTGCGCCTCGGCAGCGAGATTATTGCGTCGGAAGGCTTCGACGCCGGCGCTTGTGCACCCGCTATAAATGCGTTGCTCGCGCCGCTGACGGCTGAGGAATCGAGCCTCGCCAACGCATTCCGGACGGCATTCGTGCCGACGCTGCGGATGCTGGCGAGCTGGCCGGACCCTTCGATCAGCGTCGAACCCGAATCGTGGCCCGATCGGTATCTGAAGGAAACACCGATCTACGAGCTCTTCTACCGGCGCAATGCATCGATCAACCGCAGCGCACGGATCCATGCGGGCCTCGCAGCGCTGGCGACGGTGCCGACCAGGGCCTTCGGCGCCGCACGGGATTCGTTTCTCGCCGACGTCAGCGACGTCACCGCGATCGGCCCCGGCTGGCTCTACAATCCGCTGGGCAAGTCGCTGCTCGGGAGGCACATTGCCCTTGACGTCGACTATGTCGCACATGCGCACGGCGTCGCTGCCTACGTTGCGCTGGTGCGCGCGCAACTCGCGCTGAGGCTGGCCGGAGCCTCGCCGGCACAAGTCCCCCGGTTCCTCGAGCACGCCGCCGTTGCCACGATGAACCCGTTCGACGGCCGGCCGTTCCACTGGGACGCCGCGCGCCGCACGCTGTCGTTCGATCCACCGGATCGCCGCTGGCGCCGGTGGGGTGCGAGCGTGCCGGTCGCCTCGGCCGGACCCGCGGCGACGGCGACCGTCCCGGGGTTTGCTACGATGCCGGTTCGATGACGAGCGTGGTGCGTGCGATGACTCAGGACGAGCTCAAGCGGATGGTCGCCCGCGAGGCGATTAAATACGTGATCGCCGATGCCTATGTCGGCGTGGGCAGCGGATCGACTGCCAATTTCTTTATCGACGAGCTGGCCGCCATCAAGGGCCGCATCAAGGGCGCGGTGGCGAGCTCGATCAAGACCGCGGATCGCTTGCGCAAACACGGCATCCCCGTAGTCGAGCTGACCGGCGTCGACGCCTTGCCGGTGTATATCGACGGCGCCGACGAAACCACGGCCCACGGCGCGATGATCAAAGGCGGCGGCGGCGCGCTGACGCGGGAGAAGATCGTGGCCGCGGTAGCGGCGAAGTACGTCTGCATCGTCGACCAGACCAAGCTGGTCGGCGTGCTCGGCAACTATCCGCTGCCGGTCGAGGTGATTCCGATGGCCAAGAGTCATGTCGCCCACGAGCTGGTCAAGCTCGGCGGACAGCCCGAGCTGCGCGCGGGATTCATCACCGACAACGGGAACGTGATCCTCGACGTCGAGGGCCTGCGCATCCTGAACCCGACCGAGCTCGAGGCGCGCATCAACAACATCGTCGGCGTCGTGACTAACGGCCTGTTCGCCCGTCGCGGCGCCGACGTCATCCTGGTAGGAACGCCGGCGGGAGTGAAGACGCTCGACGCGCATCGCTTCTAGCGCGGCCGGCACGGGCTCGCGCTAGAATGCCGTCATGACCAACTTGAGCGTTCCCGGCCTCGACCTGGCCGCGTACATGCGCGACGTGGGCGAGCGCGCCCGTGCCGCGGCGCGGCTGCTGGCGCGCGCCCCGACCGGGGCCAAGGACAAGGCGCTGGAGGCGGCCGCCGCCGCGATCGTCCGCGACGCCAAGCGCCTGCTGGCCGCGAATGCCACCGATGTCGCCGCGTCGCGTGCCGGCGGCGACGACGCCGCGTTCATCGACCGCCTCTCGCTCGACGCGGCGCGGATCGCGGCGATGGCCGAGGGGCTCCGCCAGGTCGCCGCCTTGCCCGACCCGGTCGGCGAAATCAGCGAGCTCAAGTTCCGCCCGACCGGCATCCAGGTCGGACGGATGCGCGTTCCGCTCGGCGTGATCGGCATCGTCTACGAATCGCGGCCGAACGTCACCGCGGACGCCGCCGCGCTGTGCCTCAAATCGGGCAACGCGGCGATCCTGCGCGGCGGCTCGGAGGCAATGCGGTCGAACCAGGCGATCGCCGCGTGCATGCACGAAGGCCTCGCCGCGGCGGGCCTGCCCGAGGACGCGGTGCAGGCGATCGCGACCGGAGACCGCGCCGCGGTAGGCATCCTCGCGACGATGGATCGCTACGTCGACGTGCTCGTCCCGCGCGGCGGCAAGGGCCTGATCCAGCGCGTCGCCGACGAGGCGACGGTGCCGGTGCTCAAGCACCTGGACGGCGTCTGCCACGTGTTCATCGACGAGCACGCCGACGTCGCCATGGCGATCCGCATCGCCGACAACGCCAAGACGCAGCGGTACAGCCCCTGCAACACGATGGAGACGCTGCTGGTCCACGAGCGCATCGCGGGACAGGTCCTGGTCCCTCTGGCGCGGATCTACGCCGCCAAGGGCGTCGAGTTGCGCGGCGATGCGGCAGCGCGCGCGCTGGTGCCGGCGATGAAACCGGCGAGCGAGGAAGACTGGACGACCGAGTACCTGGCGCCTATCCTCGCCGTCCGCATCGTCGCAAGCCTCGACGCGGCGATCGAGCACATCGCCCGCTACGGTTCGCAGCACACCGACGCGATCGTCACCTCCGACTACGACAACGCCATGCGCTTCGTGCGCGAAGTCGATTCGAGCTCGGTGATGGTCAACGCATCGACGCGCTTCGCCGACGGTTTCGAATACGGCCTGGGCGCCGAGATCGGGATCTCGACCAGCAAGCTGCACGCCCGCGGGCCGGTGGGTCTCGAGGGTCTGACCAGCCAGAAATGGGTCGTGCTCGGCAGCGGGCAGATCCGCGACTGATGCCGCCGGCCGCGGCGCGCCACGCCTGACGATGTCCTCGTCGGTCACGGTCTCGATCGGAACGAACACCGTCATCGCCGCGGCGAAGTGCTTCGGCTGGTTCGTCACCGGGTCGCCGACGCTTTTTGCGGAGACGATCCACTCGCTGGCCGATGTCGCCAACCAGGTTCTCCTGAAGATCGGCGAAGTGCGCGGCGAGGGCCCGGCCGACCGCGAGCATCCGCTCGGACACGGCCAGGAAAAGTATTTCTGGGCGCTGGTGTCGGCGGTCAGCGTCTTTTTCGTCGGCTGCGGCTTGAACGTCTACCACGGCGTGCACGCGCTGGTGCAGGGCGCGACTGTCGAGCCGTTCACGCCGCTGGTGCTGGGGCTGCTCGTGTTCGCCTTCGCGCTGGAATCGTTCACGCTCTGCATCGCGGTGCGCGAAATCGGCGGCTGGAAAGGCGTGCTCGCCAACCGCCACAACACGACGGTGCTCGCCGTCGTCCTCGAGGACATGGTCGCCCTGCTCGGGATCGTGCTGACACTGGTCGTGGCCGGCGTTTCGTTCGCCTGGGGATCGCATCCGGCGTTCGATGCCGTTGTCGCGATCGCGGTCGGCGCGCTGCTCGGCGGTATGGCGTTGTTCCTCGCGTCGCTCAACCGGCGGCTCCTGATCGATACCGCCGACGTGGAGCTCGACCGCGCCGCGCAGCGGTTCCTGGCCACACAGGGCGTGACCACCGAAGTCAGCTCCGTCGTCCTCGACGACGATCACGCCGTCGTGTTCGTCCACGCGCTTCCGGGCGGCACCCGTCCGTTCGACACAGCCGACTCGTACGCGCTGGGCGAGACCCTGAAGGCGCACGTGCGCGCCAGCGACGGCAAAACCATCGACGAGGTCTATTGGAAATTTCCACTGGCGCCGGCTCGCGGCTCGCGGGCGCCCTGACGGCCTCTCCTCGACGGCCGCCCGAAGCGATCGATCGGCCCAATGCGGCACAGGTCCTACCGAGATCGTTTATCGTGCTAGTCGGCGTGCGCGGCGCCGAGCGCTGCCCGGCGGCGCCACCCGAGCCACGCCACCGCGGCGACGACGACGAGCACCACCGGCAGCGACCCGGCATTCATTTGCTGCCAACCCGCCGCGTTGACCAGCGCGCCCGCGGAAAAGGACGACAATCCCATCACCGCGAAGATGAGGAAATCATTGGCGCCCTGCGTCTTCGCTTTTTCCGCCGGTGTGTACGACTCGGTCAACAGCGTCGTGCCGCCGGTATACATGAAATTCCATCCGATCCCGAGCAGCAGCAGCGCCGTCCAGAACTGCCACACCGCGACGCCGGACAGGGCGACCGCGATGCACAGGGCCATCAGTCCCGCTCCGGCCGCGATCACCCTGAGCGCGCCGAAGCGCGCTATCAGCGAACCGGTGACGAAGCCCGGCGCATACATGCCGACGATGTGCCATTCGAACACGATCGCCACCGCGGAGTACGGATGACTGCAGAAGCTCATCGCCAGCGGGGTCGCCGCCATCAGCAGATTCATCACGCCGTAGCCGAGGGCGCCGGACAGCGCGGCGACGATGAACGTCGGTTGCCGCATGATCTGCGACAGCGGACGCCCGCCGCCGCCGCGCTCGACCGGCGCCGGCGCCGGCACGTCGACGCGGGATTGCACGAGGAGCGCGAGCAGCGCCACGCCGACCAGCACGACGAACGAACCGAGAAAGTGTACCGGGAGCAGATCCTTGGCGAGGTTGCTCGCGGCGGGCCCGAGAAAGCCGCCGGCGACGCCACCTGCGAGGACCAGCGAAATCGCCTTCGACTTGAACGCCGGGGCGGCGACCTCGGCGGCCGCGAAACGGTATTGCAATCCGAACGCCGTATAGACGCCGGACAGCGCGGTGCCGGCGCAATAAAGCGCGAAGTCGCGCCACCACAATGCCAGCGCACACGTCGCGATGCCCGCCATGCCGAAAGCCGCTCCGGTCATGAAGCCGCGCCGGCGTCCCACTCTGGCCATCCACAGCGCGGCCGGCATCGCGGCGCACGCCGATCCGATCACGTAGGTCGTCAGCGCCAGCGTCGCAAACGTCTTGTCAGCGACCAGTGCGTAGCCGACCAGCCCGCTCATCGCGGTGAGCCCGGAGTTGTTGACCAGCAGCAGGCCTTGGCAGCACGCGAGCAGCGTGATATCGCGATAGGAGGTTCGCATGGCTGCGGCAGACGATCGATGCGGTGGCGTTGGTCGGCGCGCCCTTGCATTGCGCGCGGTTCGGCACTATATCAGCGCTTCCATCCCACGACGAGCGGAGCATGAAAGAGCACGCGGCGCAGGACGTACTCGACTTCTGGTTCGGCGCGCCGGGAACCCCGGCGTACGGCACGACGCGGGAGCAGTGGTTTCGCAAGGATCCCGCTTTCGACGGCGAGATCCGCGACCGCTTCGACGCGACGCTGGCGGCCGCGCTCGCCAGCGGCCTGGACGATTGGACCTCGCCGCGCGCGACGCTCGCGCGAGTGCTCGTGCTCGACCAGTTCACGCGCAACTGCTACCGCGACTCGGCGCGGGCGTTCGCCGGCGACGCGCTGGCGCTGGCGGCCGCCGGCGCCGCGGTCGATCAGCGGCAGGATCGGGAGCTGATCCCGGTCGAGCGCTGGTTCCTGTACATGCCGTTCGAGCACGCCGAGTCGGCCGCTGCGCAGCAGCGCTCGCTGGCGCTGTTCGCGCGCCTGCGCGACGAAGACGGGCTCGCCGGGCCGCTCGAATGGGCGGAGAAGCATGCCGCCGTCATCCACCGCTTCGGCCGCTTTCCGCATCGCAATGCCCTGCTCGGCCGCGCGTCGACGCCGGAGGAAGTCGCCTTCCTCGCCACACCGGGCAGCCGGTTCTGAACGCGCCGCCGATTCGCGGGTCCATCGAACACCAGAGGCTGCGCTAGGCTAACATTGCCGCATGGAGCTGATCGACATCACCCTGGCGTTGCTGCTCGCGGTCGCCGCGGTGGCGGCGATCGGCAAGTGGGTCGGTGCGCCGCTGCCGGTCCTGCTCGTCGCGGGCGGCGTGTGCCTGTCGTTTCTTCCCGGGTATCGCTCGCTGCGGATCGAGCCCGACATTTTTTTTCTCCTGTTCATTCCGCCGCTGCTGTTCTCCGATGCCTGGCTGATACCCAAGCGCGATTTGCTCAAGGTCATGCGGCCGGTGCTGCTGCTCGCTTTCGGTCTGGTGTTCCTGACGGTCGTGGCCGTCGGTTACCTGATGCACTGGCTGATCCCCGATCTGCCGCTGGCGGCGGCGTTTGCGCTCGGCGCGGTGATCTCGCCTACCGACGCCGTCGCGGTCCGGGCGATTACCAGCAGGCTGTCGATTCCTTCGCGGGTATCGACGATCATCGACGGCGAGAGCCTGATCAACGACGCGTCCGGGTTGATCGCATTCAAGTTCGCGATCGCCGCGGCGATGACCGGCGCGTTCAGCTGGAGCGGCGCGATCCTCGAGTTTTTCGTCGCGTCGGGCGGCGGATTCCTGCTCGGGCTGGCGATTGCCTGGGCGATCGGCCAGGCGCGGGTCGGATTGCGGCGATTTTGCGCCGATGATCCGACGATCCAGACGGTGATTTCCCTGCTGACGCCCTATGCGGCGTACCTCGCGGCAGAAGCGCTCGGCGTCGGCAGCATTCTGGCGGTCGTCGGCGCCGGGCTCTACGCGGGCGCGCACGACCTGCGCCACCTCGACGCCGCCACGCGGGCGCACTCCTGGGAAGTGTGGCGGATGGTCCTGTTCGCATTCAACGGCCTCGTGTTCGTGCTGCTGGGGGTGCAGCTGCACTCGATCATCGGGGCGCTGTCGCGGGCGAGCGCGCTCGAGCTCGCCGGCTATGCGATGGCGCTTTCCGCGGCGGTGATCGCGCTGCGGATCGTATGGGTGTTCCCGGCCGCGTACCTGCCGCTGCTGCTGTCCAAGCGCGTCCGCGAGCGCGAGGGCATCCACAGCCCGCGTGCGGTGTTTTTCACCGGATGGGCGGGCATACGCGGCTCGATCACGCTGGCGGCGGCCCTGTCGATACCGTTCGCGACTTCCACCGGCGCGCCGTTCCCCGGGCGCGAGCTGATCATCCTGCTGGCGGCGTGCGTGATCATCGTCACGCTGCTGGCCAACGGCTTGAGCCTGCCGCTGCTGATTCGCTGGCTGGACATTCGCGGCGACCGCATCGCCGAGCGCGAGGAGCGCGCGGCCCGCATCGCCACCGCGCAGGCCGCGATCGACGCCTTGCGCAAGCGCATTCCCACGCTGAAGACTGGCGACGAGACGGCGTTCGCCAAATCGCTGCTCGCGCAATACGAGCAGCGTTTCGAACGCTACTCGGCCGACGCCGAGCGCAAGACGCGCCTCGACGCGCAATTCGCCACGCAGCGCCGGATTTGGCTGGCGACGATCGCCGCCGAACGCGCCGAGCTGATGCAGATGCGCGAGACCGACATCATCAACGACGAAGTGCTGCGGCGACTCCAGGTCGATCTCGACCTGGAGGAAACGCGGGTCGTCGGCGCGGGACGCAATGCGGCCTGAGCGCCGGCGGCCGCGGGCCCGGGCGGAGGCGTCAGCGCGATGAGCGGGCCGCTCGGCATCCTCGGCGGCACGTTCGACCCGATCCATTACGGGCATTTGCGCGTCGCGGCCGAGGTACGCGTCGCGCAGCGCATCGACGAGGTGCGCCTGATTCCCGCCGGCGTTCCGCCGCTGCGTCCACCCCCGGCGGCGCCGGCGGACGCTCGACTGGCGATGGCCGTGCTAGGTTGCGCGGAATTTCCCGGGCTCGTTGCCGATGATCGCGAGATCCGGCGGCGCGGGCCGAGCTATACGGTGCAAACCCTGCAGGAGCTGCACGACGACTACCCGGCGCGGCCGCTGGCCTTGATCATCGGCAGCGACGCCTTCGCCGGGATCGCGGCGTGGCATCGCTGGGAGCAGCTGTTCACGCTGGCGCACTTCATCGTCGTCGAACGTCCCGGCACGCCGTTTTCGCTCGACGCCCTGGGCGCGCCGCTGAAGATCCAGTGGGAGCGGCGGTTGACGACCGATCCGATGCGACTGTCGCGTCAGCTCGCCGGCGCGATCATCCGGCAGGCGGTGACGCCGCAGCCGGTGTCGGCAACCGCGCTGCGCGCGGCGCTCGCCGGAGGGCCGGAAGAACGGGCGCTAATTCGTGGTTTGCTTCCCGCAACGGTTCTGGCTTATATTGAACGCAACCAACTCTATCGATCCGTCCCGGATGCGCGCTAACAAGTTTCAAAAGACTGCAATCACCGCTCTCGAAGACATCAAAGCGCGCGACATCACCGTACTCGATGTCCGCAAACTCACCAGCCTGTACGACACGCTGATCATCGCCACCGCCGACTCGACCCGGCAGGTGGGCGCCCTGGCGCGCCACGTGCGCGACTCGCTCAAGGCGGCCGGCGCGACCATCGTCGGCGTCGAAGGCGAAGAATCGGGTGAATGGGTGCTGGTCGACGCGGGCGACATCGTCGTGCATGTCATGCAGCCGGCCGTGCGCGCCTACTACAACCTCGAGGAACTCTGGACGCCGCCCGCGCTGCGGCGCCGGGCGCGCTCCGTCGCGGCCTAGCGCCGTTCCGAAGCTCGCTGGCAGGATGCCGCCTGCCACCGGTGGGCTGCGGCGCCGCGCCGACACACGATGAAGCTGCGCATCGTCGCGCTGGCCGCGCGGCTTCCCGCGTGGATTGCCGCCGGGTACGATGAATACGCGCGCCGGCTGCCGCGCGAGTTCGCGCTGGAACTGGTCGAGCTCAAGCCCGAGCCGCGCAACCGCGGCAGGACGGTGCCGCAGATCCTCGCCGCCGAGGCGGCGCGCATCGGAGAGGCAGCCCGCGGCCATCACGTGGTCGCGCTCGACGAGCGCGGCGAACCCTGGACGACGATCGAGCTTGGCGCAAAGCTCGTCGGCTGGCGGGATCGCGGCCTCGCGGTCGCGTTCGTCATCGGCAGCGCCGACGGACTCGATCCCGCGGTCAAGCGCAACGCCGCTGCCGTCATGGCACTTTCCGCGCTAACATTGCCGCACGGGCTCGCACGGGTGCTGCTGGCTGAGCAGCTCTACCGCGCGGCGAGCATGCTGTCGGGGCATCCGTACCATCGCGAATGAGCACACTGTTCATGCTGACCGAGCGTCCGTCGGTCTACCTCGCTTCGAGAAGCCCGCGCCGGCAGGAACTGCTGCGGCAGATCGGCGTCGAATTCGAGGAGCTCCTGCTGCGCGAGGCGCCGGGACGCCGGCGCGACATCGTCGAGGTGCCGCGCAAGGACGAGGCTCCGGTCGAATACGTCAAGCGCGTCGCGCGCACCAAGGCCGCGGTCGGCTGGCACCGCATGGGCCGCCGCGAGCTGCCGCCGAAGCCCGTGCTTGCCGCGGACACCGAAGTGATCGTCGACGGCACCGTGCTCGGCAAGCCCGATGACGCCGCCGAAGCAGGGTCGATGCTGGCACGGCTGTCGGGCCGCACGCACGAGGTGATGACCGCGGTGGCCATCCGCTGGAACGCGCAGATCGTCCTCGGCCTCTCGATCTCGCGCGTCAGCTTCCGCGCCATCGCGCACGACGAGATCGAACGCTACATCGCGACCGGCGAGCCGTTCGACAAGGCAGGCGCTTACGCGATCCAGGGCCGCGCCGCGATCTTCGTCAGCCGCCTTGAGGGCAGCTATTCCGGCGTCATGGGTCTGCCGCTGTACGAGACGGCGGAGATTCTCGGCAAGGTCGGATTCCACCTGATATGAACGCGCCCGGCGACCTGCTGTACACTCCGCTTGCCCATCCGGCGCCGACAGCCGAATCTTCCGTCACCGCGCAGTCGCGACAGGGCTCGGCCGGGGTCCGGGCGGCATCCTCGCAGCGCGCTCTCGCCATGAGTCACGACATCCTCATCAACGTCACGCCGCAGGAGACGCGTGTCGCGATGCTCGAACAGGGCGTCGTGCAGGAACTGCACATCGAGCGCGCCAGCGCCCGTGGCCTGGTCGGCAACGTCTATCTGGGGCGCGTCGCGCGCGTGCTGCCGGGGATGCAATCGGCATTTATCGAGATCGGCCTGGAGCGCGCCGCCTTCCTGCATATCGCGGACATCTGGGAGCATCGCCAGAACGGCAACGAAAACAGGCCAATCGAACGCATTCTGCACGAAGGGCAGTCGCTGCTGATCCAGGTGATCAAGGATCCGATCGGCACCAAGGGCGCGCGACTGTCGACGCAGGTGAGCCTCGCCGGCCGCCTGCTGGTCTATCTGCCGCAGGATTCGCACATCGGCATTTCGCAGCGCATCGAGGACGAAGCCGAGCGCGTGCAGTTGCGCGAGCGATTGACGGCGTTGCTGCCCGAGGAAGCATCCGGCGGCTTCATCATCCGCACGATGGCGGAAGCCGCGACGGAGCGCGAAATGCGCACCGACGTCGACTACCTGACCAAGCTGTGGCGCGACCTGACCGAGCGGTCGACGACGCTGCCCGCGCCGGCGCTGCTGTACCAGGACCTGCACCTTGCGCAGCGCGTGCTGCGCGACATGGTCAACGACGAAACGTCGCGCATCCAGGTCGATTCGCGCGAAACCTACGGACGCATGCGCAGTTTCGCCGAACAGTACACGCCGGCGATCGCCGAGCGCATCGTGCATTACGCCGGCGAGCGCCCGCTGTTCGACCTCGCCTCCGTCGAGGACGAAATCGAAAAGGCGCTGGCGCGCCGCGTCGACCTGAAATCCGGCGGTTACCTGATCGTCGACCAGACCGAAGCGATGACGACCATCGACGTGAACACCGGCGGCTTTCTCGGTACGCGCAATCTCGAGGAGACGGTGTTCCGCACGAATCTCGAGGCGGCGCAGGCAGCAGCGCGCCAGCTCCGTCTGCGCAACCTCGGCGGCATCATCAT